>JANXXS010000023.1 GCA_025350505.1 Burkholderiales bacterium
GCGTCGAGAACGGCGTCTCGTACTCGAACCACGGCACGTCGGAGGTGGTGATGCGCAGCCAGTTCCAGGCCTGGTCGAAGTACATGCAGGGAGACGCGTCGTGAGCACCGATGCCAAGACCATTCCCAGCGCAGGCGCCGACATGGGCCGCCTGCTGGCGCAGGACGTCGTTATCGACGGCGAGACTGCCGGCCCGGCGACCGGTGCGCAGCGCATCGAGCCGAGCCACTCGCCCCGCGCGACCCTCGCCGGCCAGCCCACCGAGCCGCGGCCGTTGCCGCGGCCGGAAACGCTCGCCTCGCCCGACCTGCATCGCGAGGTCGAGCAGTTTCTCTACCTGCAGGCCGAGCTGCTCGACGCCAAGCACTGGCAGGCCTGGATCGACCTGTTCGCGCCCGAGGGCGTGTACTGGATGCCGGTGGCGCCCGAGCAGACCGAATGGGAAAGTTCGCCCTCGATCTTCATCGAGGACAAGCTGATGATGGAGATCAGGAAGGGCCGCGTCTCGCACCCGAACGCCTGGTCGCAGGCGCCGCAGTGGGAGACCAACCATCTGGTCAGCCACGTCGCGATCGAGTCGATGAAGGGCTCCTCGATCGTCGTGCGCTCGCGCTTTCACATGATGGAGCTGCGCCGCGACGCGATCCGCCACTTCGGTGGCCGCTACACGCACACGCTGCTGCGCGGCGACGACGGCGTGCTGCGCATCGCGCTGCAACGCGTCGACCTCTTCAACAGCCAGGCCTCGTTCGACTACGTCCTGCAGATCTGGGTCTGACAACGTCGCCTATTTCTTGTCCTTCGCCTGCTCGATGACGAGCCGCTCCTTCGCGCCGCTCTCGAGCGCCTCGAGCTGCTTGTGCAGCCCGGCGGCGTCGACGAGGGGATGGGCATCGCCGCTCTTGCGTTGCGCGAGAACGGAGCGCTGCTCCATGAGGCCTGTGGCGAACGGATGCGTCGTCAGATGCACTTCGACCGGCCGTGTCGCGCTCGCGGCCAGGCGGTCGAGCCTTTCCACGCTGTCGATGTAGAGCTCGACCTGGCGCGCGTTCTGGATCGCGCTCAGGCCGAGGCCGCCCACCGTCACGGCACGATAGGCACGCGCTCCGTCGTGCACGTCGTAGAGGTAGGAGGCCGTGCCCAGGGTGTGACCCGGCGTCTCCAGCAAGGTGACGGTGCGGCCACCGAGCGTCCAGGAGTCGCCGTCCTTGGCGACGATGTCGCGCGGGATCATCTCCCAGGCACCGGGTTTTCCGGCCATGGCGTTGGCCGAGGCGATGGCTTCGGCCCAACCGGTCTCGGTCATGACGAAGCGCGCATTCTTCAGCTCCCGCTTGAGACGCGCCGCACCGCCGGCGTGGTCGAAGTGGCCGTGGGTGATGAAGACGTAGCGGATGTCCTGAGGATCGAAGCCGGCCTTGCGGACGTTGGCGAGCAGCTCCGCGGTGTGCGGCTCGTGCAGCGTGTCGATGAGGAAGTGGCCCTGAGGCGTCGGCAGCAGCCAGGCCGACACCCAGCAGGCGCCGACGAAGTAGGCGTCGTCGAAGGCCTTCCAGGGGGCGATGCGCTGCGCATCGGCATCGCCGAGCCAGCGTCCGAGCGCCGGCTGCATGCGGCCGGTCTTGCCGAAGTCGTCGAAGGCGGCGCCGATCGCCGGCGAGGGACAGCCGTCGAAGGGCTGCGCTTGCGCGACGAGGCTGGCGGCGAGGAGGGCGCCGGCGAACACGAAGCGGACGAAGGAATTTCGCATGAGGTGCTTGCCTGAATGAAACGGTGACGGGCAACGCCGTGCTGCCGTCTTCCCAATATAGCGATCGCCGATTGCTGCTCGAAGGCCGGTCCCTACAATCTTCGCCAGTCTGCGGCGTGCGCCGCAACGCTCGATTCGAAAGGTCACCCGCCATGTCCACGCGCTATTGCCGCCCCGCGGTCGCTGCCGTCCTGCTCGCCGGCCTCGGGTCGGCCGTGTGGCCCGCGCAAGCCGCCGACAAGGTCAAGGTCGGCTTCGTCAGCACGCTCTCCGGGCCCTCGGCCGCGCTCGGCGTCGACATCCGCGACGGCTTCCTGCTCGCGGTCAAGCTGAACGGCGGCAAGCTCGGCGGCCTGCCGGCCGAGGTGCTGGTGAGCGACGACCAGTTCAAGCCCGACGTGGCCAAAGGCCTGTTCGAGAAGAAC
>JANXXS010000053.1 GCA_025350505.1 Burkholderiales bacterium
GGAAACGGTCGAAAACCCCTACAGCCTCGGCCACACGATCTCCTCGGGCGACTGGGTCGCGCGCGGCACACTGCTCATCCTCACGCTGATGAGCATGGGCAGCTGGTACATCCTCGTCACCAAGCTCTACGAGAGCCTGCAACTGTCGGGCGAGGCGAAGAAGGTGACCGGCAAGTTCTTCAAGGCGAAGACGATCGGCGAGGCCGCCAAGGGCCTGAAGGCGGGCTCGGCGTTCCGCTTCATCGCCGACTCCGGCCTCGAGGCGAGCGAACATCACGAGGGCGCCCTGACCGAAAACATCGACCACAACTCTTGGGTCTCGATGAACGTGCAGCGCAGCCTCGACGACGTCAACAGCCGCCTGCAGGACGGCCTGGCCTTCCTGGCTACGGTCGGGTCGACGGCGCCCTTCATCGGCCTGTTCGGCACGGTCTGGGGCATCTACAACGCACTGACGGCGATCGGCATCGCCGGCCAGGCGTCGATCGACAAGGTGGCCGGCCCGGTGGGCGAGGCGCTGATCATGACCGCCTTCGGCCTGTTCGTCGCCGTGCCGGCAGTGCTTGGCTACAACTGGCTGGTGCGCCGCAACAAGGTGACGATGGAAGCGGTGCGCCGCTTCGGCGCCGACCTGCACGGCGTGCTGATGGGTGCGCGCATGGGCTCGACCGCCGCGCGCTGATCGAACGACGTCACCGGAGCCCGCCATGGCCATGAACGTCGGTTCTAGCAGCGAAGAGGACGAAGTCGTCTCCACGATCAACACCACGCCGCTCGTCGACGTGATGCTGGTGCTGCTGATCATCTTCCTGATCACGATTCCGGTCGTCACTCACACGGTCGCCGTCAGCCTGCCGAAGGAAACCAACATCGCCCGGCAGACCAAGCCGGAAAACATCGAGATCTCGGTCAACAAGGACGGCGACATCTTCTGGAACCAGACGCTTGTTCCGGACACCGACGCGCTGTTCCTGCGGCTGTCCAAGGTCGCGGTGCTGACGCCGCAGCCCGAGGTGCACATCCGCGGCGACGAGAAGGCGCGCTACGAGTCGATCGGCCGCGTGCTCTTCCAGTGCACGCGCGCCGCGATCCAGAAGGTGAGCTTCATCACCGAACCGCCGGCCAAAGGCTGAACAGGGCTCACCATGGCAATGAACGTAGGCTCCAACAGCGGCGGCGAACCCGACGTGATGATGGACATCAACACCACGCCGCTGATCGACGTCATGCTGGTGCTGATCATCATGCTCATCATCACGATCCCGGTGCAGTTGCATTCGGTCAACCTGAACATGCCGGTCGGCAAGCCGCCGCCGCCGCTCAAGGAGCCGGTGGTCGTGACGATCGACATCGACTTCGACGGCACCGTGTTGTGGAACGGCGAGGCCGTTCCGAACCGGGGCGTGCTCGAGTCGCGGCTGTCGCAAGTGGCGGCCGAGGCCGACCAGGCGGAAGTGCACATCCGACCGAACAAGCTGGTCGAATACAAGTCGGTCGCCGCGGTGCTCGCTTCGGCGCAGCACCTGGGCGTGACCAAGCTCGGAATGGTCGGCAATGAACAGTTCGTCAAGTAGCCGGCTCGTTGTGCGGGCGGCGTCGGCGGCGCTGCTGGTCGCGGCGCTTTCCGCGTCGGGCCTGGCAGGGGCGCAGGAGTCGGTGCGGCCCGAGATCGGCAAGCCGCTGCAGGCGGCGCAGGAGATGATCAAGGCGCAGCGCTTCAAGGAAGCATTGGGGAAGGTCCGCGAGGCCGAGGCGGCGGGGCCCCGCAACGCCAATGAAACCTACCTGATCGAGCGCATGCGAATGTCTGCCGCGGCGGGCGCCGGCGACATGGAAGCGGCGGCGCGTTCGATGGATGCGATCAGCGGACGCATGTCCGGCCCGGACAAGCTGCGCATGGTCGAATCGATCGCCGTCGGCTACTACCGGGCCCAGCAGTACGCCAAGGCGATGCAGTGGAGCCAGCGCTACTTCCGCGAGGGCGGGACGAGCCCTGCGATCCGCACCATGCTGATCCAGAGCCAGTACCTGAGCGGCGACTTCTCCGGCGCCGCCAAGGAATTGACGGCCGAGATCCAGGGCGCCGAGCGGAGCGGCTCGCCGCCCGCCGAAGACCGCCTCAAGCTGTTGCTCAACGCGGCGACTCGGCTGGGCGACAACAACGCCTATGTCTACGCGATGGAAAAGCTCGTCACCTACTACCCGAAGAAGGAGTATTGGGTCGACCTGATGAGCCGGATGCAGCGCAAGTCGACGTTCTCCGATCGCCTGTCGCTCGACGCCTACCGCCTTTCGCTGGCCACCGGCGGCATGACGGCACCGGCCGATTTCATGGAGATGGCGCAGCTCGCGCTGCAGGCCGACCTGCCGAGCGAGAGCAAGCAGGTGGTCGACAAAGGATTCGCCGCCGGCGTGCTCGGCGCCGGCCCGGAAGCCGAGCGGCACAAGCGCCTGCGCGAGCTGGTCGTCAAGCGCCTGGCCGAAGACACCGCCTCGCGCGCTGCCGACGAGACGGCAGCCACGGCAGCGAAAACGGGCGATGCGCTCATCGCCGTCGGCATGAACAACGTCTACAGCGGCCAGGCCGCCAAGGGCGTCGGCCTGATCCAGCAAGGCATCGCCAGGAACAGCCTGAAGCGTCCCGAAGACGCCAAGCTGCACCTCGGCATCGCCCAGCTCGCCGCCGGCGAAAAGGCCAAGGCGCTGGCCACCTTCAAGACTGTGCAAGGCGCCGACGGCACCGCCGACCTGGCGCGCCTCTGGGCGCTCTACGCCCGCCGTAGCTCCTGAAAAGGGCCTGAGGAAAGAGCGGCCCCGAAGGGGCCGGCACCTCCCTCTCGGAGGGAGGGGAGCGAAGCGGGGAGGGAGCCATCCGGGAGCGCGCGTAGCGCGATCAGATTGCCGCCCTACCTGGGCGGCAATCTGATCGCGCCGTCGAGGCGGATCACTTCGCCGTTGAGCATCTCGTTGGTGACGATCTGGTGCACGAGCTTGGCGTAGTCCTCGGGCGTGCCCAGGCGGCTCGGGAAGGGCACGCTCGCGGCGAGTGCCTGCTGCAATTCGGCAGGCATCGAGAACATCATCGGCGTGCCGAAGATGCCCGGCGCGATCGTCATGTTGCGGATGCCATTGCGGGCCAGGTCGCGGGCGATCGGCAAGGTCATGCCGACGATGCCGCCCTTCGACGCGGAGTACGCGGCTTGTCCCATCTGGCCGTCGTAGGCGGCAACGCTCGCGGTCGAGATGAGCACGCCGCGCTCGCCGGTCGGCTCGGGTTCGTTCTTGCACATCGCCTCGGCGGCGAGGCGGATCATGTTGAAGCTGCCGATCAGGTTGACGGTGATCGTCTTCGTGAACGAAGCGAGCGGATGCGCGCCGTCCTTGCCGACCGTCTTTAGCCCCAAGGCGATGCCGGCGCAGTTGACGAGCCCGACCAGCTTGCCGAGCACGAGCGCCGTCGCCACCGCCTGTTGGCCGTCGGCCTCCTGGCTTACGTCGCAACGCACGAAAGCGCCGCCGATCTCCGCGGCGACTTTCTGGCCGCGATCGGCCTGCAGGTCGGCGACGACGACCTTGCCGCCGTGCGCCGCGAGCATCCGCGCCGTGCCCTCGCCGAGGCCCGAAGCGCCGCCGGTGACGATGAATACCTTGCCCTCGATCTCCACGTTCGCTTTCCTTTCCGTCAGGCCAATGCCGCCAGCGCCCGCGCGCTGATGTCCTCGACACTGCCGATGCCGCTGATGCGGCGATAGACCGGCGTACCGGGCTCGCCCGATGCGGCCCAGCGCTGGTAGTACTCGACGAGCGGGCGCGTCTGCCGCGCGTAGACCTCGAGCCGCTTGGTCACCGTCTCTTCGAGATCGTCGACGCGCTGGATCAGCTCTTCGCCGGTAACGTCGTCGTGGCCCGCGACCTTGGGCGGATTGAAGCGCAGGTGATAGGTGCGACCGGAAGCGACGTGCACCCGCCTGCCGCTCATGCGCTCGACGATGGCGCTGTCGGGAACGTCGATCTCGAGCACGTAGTCGAGATGCACGCCGGCTGCCTTCATCGCATCGGCCTGCGGGATGGTGCGCGGAAAGCCGTCGAACAGGAATCCGGCCGCGCAGTCGGGCTGCTTGATGCGCTCCTTGACCAGGCCGATGACGATGTCGTCGCCCACCAGCGCGCCGGAATCCATCACCTTCTTCGCCTCGAGGCCGAGCGGCGTGCCGGCGTTGACCGCCGAGCGAAGCATGTCGCCGGTAGAGATCTGCGGAATGCCGAAGCGCTTGCAGATCACCGCGGCCTGCGTTCCCTTGCCCGCGCCGGGCGCTCCCAACAGGATGAGTCTCATGGGCGTTGTCGGGTCTCGGGGCGGACGAAGAAGAAGCCATCATAGGCGGGCGAGCGATCGGCGCCGGGCGACCTTCGCTCAGGCAAAACCCGCGCCACCGCGCGCGGCGAAACGAGCGCGCGCCGCTTCGAGATCCTCCGGGGTGTCGATGCCGAGCCCCGGCTCGCCCGTGCTCACGTGCACCGCGATGCGCTCGCCATGCCAGAGCACGCGCAGCTGCTCGAGCTGCTCGATGGCCTCGAGCGGGCCCGGTGCAAGCCGAGGATAGCGTTGCAGGAAGGCGGCGCGATAGGCGTAGAGGCCGACGTGACGAAGCGGCGCCGCAATGCCATCCGTCGGCCCGCCGTCGCGGGGCCAGGGGATCGGTGCGCGCGAGAAGTACAGCGCGGCGCCGCTGGAATCGAGGACGACCTTGACGATGTTCGGATTCTGGAAATCGGCAGCGCCGTGGATCGGGTGCGCGGCCGTGCTCATCACGCAATCCGGCCGGTGCGCAAGGAGTTCGGCGCAAGCGTCGATGAGCGCAGGCTCGATCATCGGCTCGTCGCCCTGCACGTTGACGATGATCTCGTCGGCGTCAAAGCCGAGCGCCACTGCCGCTTCGGCAAGCCGCTCGCTGCCGCTCGAATGACGGGCACCGGTCAATACGGCAGCGACACCGTTGGCGCGGCACGCGGCGACGATCTCGTCGTCGTCGGCAGCCACCATCACCGAACGTGCGCTCGACTGCGCGGCGCGGCGTGCGACGCGCACGATCATCGGCAGGCCGCCGATCTCGGCGAGCGGCTTGCGCGGCAGGCGCGTCGAGCCCAGTCGGGCCGGTATCAGGACGTGGAAGGCCAAGCGCCGGCGTGCCTAGACGTCCGCGGGCAGGGCACGCGCCTCGCCTTCGAGCATCACCGGGATGCCGTCGCGCACCGGGAAGGCGAGCCGGTCGGCCCGGCACACCAGCTCCTGCCGCTCTTGAAGCGGCGGCCGCCAGTGCTGCAGCGGCCCCTTGCAGATGGGGCAGACGAGCAGCTCAAGGAGTCGGGTTTCCATTCGGTTCGTGCGTCGGCAAAGAGTCGGGATGGGGCAGCAGGGCGAGCAGCGCTGCGTCGAAGGCGAGCTCTGGCCGGAAGTCTAGCGCCGCCACCCAGACGCGCGTGCCGAGCCGCCGTGCGGGGTCGATCTTGACCGCGTCCTTCTCGGTGACGACGACTTCGCCCGCGGTGATCGGCCAGGGCAGCGTGCGGAAGTCGTGGTGATCGGGCAGCGCCAGCTCGGTGATGTCGAGGCCGTGCTCGCGCAGCATGGCGAAGAAGCGCCCTGGCCGCGCCAGTCCGGCGGCTGCGACGACGCGCTTGCCGCGCAGCGCCTCGAGCGCGGCGAGTGTCGGCGCGGCGCCTTGCCACCATGCATCGAGGGCGACGACGCCGGCCAGCGAACGCTCGCCGACGAAGCCCGGCAGCGACGTCGTCGCCGTGGCGGCGTTGTAGAGAACGAGGCGGCCGGGCTTCGCGGCGAGCGGCGCCGGCTCGCGCAGCGCGCCCGCCGGCAGCAGGCGCGTGTTGCCGATACCGCGTTCGTCGAAGACCAGCACCTCGAGGTCGCGGCCGAGGCCGAGATGCTGCAGGCCGTCGTCGCTGACGACGATGTCGACCGACGGATGCGCCTGCAGCAAGGCGTGTCCGGCGGCGACCCGATCGCGGCCGACGAACACCGGAACGCCGGTGCGCCGCGCCAGCAAGAGGGGTTCGTCGCCGACAGTACGGACGTCGCTGGTCGGCCCGACTTCGCGCACGGCATCGTCGCTGCGGCCGTAGCCGCGCGAGACGATGCCCGGCGTTCGGCCATGGCGTCGCAGCAACTCGACGATGGCGATCGTCGCCGGCGTCTTGCCGGCGCCGCCGACCACGAGGTTGCCGACGACGACGACCGGCACCGGCAGATCGTGCGTCGCGAGCCAGCCGTGACGATGCAACCAGTGTCGCGTGGCGATCAGCGCAGCGAAGATCCACGAGACTGGCAGCAAGGCCGTGCTGGCCGCGCCGCGGCCGGCCCAGATTCGCTCGAAGCGGGCGCCGAGCCGGCTGCGGAGGTCAGCCGGTGGCATGGAGACCATGCCTAGGGCTTGGCGCCGCCGGCCGACGACTGCGTCGCGAAGGTCAGCTTCGCAATGCCCGCGCGCCGTGCCGCGTCCATCACGTTGATGACGCTCTGGTGCGCCGCAGTGGCGTCGGCTGAGACGATCAGGATCATCTCGCTCGAGCCGCCGGCGGCGGCGGTGAGCTCGGCGGCGAGGACGTCGACGCTGCGCCCGTCGACCAGCTTGCGGTTGACCGCATAGCGTCCGTCGGCGGAGACGGAAACGATGATCTCGTGCGGCCGGTCGCGTGCCTGATCGGCGTCGGCCACCGGCAGCGCGACCTGCAGCTCGGTGAACTTCGAATAAGTCGTCGAGAGCATCAGGAAGATGAGGATGACGAGCAGCACATCGATGAACGGGATCAGGTTGATCTCGGGCTCTTCGGGATGCGGCCGGCGGAAGTTCATGACAGGATGGCGCTCGCCGGATCTACGCGGGACGCGGCATCGCGAAGCGCATCAGGTGCGGCACGAGGCGATTCGCGGCCTGCTCCATGTCGAGCGTGTAGGCATCGACGACGCCGCGGAAATAGCGATAGAACATCAGCGTCGGGATGGCGATCATCAACCCGAAGGCAGTGTTGTAGAGCGCCACCGAAATGCCATGCGCGAGCAGCGCCGGGTTGTTGCCACCGGTCGGCGCCTGTGAGCCGAAGATCTCGATCATGCCGATGACGGTGCCCATCAGGCCGAGCAAAGGCGCGGCCGAGGCGATCGTGCCGATGGCGCTGATGTAGCGCTCGAGCCGATGCACCGCGGCGCGGCCGGCCTGCTCGAACGCGTTGCGCAATGCGGTCTCGGTGATGCGCGGTTCGGCAATGACGGCGCGCAAGCCCGCCGCCAGCACGGTGCCGAGCACCGAGTTCTCGGCCAGCTTGTTGACGACGTCGGAAGCGGGCAGGTGGGCGCGCGTCACGGAGATCACCTCGTCGAGCAGTCGCGGCGGGGCGACGCGCAGGGTTCGCAGACTGGTCAGCCGCTCGATGATCAACGCCAGGGCCGCGATCGAGCAGATCAGCAGCGGCCAGATCGGCCAACCGGCCGCTTGTATTATCGAAAGCAATAGGGCCCTTTCCAGTGGCCGCTCCGGCGGCCGGCATGATTCCGCTGTGCGCGGATTATGGCGTGGCGCCGGGACCCGCCGCGGCCTTGATGTTTCGTCATGCAAATGGCGCGCCCGAGACCGCGAAAGATGGCCCGGAGCGTCGTCCACCGAAGCCGTGGACAACTTTGTGGACAACCCCCTTTGCGCGGCCCGTGGCGTCAGCGTCGGCGCAGCGAGGACAGGATTGCTGAACTTTTGAGCAAAATAAAGTTGTTTGTTTTCAAGTACTTGCATCGAGAGCGTGCGGCGCTCCGGCCCGTCTTGCCGCGCCAGCCCAATATCGGCGCGGCTGTGGAGTTGTCGGCCCGCGCCGGCCATGGGTTTGCCGATGAATGAGCTCGCCGGCGCCGCGCCCGGGCGGTCTGTGTGGAGCGTGTCGGCGCTCATCGCGGCGGTCGCCGGATGGGTCGAATCGGGCTTTCCCGCGTGTACCGTGCGCGGCGAGGTCTCGGGCTTCTCGCGTGCCGCCAGCGGCCATTGCTACTTCAATCTGAAGGACCCGCAAGGCGGCGCCGCCATGCGCTGCGCGATGTTCCGGCGTGCCGCACAGCTGTCGGCGTTCCTGCCGCGCGAAGGCGACGCCGTCGAGGTGCGCGGCCGGCTCGCCGTCTACGAGCCGCGAGGCGAGCTGCAGCTGGTCGTCGAAGCCATGATCAAGAGCGGCGCCGGGGCGCTCTACGAACGATTTTTGCAGCTGAAGGCCAAGCTGGAGGCAGAGGGATTGTTCGACGCCGGCGCGAAGCGTGCTCTGCCGCCGTACCCGCGAGCCGTCGGCGTCGTCACGTCGCTGGCAGGTGCCGCCTTGCACGACGTCGCGACGACGCTGGCACGGCGCTCGCCGCATCTGCGCGTCGTCGTCTACCCGAGCCTGGTGCAGGGCATGGATGCGCCCGCCGCGTTGTGCCAGGCGATCGCTGCGGCTGTGGCAGGGCGCGAGGTCGATGTGCTGATCGTCTGCCGCGGCGGCGGCTCGCTCGAGGACCTGTGGGCTTTCAACGAAGAGAGCGTGGTGCGGGCGATCCGCGCGGCGCCGATGCCGGTGGTGAGCGGTGTTGGCCACGAGACCGACGTGACCCTCGCTGACCTCGCCGCCGACCTGCGCGCACCGACACCGACGGCCGCCGCCGAGCTGGTCGCTCCGGCCACGGCGGCTGCGCTCGATGCGCTCATGGGTGCCGAGACGGCGTTGACGCGGCGCATGGCGGCGGCGCTGGAGCGCGAAGCGCAGCGCCTCGACCGAGCCGCCTTGCGGCTGGCCCGACCGAGCGACGGCCTGGCGCGGCGCGGCCACGGTCTCGATCTGCTGGCGCAGCGCCTCGCCGCGGCGGTGCGACGCGATCTGGCGCTTTGCCGTGCCGCCAGCGACGCGGCGGCGGCGCGCGCCCACGCCATGCTGAAGCGCGACCTGGCGCGGCGGGCGGCGCGCGTCGATGCCGCGGCGATCCGCCTCGGGGCCATCGACCCGCGTCGGATCCTCGCGCGCGGCTATGCCTTGCTCGCCGACGCTGCCGGGCGCCCGGTCTCGTCGGTGTCGCAGCTGCGTGCCGGCGACTCGCTCGTCGCGACGCTGCACGACGGGCTGGCCGATCTCGACGTCCGGTCGACGACCGTGATCCCGCCATCGCCCTGAAGACACGGGGGCGACGCCCGGACACGCGGGCACGTCGAATGCCGCCATCGCGAGTTGCCTACAATCTTCACCAAGCCCACCCGTTCGCAAAGAGGAAAGTCATGGAACACACCCTGCCCACCCTGCCCTACGCGATGGACGCGCTCGCGCCCAGCCTCAGCAAGGAGACGCTCGAGTACCACTACGGCAAGCACCACAAGGCGTACGTCGACAACCTGAACAACCTGCAGAAGGGGACCGAGTTCGAAGCGATGACGCTCGAGGACATCGTCAAGAAGGCGACCGGCGGCATCTACAACAACGCGGCCCAGATCTGGAACCACACCTTCTTCTGGAGCTGCATGAAGCCATCCGGCGGCGGCGAGCCGTCAGGCGCGCTCGGCGACGCGATCAAGGCGAAGTGGGGCGGCTACGCTGCCTTCAAGGAAGCCTTTCAGAAGAGCGCGGTCGGCAACTTCGGCTCGGGCTGGACCTGGCTCGTGAAGAAGGGAGACGGCGGCGTCGACATCGTCAACATGGGCGCTGCGGGAACGCCGCTCACCACCGCTGACAAGGCGCTCCTGACGATCGACGTCTGGGAGCACGCCTACTACATCGACTATCGCAACGCCCGTCCGAAGTGGGCCGAGGCCTTTCTGACTTCGCTCGTCAACTGGGATTTCGTGGCGAAGAACTTCGCCTGAAGTCGATCCGCCTTCGCCCGCCCGGGCGAAGGCTCATTGAGCCGCGGGCAGGCCCTTCAGCTTGTAGCCTGGCTTGATGCCACGCTTGGCGAACCACCCGTCGTTCATTTCGAGGACGAAGCGGACCGGCTTTTCCGAGCAGTGTCCGTCGAGTGTCTGCGGCTTCATGTGCTCGATGTTGACGACGGCGCCGTCATCGGCGACGAACGCAGCGTCGAGCGCAATGAGCGTGTTCTTCATCCAGAAGCACTGCTGGCCGGCGCGCTCGAAGACGAACAGCATGCCTTCGCTGGCAGGCATAAGCGGGCGGAACATGAGCCCGATCTCGCGCTGCTCGGCGGTCTGGGCCAATTGGGCGTCGATGTTGTGGATGCCCGCGTTGAGCCGGATCTTCGGCAGCGACTGGGGCCCATCCTGGGCAGCCGCGAAGGCCACGAAGCAAAGGCCGGCAAGGGCGGCGACGACCGCTCGGAGTTTCTCATTCATCGTTCTTCATCCGACTTAGAATTTCGGGCTGCGTTCCATCACGGGCGTTGCCAGCGGAGATCCATTTTCATGTATCAGCACATCAAGGTGCCCGAAGGCGGGCAGAAGATCAAGGTCAACGCCGATTTCTCGCTGGTGATGCCCGATCACCCGATCATCCCCTTCATCGAGGGCGACGGCACCGGCGCCGACATCACCCCGGTGATGATCAAGGTCGTCGACGC
>JANXXS010000079.1 GCA_025350505.1 Burkholderiales bacterium
CAAAGAGCAATCCCTCGCGCTTGCGAGGCACCGCGTTACCCACCGACGGCCGGTTCCCGGTTCGTCGCAAGCGACCGAACCGGCCCTCCGTGGATAACGCTCTTCGTGCTTCGTGGCGTCCGCTGAACGGGGACCGGTTCACGGTCACTGTCGCAGTCAACTCTGCGGCGACTGCGACGAGGCCGCCCCCACCGATGCCCATGCGTGCCCCGACGGGTGTCATCGAGATTGACATTGGCGGTGCCCGAGTTCGCTTGCGCGGCTTGGTCGACCAAGCCAGCCTGCGCTGCGTGCTGCAAGCTCTCGGCGCACTCGCATGATCGGTCTGCCCTCGGGCACGCGCGTGTGGATCGCCGCGGGCCACACCGACATGAGGAAGGGCTTCGACGGTTTGGCCGCGCTCGTGCAGACTGCACTCGCCGAGAATCCCTTCGGCGGCCACGTCTTCGTCTTCCGCGGCCGCCGCGGCGACATCCTCAAGGTGCTGTGGTTCGACGGCCAGGGATTGCTGCTGCTGGCCAAGCGGCTCGAGCGTGGCCGCTTCGTCTGGCCCCAGGCGACCTCGGGCAGCGTCTCGCTCACGCCCGCGCAGCTCTCGATGCTGCTCGAAGGCATCGACTGGCGCATGCCCGTGCGCACGCATCGCCCGGAGCTCGCGGCCTGATCTGGTTCGATGAGCACTGTGTGAGGATGCCTCCGGTGGCGCCCTGATGTTCAGCGCGGCGAAGGTGCGGCACAGTAGGTGTCGTGCATACCCCATTCAACGCGCCCCACACCGTCGACACGCTGCTGCGTGTGGTCCAGGCGCGCGATGCCGAGGTAACGCTCCTCAGGCTGACCATCGACAAGCTCACCTTGCAACTGCTGCGCGCCCGGCGCGCGCAGTTCGGCTGCTCCAGCGAGCAGTTCGACGACGCGCAATTGACGCTCATCGAAGAAGAACCACTGGATGAACATTCGACGCGCGAGGCTCCTGCGAAGAAACTCGTTGCTGAGGCACAACGCGCCGATCGCCATCTGCCCGAGCACCTGCCGCGTGAGACGCTGACCCATCAACCGAGCACGGTGGTGGGCTGTGGCTGCACGACCTGTGGAGGGCGCCTGCGCGAGATTGGTCGCGATGTGTCCGAGCAGCTCGAGTACGTGCCCGCGCGCTTCAAGGTCATTCGCCATATCCGGCCGAAGCTCGCATGCGTGAGCTGCCAGACGATCTTCCAGGCGCCCGCGCCGAGCCGGCCGATCCAGCGCGGCCTGGCCGGCGCCGGCCTCTTGGCGCATGTGCTGGTCGCCAAGTATTGCGACCATCTGCCGCTGTACCGGCAGAGCGTCATCTACGCCCGTGAGGGCGTGGCGCTGGAACGCTCGACGATGGCCGATTGGGTCGGCCAGACGAGCGCCTTGCTGGATCCGCTGGTAGCCCGGCTCGGCCGCTACACGCTCGACGCTGCCAAGGTGCATGCCGACGACACGCCGGTAGCCGTGCTCGACCCGGGACGCGGCAAGACCAGAACGGCGCGACTGTGGGTCTACGTCCGTGACGATCGCCCGGCCGGCAGCAGCGACGCTCCGGCGGCGTGGTTCCAGTATTCGCCCGATCGCAAGGGCAAGTGGCCACGCCGGCATCTGGACAAGTTCGCCGGCATCCTGCAGGCCGACGGCTACGCCGGCTACAACCAGCTTTACGAGCAGGGGCGCATCGTCGAGGCGGCTTGCTGGGCCCACGCCCGACGCAAGTTCTTCGACCTCTACGTGGCGCAGGGCAAGCCTGCCGGCTCAGTGACTGAAGAAGCGCTGCAACGAATCGCGGAGCTCTACAGGGTTGAGGCCGACATCCGGGGCAGCCCACCGCAGGAGCGACGACGGCAGCGACAAGCACGCGCAGGCCCGTTGCTCGACGAGCTGCATGCGTGGCTGAGCGCAACGTTGAGCAAGCTGTCAGCGAAGTCCGATCTGGCCAAAGCCATCGGCTACTCGCTCACGCGCTGGCAGGCGCTGCTGCGCTACCGCCACGATGGGCGCATCGAGATTGACAACAACGCTGCCGAACGTGCACTGCGGGGTGTGGCGCTGGGCCGCAAGAACTACCTGTTCCAGGGCTCCGATGCTGGCGGCGAGCGGGCGGCTGCGATCTACAGCCTTGTGGAAACGGCCAAGCTCAACGGGATGGACCCCGAGGCCTACCTGCGGGAGGTGATCGGGCGCATTGCCGAGCACCCGATCAACCGCATCGAGGAGCTCTTGCCATGGAACGTCGCGCAGCAATGGCGCGACCAGGAACAGGAACGCCTCGCGGCGTAACGACGGGAGCACCGCGTGATCAGTGAACTGAAAAACGTCGTGGGGTTGATCGAGAGCGAAGGACAGATCACGCTCGGGCATGTTCATCCGGTACGCAACTGCGTGGCCACCGCCTCCGATGAGGCGCAGTGCCTGGCAATGCTGGTGCAACGCAATGGTGAAACGCTCGACGATCTGCTGCACCGGCTCGACGCCGCGATCGCCGACGCGTACGACAACGATCGCTTCGCCGACGAAATCAACGCGCCAGCCACACCCGCGTCACCTCGCAAACGAAAACCCTGAACTCGTCAATAGGGTGCTCGGCGGACGCTTACCGCTATTGCCTCGAAGGAGTCGACAGGAGGCCGGCCTTCGGCTGCGAGCCGATCGGAGGTCCGTCGATGTTCGATCACCTTCTTCGCCGCTTTTCGCGCGTCGCTGGGATCGATCCCGCTTCGCACCTGCTGCCTGGCCTCTTCGGCCTTCTTGCGCGCGAGGCTCAGGGTGGTGGCAGGGTAGGTGCCGAAGCTAAGCGTCTTGCGGCGTCCTTCGATCGTGTAGTCGAATCGCCAGCTGTGCGAACCACCCTTGACGAACAGCAGCAGATAGAGACCTTCGCCGTCGGTGAGTCGTGTGCTGCGTATCGTCTTTGGTCGTGAGCGACTTGATCGTCAGGTTCGAAGCGATGAGGTGCTTGGCCATGCAGTAACTCCGTAAGCAATGGCCGGAATTCTGCGGTTACTGCATTGGTTACTGCAATGTGATCTCCGATTTGTCGGAATTTCCTGGGACGTCTGCGGACAAGAAAAAAGCCCTAGAGGGTTGATTCTCAAGGACTTTTTGATCTTCCCGGGACTGCTCGGGATCTTGCTGGACTTTGTCGGTGGTGGAGAGGAGGAGGATCGAAAAGCCGGCTGCAGGCCGCGCCCAGCCTCAGTTTGGCCAATTCGGTCATGGTCCGGTACTGTAAAAGTTCCTGCGCCGAAGCCCTCGCTGACCCCAAAAAACCGCCTACGCCCGGCGCGTCCGATTGATCGCAATGCGGTCTTTCGGAGTGTCCCTCACATTGTGCGCAAGAGGAGGATCGAAAACCCCTCTGCAGCCCGCGTCGGGTCTCGACTCATGAGTTCGGAGCCGGGTCCGTTGCTGCAATAGTTCCTGCGCACAAACGGGCGAGCACGCGACCGTCTGGCGGAAGGCGTCCGTCCGGCTGCCCAGGAGGTGCGGACCATCACGCCGCGAAAAGCTCCGCCACGGTCCGCATCGGCAGGAAGAGGCGAGCAGGCTGGTTTTGCAGCGGGAGGAAGCCATAGCGCTTGTAGAAGGTCGCGGCGTCGTCGTCCTTGGCATCGACGATGACGGCCATGGCGGCGATCTCGGCCGCCGCCTGAAGGATCCGATGCAGCGCATCCATGAGCAGAAGCTCGCCGAGCCCGTTGCCCTTCCGGCTCCCGTCCACAGCCAGGCGCCCGAGCAGCGTCACGGGGAGCAGCGGATAGCGAGGCAGTTTCCTGGCCAGGTCTGCGGGCAAGGCATCCGCCATGACGATGGACGCCGACAGGGTGTAGTAGCCCAACACCTTGTCGGCAGGAGGCTCGACCAGCACGAAGGGTGCTGCCACGCGCTTCTCGGCGTCTTGGCGGGCCTGTTGCTGCAAGTAGCGGTCGAGCTGTGCGCTGCCGCAAGAAAAGGAGCTCCGGTCGTGACCCTTGCCGAGCGGACAAACGCGGTAGGGGGTGAGCGACTTGGGCAATCACGGCCCCATCTGCTTGCGATACTTGGCGGCAGCCTTGCGTAGACGGGCGCTCGGGGCGCGCGGCTTGAGCAATGCGCTGACGAACGCGACTTGCTCGGCGCGCGACAAGCGGATGGTCTCGTGCTCCGCTATGACACGCGCTGCAGCCGCCTGGGCGCTGGCCACCACAAATTCGCTCAAGGTCCGACCCGAAAGGGTTGCGGCATGCTGCAGCAGCGCCTTCTGATTCATGGTCATCCGTGCCTCCAGGCGTGCGTCACGGGTCTTCACATCGGCGTTGGTCATGTCGGTGAGCATGGCGCCTCCTATGGACGAAATTCGCAAGCGGACGACCAAAATGTACGGCAATATTCCGTACAAATCAAGAGGTGTGCTCGCTTCTGAGGGTGCTCCTGCGCGTCCTGTGCGTGGCTAAGCGTTGACAGATATGGGCAAGAGTCAACTGTTCGCCACTGCCACATGCCACCTGCTTGCCGCCTTCGCGACCAGCATCGAGGAGCACACCATGGGAAGGAAGTGGAGTTTCGAACTTGCGCCGGATGTCCCGGGCCAAGCCCTGCAATTCGATGAAATTTCGCCCAAATTCATCGCGGTCAGCGGGCTGTTTCGGCTCGAAGATCGGGCCATCGCGAATGCTGGCGGTGCCGTCCCGAAATTTGCAAAGCGAAAGATTTCAGCCTGAATCTTACGCAAGCGTTGCCCCGTTCCAGGCCTAGAGTCGTCTCACCTTCCAAGATCAATCGCGTCGAACGAAACATCGAGTGAACCACGTTCGGCCTTTCGCGAGGCCGCCGGAATTTGGTCAAAAACCGTCGCGCCAGGCATGCCCCGCGCGATCTAGAGTGGTCTGCGCGCTCGACGCTCGGCCGATCCTTTCGGAGTCAGGAAATGAATCTCAAGCCACTCACATCGCAGCCCAAGGGCGCGGAGTCCATCCAGCGGATCTTGCGTTTGCCTGCCGTCCTGCAGGCGACGGGCCTGGCGCGCTCCACGGTCTACCGGTTGATGGCCGAGCACACGTTTCCGGCGCCGGTCAAGCTGGCCAAGCGGGCCGTGGGCTGGCGCCACGACGACGTGCGGCAGTGGACGGACGGGCGTCCCACGACGTCGCGCTGAGCAAAACACGTCGCGGCTTGGCGATAACGCCGCAACCCCGTCTTCAGCGCGCATCGTGGCCACTGCAACGCGGGAGCGCGCGACCATCGATCTTCGCGGTCTGGGCCCGGCGCTCAAGGCGCATGCGCGGGCTCGCAACCTCACGGTGTCGCAAGTGGCGCGGCACGCCGTGGTGGCAGTGCTGAAGACCTCCGCGTCTGAAACCGAGGTTCAGGCCAGCGGTGAGTCCGATGCGGCCAAAGACGGAACCGTCAAGCTGACGATACGGCTTCGACGCGGCGTCGCGGCGCGGTTGACCATACGCGCCTGCGCATGCGGTCTGTCACAAGGTGCCTATCTCACGACGCTGATCGACGAAGTTCCGGCGCCGCCGCTCGCCGTCGCGACGGCGTTGGGTACGTCCACCGAACAGCTCGCGGTCGTCTCGGCGGATATGAACGAGCT
>JANXXS010000087.1 GCA_025350505.1 Burkholderiales bacterium
CGGCCGCGTTCTTCGCTTCGTCATAGCGCTGGTGTGCCGGTAGGGTGTCGAATGCGCCCAGGCTCCGGCGGGTTTGCTTCCGGGTTGCCCTGTCATAGGCCTGTGCGATCCAAGTCCCTTCGGACGACGGCCTCATTTTCCGAAACCCGAGGTGACAGCCGCTGGACAGCTTGTGCCAGTAGGGCGCAGGGCGGGGCTTCAGCTTGGCGCGCGACTCGACGGTGTTGATCTTGGTTGCCATCGCCTGCCCTCCAGTGCCTGTCCTATGAATGTCCTAATCATAGGTGGACTTCTTAGGACAGTAAAGGAACGATCGGGGCCAGTTTACCTATGCAATGGCATCCAAGGAAATCCACTATCCCTGCCCTCCGAAGGCAGGGGTTGCAGGTTCGATACCTGCCGGGCGCACCAGCAAATCATCCAGGCCCCGGCGCTCGGCGCCCCACTCGTCGCATCCACTAGACTCGTCGCGGCTGCCTGCCCGACGACCCATGACCGCGCCTGTCCCTCCGCCTCGCCGCTTCGCATCGGTCGAGGATCTGGAGGCCTGCCTCGCCACACCGAGCGCGGCGCTCGTCGCCGAGCTGGTGTCGGTCGAGGGCGACCTCGTGATCCTCGGCGTTGCCGGCAAGATGGGGCCGACGCTGGCGCGCCTGGCGAAGAACGCGACGCCGTCGCGCCGCGTCATCGGCGTCGCCCGCTTCAGCGACGCCGCGGTCAAGCAGCGGCTCGAAGCCTGGGGCGTCGAGACGATCGCCTGCGACCTGCTCGACCGCGCCGCCATCGCGGCCCTGCCCGACGCGCCCAATGTCGTCTTCGCCGCCGGCCACAAGTTCGGCGCCAGCGGCAACACGCCGCTCACGTGGGCCATGAACGCCTGGGTGCCGAGTCTGGTCGCCGAGCGCTACAAGTCGTCGCGCATCGTCGCCTTCTCGACCGGCAACGTCTATCCGCTGACGCGCGTCGGCACGCCGGCATCGACCGAGGCGAGCCCGCTCGGCCCGGTCGGCGACTACGCCCAGTCGTGCCTCGGCCGCGAGCGCATGTTCGAGTACTTCTCGGCGCGCCACCGGACGCCCGGTCGCATCGTCCGCCTCAACTACGCGATCGACATGCGCTACGGCGTGCTGTTCGACATCGCCTCGAAGCTGCGCCGCGGCGAGCCGGTCGACGTGACCATGGGCCAGGTCAATGTGATCTGGCAGGGCGACGCCAACGAGCAGGTGCTGCGCTGCCTGGCCCACTGCACGACGCCGACGACGCCGCTCAACTGCACCGGCCTCGAGGCGCTCCGGGTGCGCGAGCTGGCGCTCCAGCTCGGCGCGCGCCTCGGCGTGACGCCGACCATCACCGGCCTCGAGGCGCCGACCGCCCTGCTCTCCGACGCCGGCGCAGCGGCGCGCCTGTTCGGGCCGCCCACGGTGCCGATCGAGACGATGCTCGACTGGGTCGCCGACTGGGTCGCGAACGACGGCCCGAGCCTGGGCAAGCCGACCAAGTTCGAGGTTCGCGATGGCACTTTCTGAGGTGCGCGCGCCTGCAAAGCCGGGTCGCCCGGGCGATGCGCCCAGGCTCGTCACGCTGACCTCCGAAAGCATCGATGCCGGTCTCGCGCTCTCGGACGCCGCGGGCTGGAACCAGACCGCCGACGACTGGGCGATCTTCATCCGCAACGGCCACGCCATCGGCTTTCGCGACGACGACGATCGCGTCGTCGCGACGGCGGCGGCACTGCCTTACGGTGCGAGCGCCGGCTGGATCTCGATGGTGCTGGTCGCCGACGCGTGGCGGCACCGCGGCCTCGCCAGCGCGCTGCTCGCGGCGTGCGTCGAGCGTTTGCGCGTCGCGCACATCGTTCCCGTGCTCGACGCGACACCGGCGGGCGCAGCGGTCTATGGTCGTATCGGCTTTGCCGCCGGCTTCGAGATCGATCGCTGGGAATGGAAAGCAGCGTCCATGCAGAGCGGCGCCGCGAAGGACCCGTTTGTGTCGATCGCACTCGCAGTCCACCCGGCCGATTCGAACGACCTCGACGCCATCGCCGCGCTCGATCGCGCGTCGAGCGGCCTCGAGCGGCGCTTTCTCCTCGAGAGTTTCCTGTCGCGGCCCGGCACGCGCGCCTGGCTGTCGAACACCGGCCAGGGCTTCGTCATCGCACGCGACGGACGCCGCGCGACGCAAATCGGTCCGCTCGTCGCCGAGAGCGAAAGCGAGGCGATCGAGCTGCTCGCCGCCGCCTTCGCCGCGGCCCGCGCAAACGCCGACCGCGACGTCTTCCTCGACCTGCCGCGTGGTCGCCTCGAGCTGCAGAAGTGGCTCGAAGCGCGAGGCTTCGGGCGCCAGCGGCCCTTCGTCCGCATGTCGCTCGGCGCGGCGCAACCGCCGACGCTCGGCCAAACCTGCTTCGTCCTCGCCGGTCCGGAGTTCGGCTGATGGCCGCGATGCCGCCGCTGGCCACGCAAGCCGTCGCCATCGACGCCTGGCGCGACGTCGATGCGCTGCGCCGCCGCCTGCGCGAAGGTCTGGCGATCCCGGCGCACCCGCTCGCCCTCGATGCCACGCGCCGCTACGACGCACGTCGGCAACGCGCCCTGACGCGCTACTACCTCGATGCCGGCGCTGGCGGCCTGGCCGTCGGCGTGCACACGACGCAGTTCGCGATCCGCGAGGCCGGCCTCTACGAAACGGTGCTGCACGACGCCATCGAGACCGCGCGCCAATGGCCGCGCGACGCGCCGCCGCCAGTGATGGTGGCGGGCGTCTGCGGCGCCACGACGCAGGCTGTCGCCGAAGCTCGGCTCGCCGCCGGACTCGGCTATCACGCCGGCCTGCTCAGCCTGGCCGCGTTGAAGGGCGCGAGCGACGACGTGCTGATCGCGCATTGCCAGGCAGTGGCGCGCGAGCTGCCGCTGGTCGGCTTCTACCTGCAGCCGGCCGTCGGCGGGCTCGAGCTCGGCGCGGCGTTCTGGGCGCGCTTCGCGGCGATCGACGCGGTCGTCGCGATCAAGGTCGCGCCGTTCAATCGCTATCGCACGCTCGACGTCGTGCGCGGCGTCGTCGCCGCACGCGCCGAAGACCGCGTCGTGCTCTACACCGGCAACGACGATCACATCGTGCTCGACCTCGTCACGCCGTTCGTGGCCATGCGCGACGGCGCGCCGGTGACGCTGCGCTTTCGCGGCGGCCTGCTCGGCCACTGGTCGGTGTGGACGAAGGGCGCGGTCGAGCTGCTCGAGCGATGCAAGGCGGCCGTGCGCGCCGCGGAGGCCGGCGCCGGCGTGCCCACCGAGCTGCTCGCCCTCGACAGCCGTGTCACCGATTGCAACGCCGCCTTCTTCGACGTCGCCAACGACTTTCGCGGCTGCATCGCCGGTTGTCACGAGGTGTTGCGCCGGCAGGGCCTGCTCGAGGGCACCTGGTGCCTCGACCCGCACGAGGGCCTGAGCGCCGGCCAGGCCGAAGCCATCGACCGCGTGCTGCGCGAGCATGCCGACCTCGGCGACGACGCCTTCGTCGCCGCCAACCTCGCACGCTGGCTCCGCTGATCGAGCGCGCGGTTACCGCCCGGCGCATGGCCGACCTTCGCGGCACGGCTCTGGCCCCAAAATCGCCGCCATGGCGATAGCGATTCCCGCGCCGCGGGTGCAGATTCTCGGCGTCGAGGCATTCGAACAGCCGTTTCGCCTGCGCATGCCGTTTCGCTTCGGCGTGATCACGCTGACCGAGAGCATCCAGGCGATCGTGCGCGTGCAGGTGCGCCTCGACGACGGCCGCGAAGGCTTCGGCTACGCCGCCGAGATGCTCGCCGCGAAGTGGTTCGACAAGAACCCGCTGCTTTCCGACGCGCAGAACCAGCACCAGCTGAGAAAGTCGATCGAGATCGCCACCGAGGCCTACCTCGCGGCGCCGCCGTCGACGGCGTTCGACCTGTTCGCCGACAACCACCGGCACCAGATCCGCGCCGGCCGCGAGGCCGAGCTGCCGCCGCTCGCCGCCAGCTACGGCACTGCCCTGCTCGACCGCGCCGTCATGGACGCGATCTGCCGGCTGGTCGGCGCGAGCTTCTGGACGGCGATACGCAGCAACCTTGCCGGCATGGCGCCGCATCCGGTCATCGCCGACCTCGGCGCGTTCGACTTCACGACCTTTCTCGCCGGCCTCGAGCCGGTGAAGAGCATCGAGGCGCGCCACACCGTCGGCCTGGTCGATCCGATCGTCGCCGCCGACCAGGCGCCGGGCACACGCGCAGGCGACGGGCTGCCCGAGACGCTCGAGGAAGTGATTGCCACGTACGGCCAGCGCTGGTTCAAGCTCAAGGTGAGCGGCGACCGGCAGGCCGACATCGAGCGCCTGGTCAAGATCGCCGGCGTGCTCGACCGGATCGAGGAGCCGCTGCACATCACCCTCGACGGCAACGAGCAGTACGAGGACGTCGACGCGGTCGTCGAGCTCTGGCAGGCGATGGAGGCCGAGCCCGGTCTGCACAAGCTCTGCGCTGCGACGCTCTTCATCGAGCAGCCGATCAAGCGGCAGGTGGCGCTGGCGCGCAGCGTCGGGCCGCTGGCCCGCCACCGGCCGGTCATCATCGACGAGTCCGACGGCGACCTCGACTCGTTCGTGCGCGCCCGCGCGCTCGGCTATGCCGGAGTCTCGTCGAAGGACTGCAAGGGCTTCTACAAGTCGATCATCAACCTGGCCCGTTGCCGCATCTGGAACGCGGCCGGCGACGGCTCGTTCTT
>JANXXS010000092.1 GCA_025350505.1 Burkholderiales bacterium
GCTGCGCGACGAGGGCAAGATCGTCGGCCGGCTCGACGCGCGCGTCACCGGCCCGATGGCGGCGAGCCGCACCCGCGACTGGGCGTTCGATCCCGGCATCGAGGCGATCGAGGCGCCCTACACGATGGCCGCGCTCGGCTACATGGGCCATGAGCTCGGCATGGTGACGACGCAGCGCTACGAGATCCTGTCGATGGAAGTGCACAAGCAGTGGAACTGGAACCGCGGCGATGCCAAGGGCAACGGCTACGCGAGCACCAGCGGCGACCTGGCGCGGGCGCTGCGCCGCAACCCGCACCTGCGCGTGCTGGTCGCGAGCGGCCACTACGACCTGGGCACGCCGTATTCGGCGAGCAACTGGTCGTTGGCCCAGCTCGATGCGCCGCCCGATGTCTTGAATCGGATCGAGCACCACTACTACGACGCCGGGCACATGATGTACACGCGCGAAGCCGACCTCGTGAAGCTCAAGGCCGACCTGGCGGCGTGGCTGAAGGGCTGAGCGACGCGTGACGATGCAGGCGTGTGGCCATGTCCTCGATGCGCTCGCGCGCCTCGAGCGCCACGACGGGCAAATGCGCCGCACCGTTGCGTGCGCCCCATAGCGCGCCGGCCATCGCGGCCAGCGTGTCGACATCGCCGCCGCAGGCGATCGTGAATCGCAGCATCGCGTCGAAGCCCGCGTCGAGATGGCGAAGGCCGATGTAGAGCGCGCTCACGCAGGAGGTGGCCGCGGTCATGCCGTTGCCGAGCCGCGCCGCGACTTCGCGCGGGCCGGGTGCGGCGCCTTCCGCCAGCCACGTCGTCGCGATGCGCAGTCGATCGAGGATCTTGGGCCGTCGGCAGTGCGCGCCGACTGCGCCAACCACGTGGGCCGCATCGCGATCGTTCAAGAGCGCCTGCGTCGCCACGGCGATCAGCACCGCGCCTTCAATGCCGAGCGGATGGCCGTGCGTGACTTCGGCCGAGGCACGTGCCGCGTCGACCAGCCGCTCGGGCTCGCGTGCGAAGAACAGGGCGACGACCGGCGCCCGCATCGCCGCGCCGTTGCCCCACGAGCCCTCGGGATGGATGGCCCGCGACGCCTCGGTCCAGCGCTCGCCGCGGCGGACCCGGCGCAGCAGTTGCGCCATGCTCGGACCGTAGCCGCGGCTCCAGGCGTAGCTCTGCGCGAAGCGCCGCGCCAGGTCGTCCTGAGCGAGGCCGTTCTCGCTCAACAGCGACTCGGCGAGGTCGAGCGACATCTGTGTGTCGTCGGTCCAGCGTCGGCGTCCGTCGACGGTGCGGCCGATCAGCCGCCAGATGCATCGCTCGAGCACGCCGCCCTCGTGCGGCGCGCCGAGCGCGTCGCCGAAGGCCAGGCCGAGCAGGCAGCCGGCGAATCGATCGGCGTCGATGGACATGCGGTTCTTCGCGCATCGAGGCGGCGCGATCGACGCCGCGCTACGAGCCGACGATCGGCTCGATCTTCATCCGCCTGAACCAGACGTCGTCGCCGAATTGGGCACCGCCGCCGTGGGCGTGCGCATCACGCTGGGACCGGCGCGCTTGCTGCGCAGGCGGCGCAGACGCAGGTCAAACCACGAAGTGCCTCGGGCACGCGGGCGAGCAGATCATCACTGAATGAAGCGGTGACACACCAGCAGCTGCTGACAGGACCGGAGGCGTCGGCCATGACGCAGGCGTTGGGAGCGCCGCAGACGGGACAGACGCTTTGCCGCGCCGGTGCGATGACCGGGTTCGACACGCAAACGCGGACGGACGAGCCGCCCGACCCACCTCAGGAGTTGGCGGGCTTGAAGTAGCGCGCCTCGAGCAGCTTTGCGTTGGTGAGACGAAGCGCCACCAGCACCCGCTCGAGCCAGGTCAGCTGCTGCACGCGCCCATCCGGCAAGGCCAGCACGGTGCCGAGGATGGGCTCGTCTTCGATCTTGGATTCCTGGTACTCGCGTACCGTCGCGCCGTCGTTCATGGGGTTCCCTTTCTTCGCGCCTGGCAAGCCGCCGGCAACCATGGTCCGTTACATGTAACAAGACGTGTTGCTCGGCGAAAGCATAGCCGATAGAAGCGGTTTCGCACGACCGCCTGCACATGCAAAAGGTAAGACTGCGCGACGCTTACATGTCGGAGGGCGGACGCGCTCGCGCCGCCCTCCGCTGCGGCAAGGCTACTTCGCCATCGCCTTGTCCCACACCGCATGCGTCCACGCCGCCGTGCCCGGGTCCTTCTTGATGACCGGGTCGCTGCCGCCGGCGAGCAACACCTTCACCGTGCGCTGGTACGCGGCCGGATCGAGCCGGCCCATCTTGTCGTTGTTGGTGATGAGCTTGGCGACGTTCTCGAGCTGGCGCTTCTGAACCGCGGCGGTCGAGCCGCCCGAGGTGTCGGCGGCAAGCACGATCTTCACCGCTTCGTCCTGGTTCTTCAAGGCGTATTCCCAGCCCTTGATCGTCGCCTTGACGAACTTGGCGAGCTTGGCGACATAGGCCGCGTCCTTCAGGTCGGGCTCGCGCGCATAGAGGCCGTCCTCGAGCGTCGCGACGCCCTGGTCCTCGTACGGGAAGGTGACCAGGTCGGTCGCCTTGACGCCGGCGTCGATGACCTGCCAGTACTCGTTGTAGATCATGGTCGAGATGCAGGCCGCCTGGTTCTGCAGCAGCGGGTCGACGTTGAAGCCCTGCTTCAGGACCTTGACGTCGGGCGTCGCGCCGCTCGTCTTCAGGCCGAGCGTGCCCATCCAGCTGAGGAAGGGGTACTCGTTGCCGCCGAACCAGACGCCGAGCGTCTTGCCCTTGAAGTCCTTCGGCGTCGTCACGCCGCTGGCCTTCTTGCAGGTCAGCATCATTCCGGAACGGTTGAAGATCTGCGCCACGTTGACCATCGGCACGCCGGCTTCGCGTGCAGCGAGCGCGCTCGGCATCCAGTCGACGGTGAGGTCGGCGCCCTTGGCGGCGAGCACCTGCGCCGGCGCGATGTCGGGGCCGCCCGGCTTGATCGTCACGTCGAGGCCGGCGTCTTTGTAGAAGCCCTTGGACTTGGCCACGTAGTAGCCGGCGAACTGCGCCTGCGGCAGCCACTTGAGCTGCACGGTGACCTTGTCGGCGGCGAGCGCCGAGCCGGCGGCGCCGGCCAGCAGCAGCGAAAGCAGTAAAGCGGATTTGCGCATCGGGAAGCTCCGGAGGTTGTGCCTTGCGGCGGGGATGGACAGGCGAAAGGCCAGGATGCGATTTGACCTCATCCGGCCGCGCTTCGAAACGAGGGATGCCAGAAGGTGGCACGCCGCTCGATCCAGCCGAGCAGGCCGTAGAGCAACGACCCGGCCAGCGCCGCGACGAGGATCGCCGCCCAGACCAGGCCCATGTTGAGCCGCGCCGCCTCGGTCGAGATACGAAAGCCGAGGCCCGAGGTCGGCGAGCCGAAGAACTCGGCGACGATGGCGCCGATCATGGCCAGCGTCGAGTTGATCTTGAGCGCGTTGAAGACGAAGGGCAGCGCCACCGGGATGCGCAGCGAGACCAGCGTGCGCCAGTAGCCTGCGCCGTACGAGCGCATCAGGTCGCGCTCCATGTGGCCCGACTCGGCCAGGCCGGCGAGCGTGTTGACGAGCATCGGAAAGAAAGTCATGACGACGACGACCGCCGCCTTCGAGTGCCAGTCGAAGCCGAACCACATGACCATGATCGGCGCGATGCCGACCAGCGGCACGGTGCTCGCCAGCGCCGCGACCGGCAAC
>JANXXS010000263.1 GCA_025350505.1 Burkholderiales bacterium
AAGGCGACGACGACCAGGGCCACCATGACGAGCGCGACAAGCGCGAGCCACGCCACGCGATGGCGCGCCGGCCGCTTGAAGTGGTCGCGCAGCTCTTCGGATTCGCGCCGTTGCGCGGCCAGGGCGATCCGCTCAAACGGCATCGCCGTCTTTCGTGTCGGCGCGGCGGAACCGGCCGAGGATCTGGGCGAACGCGGGATGCACCGATGCGCCGGCGTCCGATGTCGCTTCGACGGCCTGCGCGGCCATCGAATGCAGGGTGGTGATCGACGACGGGGTCACACCGAGCACGAGCCAGCGGCGTTCGTCGCCCGATCCGACTTCGACGGTGACGATGCGCTGCGAGGTCGACAGGGGCAGCGAGGCGATGCTTTTCATCACGCCCGTACCACCGCCACCGCCGAGCGGCGTGCGTTTGAGAAACCAGAGGCTCGCCGGGATCAGCGCGACGATCGCGATGAACCAGAGCAGCGAGCTCAGACCGTTCGGCATGTCCGGTCTAGCCGCGGCTGAGACGGCGCATGCGCTCGCTCGGCGTCACGATATCGGTCAGGCGAATGCCGAACTTCTCGTTGACGACGACGACCTCGCCCTGCGCGATCAGGTAGCCGTTGACGAGCACGTCCATCGGCTCGCCGGCCATCGCCTCGAGCTCGACGACCGAGCCTTGCGCGAGCTGCAGGATGTTCTTGATCGGAATCCGCGTGCGACCCAGCTCGACCGTGAGCTGGACCGGGATGTCGAGGATCATGTTGATGTCGTTGCCCGCGGTCGACCCGGTGGTCGGCGCGAAGGTCGCGAACGATGCCGGCGAAACCTGGTCGGCCGCGGCATGCACTTCGGAGGCGGTCTCGCCGCGCCCTTCGGCAACGGCGGCCCAGTCGGCGGCGGCGGCATCGGCGGGCGCCGCGCCCTGCGTGTTCTCAATGGACATGGTGTTCTCCGAGCCAGCCTTCATGGGATCCGGCGAGCAGTTGATCGACTTTCAGGGCGTACTTGCCGTTCGACGTTCCATAGTGGCAATCGAGCACCGGCACGCCGGCGACCTTGGCCTGGATCGCCTGCTTCAGGTCGAGCTCGATGAAGTCGCCCGACTTCAGCGCCAGCAGTTGCTCGACCGTGGCCGGCGCGTGCGCGAGTTCGGCGACCAGCTCGACTTCGGCCGACTGGATCTGCTGCGTCATCAGGTCGATCCAGCGCCGGTCCGGCGCGTTGGCGTCGCCCTGCATGGTCGAGTAGAGAACGTCGCGGATCGGCTCGAAGGTCGCGTACGGAATGCAGAAGTGGATGGTGCCGCTGGTCTCGCCGATCTCGAGCGTGAACGAGCTCGAGACGACCATCTCGCCCGGCGTGGCGACGTTGGCGAACTGCGGCTGCATCTCCGAGCGCTGGTAGCCGAGCTCGAGCGGATAGATGCCGGCCCAGGCCTTGGCCCATTCGGCCATGACGACGTCGACGAGGCGGCGGATGATCTTCTGCTCGGTGGCCGAGAAGTCGCGCCCTTCGATGCGCGTCGGGTACTTTCCGGCGCCGCCGAAGAGGGCGTCGATGACGGCGAAGACCAGCGCCGGGTCGCAGACGATGAGTCCGAGGCCGCGCAGCGGCTTGACGCTGACGATGTTGAAGTTGGTCGGCACCGCGATCTCGCGCAGGAAGGCGCTGTACTTGTGCACCCGCACCGAGCCGATCGAGACCTCGGGGCTCTTGCGGATGAAGGCGAACAGGCCGGCGCGGATGTTCTTGGCGAATCGCTCGTTCACGATTTCGAGCGTCGGCATGCGCTCGCGGACCATGCGGTCCTGGTTGGCGAGGTCGAAGCTGCGCACCCCGCTCGACGCCGGCGTCTCCGGCTCGAGCGAATCGCTCTCGCCCGAGATGCCCTGCAGCAGCGCGTCGACTTCGCCTTGCGTGAGGATCTGCTCGTTCATTGAATGATGAAGCTGGAGAAGTGGACGTGCTGGACAGGGTTGCGTACGGTCTCGCCGGGTCTCTTGACGACCACTTTCTTGATCTCGACGGGTGCCTCGTCCTGCGCGCCGCTGGCCGCCACGACCGCGGCGATCGGCGCCGCCGTCACCGGCTCCGGCGCTGCGATCTCGATGCCCATCGGCCGCACCGACTCGCGCATGATCTCGTCGGCCAGCTCTTCCTTGCCGGCGCGACCGAGCAGCTCTTTCGAGGTCTTGTGCGCGATGATCATCAGGATGGCGTTGCGCACGGCCGGCATGTAGCCCTTCATCTGGTCGGCGAACATCGGGCTTTCGACCTCGAGCGTGATGCCGATCTGCGCGTAGCGGTCGGAGTCCCTGTCGGCGAGGTTGATGACGAAGGGGTCGAGCGGCAGGTAGGTGGGCGGCGTGCGCGCATCGGGCTTGGCCGCGGCGTGCGCGGCCTCGGCGATGGTCGCGCCGTCTTCGCCGGCGGTCGCTTCCAGCGCCGCGTGGGCGCGCTTCTTCAGAAACCAGACGGTGCCGCCGCCGCCCGCCAGCAGCACCGCGAGCGCGGCGGCGGCGATGATGAGCTTCTTCTTGCCGCGCTTGAATGGAACAGCGCCACTGACAGCGGCGGGGTCGGCAATCACGGCGGACATCGATGTTCTCCTCGGCAAGCACGGCCCGCGGCCGAGGTCGGCAGCCGGGCGGGTTCTTGAAGGAAATTATCGAAAGCAGGCCGCTTTTCGAAGCGGCGATAAGGCCTGCTTTTGCCGCGCAGACCGTACCGCCGGGGCGCCGAATCGCCGGGTCGTCAGCGCACGACGACGCGCCCGCTCATGTAGGGGTGGACCGAGCAGACGTAGTCGTACGTGCCCGGCGCATCGAAGCTGCGCGAGTGCGTGGCCCCGGGCAGGAGCAGGTTGGTGGAGCCTTTGCCGTCGGCGAAGGCGAGGCCGTGCGGTGCGCCGTCGTCGTTGCTCCAGGTGACGGCGCTTTTCAGCGCGACCACCAGCTGCGCCGGCGCAAACGCGAAGTTCGCGATCGAGACCTTGGTGCCGGCGTCGCCGTCGCCGGGCTGCACCACCACCTTGCGCGGCGCATTGCCGACGGCGATCGTCTTCGTCGTGCCCTTGGCGATGTCGACCACGGTAACGTCGTTCGAGCCCTCGTTGCTGACGTAGAAGGTCTTGCCGCCGTCGGCCGCTGCCATCCAGTGCGGCTGCTTGCCGACGGCGATCGAGCGCACCGCCTTTCTCGTCGCCGGGTCGAACAGCATCAGCTCGCCAGGTCCCTGCACGACGACCGTGCCGAAGGCGGCGCCGCGCGCCTGCATGGCGATGTGCGGCGAAGCGCCGGTGGCAATGCTCGCTCCGATGTTGTCGTTGGCGGCGTCGAGCACCTGCACCGCGTCGATACCGGCCTGGGTGAAGTAGAGCGCCTTGCCGTCCCAGCCGAACTCGAGGTCGCGCGGCGGCTTGTCGAGCGCAATCGTGCGCGCCACCGAGCGGCTCGGGATGTCGATGACGGCCAGGGCGAAGGCGCCGGGCTGCTGCGAAGCGACATAGGCGAAGCGGCCGTCGGGCCGCATCGCGATCGTGTGCGGCTTGGCGACGCCGGCCATGCCGACGATGGCGCGCGTGGCGGTGTCGACGAAGACGACCTTGTCCTCGCCGTAGACGCCGACGAGCAGGAAGCGGCCATCGGGCGTCAGCGCCAGGCCGTGCGGCGAGCGGCCGACCTCGATCGTCGCAGTCACCTTGTCGGTAGCGGCGTCGATGACGTTGACCACCGAGGCGCCGTCGGAGCTGACGTAGAGCGGCGAGCCGCTGGCCGATACGGCCATGCCGTGCGGGCCCTTGGCGACCGGCACGGTGGCGACGACGCTGCCGCTGCCGGTATCGATCACGCTCACCGTGTCGTCCTTGAAGTTGCCGACCCAGGCCTTCGGCGGCGCCGCCGTCGCGGCGAGAGCGAACAGGGCGCCGGCGAGCGCGAGCAGCGCGGCACGGCGGCGTGAGGGCGAAAGCGATCGGATCAAGGTGTTCTCCCGAAGTGGATCCAGGCTTACCGGATGACCGGCGTCTTTATTCCCGCGGGAATAATCTGCACCCATTGTCGGTAAGACCGGCAAGGAGGGCTACGGGATGTCCGGGCCGAGCCGTTTCCAATCGTTTGTGTTGCCGCATCTCGATGCCGGCTACAACCTGGCGCGCTGGCTGCTGCGCGACGACCACGACGCCCACGACGCGACGCAGGAAGCCTGCCTGCGCGCGCTGCGCTCGATCGACCGGCTGCGCGGCGACGAGGCCCGGCCGTGGTTCCTGACCATCGTGCGCCACGCCTGCTACGACTGGATGCATCGCAACCCGCGGCCCGGCCCCGAGCTCGACGCCGGCGCGGTGCCGGGCGACGCCGCCGCCGACCCGCTGCTCGGCGCGATCCGCAACGACGAGGCGAACGCGCTCGCCGCGGCGCTGGCCGCGCTGCCGCTCGCCTACCGCGAGGTCATCGTCCTGCGCGAGCTCGAGGGGCTGTCGTATCTCGAGATCGCGCGTGTTGCGGCGATTCCGATCGGCACCGTGATGTCGCGCCTGGCGCGGGCGCGCCGGCTGCTGCGCCGCTCGCCGCTGCTCGAGGCGGTGGCGCCGGTCCGCGCCGGGGGCGAATCATGAACTGCAGCGACGTCGAAGGCCTGATCGCCGCGCAGCTCGACGCCGAGCTCGACGCAGTGCGCACGCGCGCCCTCGACGCGCATCTCGCCGAATGCCCGGCCTGTGCCGCCGAGCGCGCTTCGCTGCTCGACCTGCGCGCGCGCCTGGTCGCGGCGGCGCCGTATCACCGCGCGCCGCCGGACCTGCGGCGCGAGGTCGAACGCCAGGTGGCCGAGGCGGATGCCGCCGCGTCGAGGCGAAGGCGCGGCCCGCTGTGGCCGGCGCTGTCGCTTCAAGGGACGAGCCGGCGCAGCTTCGCGGCCGGTGCATTGGCGGGCGCGGCGACGGTCGCCGTCGGCTGGCTGGCCGGCTCGGCCTGGCTCGAGCGCCAGGCCGACGGCGACCTGGCGCGCCAGCTCGTCGATGCGCATGTGCGCGCCGGCCTGGCCGACCAGCGCATCGCCGTCGCGTCGTCGGACCAGCACACGGTCAAGCCGTGGCTCTCGGCGCGACTCGACTACGCGGCACCGGTGGTCGAGACACCGGTGCCCGGCATCGAGCTCGCCGGCGCGCGCATCGAACGGGTCGAGCGACGCCACGTCGCCACGCTCGTCTACCGCTATCGGGCGCACTGGATCGACGTCTTCGTCGTGCCGGTCTCGGGTCGTGCTGCGCCGGGCGGCTCGCGCTCGGTGCGCGGCTTCAATGTCGTCCAGCAGACCGGCGCCGAGATGGAGTGGCGCGCCGTTTCCGATGCCAGCGTCGAGGTGCTGCAGCCGCTCGTGGCGCGCCTGGCGCAGGCGGGGCGCTGACGCAGCGCGCCTCGGGACGCGGTAAGCGCAGCCCCGAGATCGGCGCGCGGTCAGGCGTAGAGGTCGACGCCGCCGGCGGCGATCCGCCGCGCCGCGCGCTGCGCAGCCGCGTCGAGCCGGGTGACGGCTTCGGGCGCATTGCGCCGCGCGGCCGACGGGTCGGCGCCGACATCGCCGCCCTGGCCGCCGTTCGAGCCGCCATGCTGGCTCACGCCGCCGCCGGCGAGCGTGAAGCCGGCGTCGCGCAGCGCGCTCGCCAGCTCGGGCAGGCCGTTCTCGATCGCATGCCTCGTCGCCGCCACGTCGGCGCCGAAGTCGACGCGCGCCTGCGTGCCGTCGAGCGTGATCTGGATCGACACCGGACCCATGTCGGTCGGGTTGAGGTGCAGCTCGGCGCGCTGGATGCCGTCGCGCGCGAGCGTGCCGACTTGCAGGCCGAAGGCGGCCGCGAACTCGGGCGAATCGACGGGCACCGGCACGGTCTCCGCCGCGACTGCTGCTTGCGCGGCAGGCGCGGCGTTGCGCATCGGCTCGGCCAGCGCCGCGGTCGCTGCGGCGGCGTGGCTGCGGTCTTCGACCGGCGACGAGGCGGTGGCGTGCAGCGTCGTCTTCGATTCGGCCAATGCTTCGGCGAACGGCGGGCCGGCGGCGTCGCGCGGGGCGACTTCGCCTGTCTTCGCGTCGGCGCGGCGGGCCGCATCGGCGCTCGTAGCAACCGCGTCCGGACTCGATGCCTTGCCGGCCGCGGCATCGTTGCCCCGCGGGATCGCCCCGAAAGGCGGCGCATCGTCATCGGCGTCGAGGCGGCGGACAGTGCTGTTCGCCGCGATCGCGTCGATATTCGAGGCGGCGCCGGGCACCGGCTCTCTCATTGCGGCATCGCCCGTCGGCGCAGGCTGGGCACGCGCCGCGAGGGCGGGCGGCGCGGTTGCGCTCGGATCGGCCGAAGGCGTCGTCGACGTGGTGTCTTCGTCCTTGCCGATCGGCGCCTTGTCGGCCGAGGTTGCCGATCGCGCCGCGGCGAGCGTCGGCCGGGCGGGCGTGTGCGCCGCGCCGGCCATCCGGGCCTTTCCCTGGGCGGCGTCGCGCGATGCGAGCCTTGGATTCGGGGGCGCCGTCTCGGCACTGTCGTCGGCGCTCGCGGCTTCGGGTCGGCCCTTCGTGTCGGTCGTCGCCGACGCCTTCGCCGGCGCGTTCACGGCAGGTGCGTCGGCGAGCCGGTTCTGGCGCAGCATCTCGGCGAAGGGATGCGCGGCCGAGCCGGACTGCGCCTCCTTGTCGGCCGGCGTCGACGCTGGCGCGGGCGCCGCCGCAAGGACGGGTGGCGAGTGCGTCGCGGTGCCGATCATCGTCTTCTGCTCAGTGCGCGCCGTGCGCGTTGGCCGCTGCGATGCGGACCCAGGCGGCGCGCGCCGCGTGCTCGTCGTTCTGCTTCTGCTCGAGGCCGGCGGCGACGCGTCGACCTTCGTGCGCGCGACGCTCGACCAGCTTCTTCAACGCCGCGGCGCGCACGTCGTGGCCGCGCACGATCGCGGCGGCGCGTTCGGCCTGCGCCGCGGCATTGGCGGCGATGCGCTCCTGCTGCTCGACGGCCTGGGTCAGGCGGACGATGAAGCCCTGGTAGCAGCGCACCAACTCGATCTTGCCCTCGCGGCAGAACTCGGCGCTCCAGCGCTGCTCGTATTCGCGCCGGTAGGCGACGAGCTGCTCGGCCTGCAAGGTCGAAGCGCGCCGCGCCGCCTCGAGCTTCATCTGTTCGGCGAGCGCCTCGTCGCGTTGCGCTTCGGCCTGCGCCAGCAGCAGATGCAGGCTCCGGAGATCGTCGTTCATGGTCGTGGCTCTCGTTCGGTGGCAAGGAAACGGGTCAGGCGGCGAGCACCGCGTGCAGCATCGCCAGGCTGTCGTCGAGGTGGGCCGGCTCGTGCATGTTCTGTTGCAGCAAGCGGTCCATCGGCTCGTGCAGACGCACCGCGAGGTCGAGGTCGGCGTCGTGGCCGGGCGCATAGGCGCCGAGCTGGATCAGGTCGCGCGCCTTCTGGTGCCTGGCGTGCAGCTGGCGAAAGCGCCGCGCCGATTCGAGGTGGTCGGTGCTCGCGACGTTGGTCATGACGCGCGACACCGAGCGTTCGATGTCGATCGCCGGATAGTGGCCGGCCTCGGCCAGCTCGCGCGAGAGCACGATGTGGCCGTCGAGGATGCCGCGCGCCGCGTCGGCGATCGGGTCGTTCGGGTCGTCGCCTTCCGACAGCACGGTGTAGAAGGCGGTGATCGAGCCGCCGCCAGCGACGCCGTTGCCGCTGCGCTCGCACAGCTGCGGCAGCTTGGCGAAGCAGCTCGGCGGATAGCCCTTGGTCGCGGGCGGCTCGCCGATCGCCAGCGCGATCTCGCGCTGCGCCATCGCGTAGCGGGTCAGCGAGTCCATCAGCAGCAGCACGTTCTTGCCGCGGTCGCGAAAGTGCTCGGCGATGACGGTCGCGTAGTTGGCGCCCTGCATGCGCACCAGCGGCGGCGCGTCGGCCGGCGCGGCGACGACGACAGCGCGGCGGATGCCTTCCTCGCCGAGGATGTCCTCGATGAATTCCTTGACCTCGCGGCCGCGTTCGCCGATCAGGCCGACGACGATGACGTCGGCGGCGGTATAGCGCGCCATCATGCCGAGCAGCACGCTCTTGCCGACGCCGGTGCCGGCGAACAAGCCGATGCGCTGGCCGCGGCCGACGGTGAGCATGGCGTTGATGGCGCGGATGCCGGTGTCGAGGGGTTTCCTCACCGGGTCGCGGTCCATCGCGTTGATCGGCCGGCGCGTCAGCGGCTCGTCGTGCACGTTGGCGAGCGGGCCCTTGCGGTCCATCGGCTGGCCTTGCGAATCGACGACGCGGCCGAGCAGGCCGTCGCCGACCGGCAGATGCAGCGTGCGGTCGACCGTGCGCCGCCACGGATGGCGCGCCGCGCCGAGCTTCATCGGCACCGCCGGCGCCGGCCGCGGCGCGACCAGCGCGCCGCTGGCCAAGCCGTGCACGTCGCCGGTCGGCATCAGATAGGCGCGGTCGCCGGAGAAGCCGACGACTTCGGCGACGACCGGCGGCTGGCCGTCCATGCGCACTTCGCAGACCGAGCCTACCGGCACGCGAATGCCCGCGGCTTCGAGCACGAGGCCGGTGACGCGGACCAGCCGGCCGTAGGTCTCGAAAGGCACGGCGTCGGCGGCGAAGCTCTCCAGGTCGGCGAGATAGCGCCGCCACTTGTCGCCAGCCGACTGCTTCGCGACGATGACGGATTCGACGTTCATGCGCGGCGATCGGGTGACGGCGCCGAGGCGGCGTCGCCGTTCCACGAATCGTCGCAGCCGAGGGCGGCCGCGGCACGGCGCCAGCGCTCGTCGATGGTCGCGTCGACGCCGCCGATGTCGGACTCGAGCTTGCAGCCGCCGCGCGTGATCGACGAGTCGGCGACGAGGCGGGCGCCGCGCGCGGCGATCGCTTCGGCAGCCGCCGTCGCGACCAGCGCATGGTCGTCGGGATGGAGGCGGATGACGATGTGCCGGGCGCTCTGCAGCAAGGCATCGATCGCCTGCTCGGCGACCTGCGCCACGCACTCCGGCCGCGTCGTCAATTCGCTGCGCACGATGCGGCGCGCCAAATGCGTAGCGGTCGCGGCGAGGCTTTTCGCCATCTCCTGCTGCAAGGCGTCGAGCTCGGCGCCGATCGAGGCGACCAGCGTGCCGACCTGCGTCGTCGTCTGCGCGGCGAAGCTCTGCTTGAATCCTTCGAGCGCGACCAGGCCGTCGCGATAACCGTCCTGGTAACCCGACTGGCGCGCCGCGCGCAATTGCTGCGCGACGAGCTCGGCCGGATCGACCGGCGCCGGCTCCGGCTCGCGCGGCCGCTGCGGCGAGTTGGCGGCGCCGGCCGTGCCGGAGATGTCGCCGAGCGCCCAGGCCGCGAACGAGCTCAGCTCTTCGCGCGGGATGAAGCGGGCATAGGGATTGGTGCGCGCGCCTTCGGCGGGCGGCGGCACGTTTCTCGGCTTGGATGCGGTCATCGCGGTGAGTGTCTCTAGACGAAGTCGTCGCCGCCGCCGCCGCCGAGCACGAGCTGACCTTCTTCGGCGAGCCGGCGCACGACCTTGAGCAGCTCTTTCTGCTCGGCCTCGACCTCGGCCACGCGCACCGGGCCGCGCGAGTCGAGCTCTTCGCGCAGCGTCTCCGCGGCGCGCGTCGACATGTTCTTGAAGATGCGTTCGCGCAGCTCGGGCTTGGCGCCCTTCAAGGCGATGACGAGCGACTCGCTCTGTACCTCCTTGAGCAGCGCCTGCAAGCCCTTGTCGTCGACGCGGTCGAGGTCGTCGAAGGTGAACAGGTTGTCCATGATCGACTGCGCCAGGTCGTTGTCGGCCTCGCGGATGTAGTCGAGCGCGGCAGTCTCGATGCTCGTGCCCATCAGGTTGATCATCTCGGCCGCCGTCTTCACGCCGCCGAGCGGCGCCTTCCTGGCCTGCTCGCCGCCGGCGAGCATCTTGCTCATCACCTCGTTGAGGTCCTTCAGCGCCGAGGGCTGGATGCCGTCGAGCGTGGCGATGCGCACCAGCACCTCGTTGCGCTGGCGTTCGGCAAAGGTCTTGAGCACTGCCGCCGCCTGGTCGGAATCGAGATGCACGAGCACCGCGGCGACGATCTGCGGATGCTCGTGGCGCAGCATCTCGCCGATCGAGCCGGCGTCCATCCACTTCAGGCCTTCGATGCCCGAGATGTCGCCGCTCTGCAGGATGCGGTCGATGAGCAGATTCGCCTTGTCTTCGTCGAGCGCCTTCTTCAGCACGTTGCGCACATAGCCGCCGGTGTCGGCGACGAGCGAGCTCTGCGTGCCGGCGATGGTGCTGAACTTCTCGAGCACGCCGTCGAGGCGGTCCTTCGAGACGCTGGTCATGCGCGCGATCGTCTCGCCGAGGCTTTGCACTTCGCGCGGCGAGAGATGGCGAAACACGTTGGCCGCCTCTTCCTCGCCGAGCGACATGAGAAGGATCGCCGAGTCTTCCAGGCCTGCTTCGTCCAAGGTGGTTTCTCCGGTGACGGGTGCGTGCGGCTGTGCGGCCTACGCGGCCTGGCCGCCGACCCAGCCGCGGACGATGCCGGCCACGGCGGCCGGGTTGTCCTTGGCGAGCAGCTTGGCGCCCTCGAGCTGGCGCAAGTAGGCGGGCGCGGGCAGCGCTTCGAGCGTCTGCGCGTCGTCGACGACGGCGTCGATGCGGGTGCCCGGCGCGGGCAGGCGCGGCGCGAAGGCGGTCTTCACCGCCGGCCGCAGCAGGCCGAAGAAGACGAGCACGGCGACGATGGCGAGCCCCGTCGGCAGGGCCGCGGCACGCACCAGGTCGATCAGCTCCGGGCTCTTCCAGAAGGGCGCTTCGACGTTCGTGACCGGCTCGATCTTGAACGGCGCGTTGATGACCTTGACCGAATCGCCGCGCTCCTTGTTGAAGCCGATCGTCTCGCGCACCAGGGTGCTGAGCTTTTCGATCTCTTCGGTGCCGAGCGGCACCTGGGTCGACTTGCCCTTGGCATCGACGACGCTGCGGTTGTTGACGACGACGGCAGCGTTCAGACGCTTGACGTTGCCGCTCGCGTTCTTGGTCACGCGCACGGTCTTGTCGACCTCGTAGTTGGTCACCGCTTCGCGGCGGCCGTTGGCGCCGACCGAGGCGGTCGCGCCCGGCGCACCCTGCAATGGCTGCGAGGCACCGGTGAGCGGCGCGGTGGCGGCGATCGGCGGCTGGTTCGAAGCGGCACCGGGCACGCCGCTCGGCAACGCGCCGCCGGCGCCAGCGCCCTGCTCGCTGGTCTGCTGGCTGCGGATGGCGATGCTCGCCTCGGTGCCCTGGTTCGGCTTGAACTCTTCCGAGGTTGCCTCGGTCTGCGAGAAGTCGACGTCGGCGGTGACCGTGGCGCGCAGGTTGTCGGCGCCGACGATCGGCTCGAGCAGCTCGCGAATGCGCTTGGTGTAGCCCGACTCGATCTGGTTCACGTATTGCAGCTGCTGCGCGTCGAGGCCGGCCTGTGCGCTCTCGCCGCCGGTGGTGAGCAGGGCGCCGCTCTGGTCGAGGATGCTGACCGCCTTCGGGCTCATCTCGGGCACGCTCGAGGAGACGAGGTGGACGATGCCGGCGATCTGCGCTCGCTCGAGGGTGCGCCCGGGATGCAGCGTCAGCAGCACCGAGGCGCTCGGCTTTTGCTGCTCGCGAAAGAAACCGTTCTGGTTCGGCAAGGCCAGGTGCACGCGGGCGCTCTGCACCGCGGCGAGCGAGCCGATCGAGCGCGTCAGCTCGCCTTCGAGGCCGCGCTGGAATGTGAGCCGTTCCTGGAATTGGGTCTGGCCGAAGCGGGCGCTGTCCATCAGCTCGTAACCCGAGACGGCGCCTTTGGGCAGACCGGCGGTGGCCATCTTCAGGCGCAGGTCGTGCACTTGTGCGGCCGGCACGAGGATCGCGCCGCCGCCTTCGGACATGCGGTAGGGCACGTTCATCTGCGCCAGCTGGGCGACGATGGCGCCGCCGTCCTTGTCGGCGAGGTTGGCGTAGAGCACCTTGTAGTCGCCGTGCGAGCTCCACATCGTCATCGCCAGCACGACGCCGGCGAGTGCCGCGATGCCTAGCCCCAAGCTCAGCTTGGCGCGCACCGGCATCGCTGCGAGGCGGCCGGTCAAGGTGGCGGGCGCGGCGTCTTGCAGGCGGTTGGGGAGGGCGACGGCGTTGTCCATGGGAGTTCGTGGCAGGCCGGGAGACGGCAGGAAGGACCTTGGGCTAGCGAACGATTATTCGGATCGGCCCCTCGGCGGATGTCCGGAACAGCCGGGCATTGGCGCGCCAGTTCCCGCCACCGGCGCAGCCACCGCCTGCTTACGATGCCGGCCAAGGAGTGACCCGATGAACGTCACCATGAAACCATTCGATTTCGCCGCTGCCGTGGCGCGTGCCGGCCTCGGCACCAACGGCGTGCCGCTGGCGCGGCCGGGCAGCGTCGAGGGCGCGGGCTTCCAGAAGGCGCTCGGCCAGGCGCTCGATGCCGTCAGCAAGACGCAGAACGACGCGGCGCGCATGCAGCGCGAGGTTCAGCTCGACAACCCGACTGTGAGCCTCGAGCAGACCATGGTCGCGATGCAGAAAGCGCAGATCGGCTTCCAGGCGACGCTGCAGGTCAGAAACCGCCTCGTCCAGGCGTATTCCGACATCATGTCGATGCAGGTCTAGTGGCCTCCAGTCGAATCCACAGGTCGGATATTTGCGCGACAACACACTGGCGGGCCACCCGCGCCTGCTTACGGTCAAGACGGCAAGCCCGCCCTTGCCGAATCGCTTAACGCCAGCTTCGAGAGCGCCTGGATTCGCTCGATCTCGGCAGCGGCACGGGCGAGGAAGATGCGGTAGATCGAATCGACCAGCATGTCGTCGCCGCGGGGCCGGGAATCGAAGAAGGCGAGGTGACCGAGCATGTGCCCGTCGCTGGCGATGATCGGCAAGCCGAGAAACGACTCCCAACCGACTTCCCGCGGGAATCGATCCGCAAGGCCGTCGCGATGAAAGCACATCCGACCTTCGCCGATCACCTCTGCGCACGGCGTGCCTTCGAGCGCGTACTCGAAGTTGTCGGTCTGTCCGGCGGCGGCCGACCACACCGCGAGCGTGCGCACCCGGGTCGCAGGTTCGTCCGCGCACTCGGTGATGAAGGCGCGATCGACCTCGAGCGCCCGGGCAAAGTGGCGCACCATGGCCTTGAAGAAATCCTGTCCGAATGCGCCCGATGTGCCCTCGGCCACAGCGTCGAGGACGGTCTGCACCCGCTTCAGGCGCGTGACGTCGGTATCGATGCCGACCAGCCGGTACGGCGCGCCGCTCTCGAGACGGATCGCGACCCCGCGTGACAGCACGTTGCGCAGGCTGCCGTCCTTGTGCAGCAGTCGCATCTCGTGGTCGAAGGTATTTTCGGAGCCCGACAAGTGCTCGGTCAATGCCGCCTCGAGCGCCGGTCGATCGTCCGCATGGACCCGCGCCAGCCAGCCGGCCTTGTCGTCGGCGATCTCGTCGGACTCGAAGCCGAGCATGCCTTTCCAGCGCGGCGACAGGAAGACGGCGTTCGAGCCGAGATCCCACTCCCACAGGCCATCCTGGCTGCCACGCAGGGCCAGCCGATAGCGCTCGTCGGTGGCCCGCAGCTCGGTCTCGGCATGAGCCCGCGCGGAGTCGCTTTGCTCCGCCGCCTCGCGCTGCGCCCTGGCACGCTCTTCGACGCCGGCGAGCCGTGCCGACAAGGCCGTTTCGCGGACCCGCGCGTTGCGCTGCAACGCCCAGACCACGACGGCGGCCAGTGCGATCGCGACGATCGCCGGAGTGGCTCCGGGTCGTATCGCTCCCCAGACCAACGCGGCCGCCAAACCGAGGAGGGGCATGAGAGTCAGCGGTTGCATGAACATCGACGGGTTCCCTTGATCCGTGTTTGAAGGCGACTCGGCATCCGACGTCGCTCAGGCAGCGAGCCGGCGTGGCATGTCGCGCGCTCGTTCGGCCATCGCGTCCGGCTGCACCAAAGGAAGGTCGAAGCCGACCCGTGTGCCGCGGCCCGGCGCGCTCTCGATTCGCAGGCGGCCGTCGTGCAGCTCGGCGATGCGCCGCGCGATCGCCAGGCCGAGGCCGCCGTGGCCGCTGCCACGATGGGCGCCGCCGACGCGCTCGACCCGGTCGTACTGGTCGAACACGCCGGGCAGATCGGCGGCGGCGATTCCCTCGCCGGTGTCCGAGACGGCGACCTCGGCGCGGCTATCCGCGCGAACCGCCTCGATCATGACCGACCCTCCGGCCGGCGTGTGGCGCAACGCGTTCTCGACCAGGCTGGCGAGCAGGCGCTCGATCAGGCCGATCTCCGCGCGGACTCGCAAGGTCGGTGCAGCAGGGTCGAGTCGGGCCTCGAGCCGCACGCCGCGGCGTCCGGCGTCGAGGGCGAACCGCTGGACCACGTCGTGGACCAGCTCGGCGAGCGCGAAGTCCTCGGCATCGGGGCGCAGGCCTTCGCCTTCGAGCCGGGTCAGCTCGAACAGGTCGGCGACCAGCCGGCCGAGCCGCTCGCTCTGCCGGGTCGCGGTTTGCAGGTAGTTTCGCGCCTCGGCGCCGTCGAGGTTGTCCTGGCGAAGCAGGAGCAGTTCGAGGTAGCCCTGCATCGCCGCCAGCGGCGTGCGCAGATCGTGCGACACGTTGGCGAGCAGCTCGCTGCGCCGGCGCATCGCGTCGGAGAGCGCTGCCGACCGCGAGCTCAGGCACTCGCCCATGCGCTCGATCTGCGCGGCCAGGCGCGAGGTCTCGTCGCCCTGCGGGTTGGCCTCGGCCAGCAGCAGCGCGCCGGAATGCCCGGTGCGCTCGAAGGCGTCGAGGGCCGCGCTCAGTCGACGCAGTCGTCGCGCCTGCAACCAGAAGACGACCAGCACCGCGGCGAGCGCAGCCGACAGTGCGGCGATGGCGAGCAGCGGGCTCATCCGGCGGGCCGATCGGCGAATTTGTAGCCGACGCCCCAGACGGTCTGGATGAAGTCCGGGTTGGCCGGGTCGCGCTCGATTTTGTTGCGCAGACGGTTGATGTGGGAATTGACCGTGTGCTCGTAGCCGCTGTGGCTGTAGCCCCAGACCTGGTCGAGCAGCTGGGTGCGTGTGAAGACCCGGCCCGGGCTGCGCGCGAAGTAGGCGAGCAGCTCGAACTCCTTGGCCGTCAGCTCGACCGCCTTGCCGCCGACACGGGCTTCATGACGCTGAAGATCGATGCTGAGGCCGGCCAGCTCGATCAGCTCGGCCGCGGCGGGCGCGCTCGCTGCCGCCGTCCTGGCCGCGGCCAGTTGCTCGGCACGCCGAAGCATGCCCTTGATGCGCGCGGCCAGTTCGAGCATGCTGAACGGCTTGGTCAGGTAGTCGTCGGCGCCGAGCTCGAGCCCGAGCACACGGTCCAGCTCGGACGACTTGGCCGTCAGCATCAGGATCGGAATGTGCTGCTCCGAGGCGCGCAGGCGCCGGCAGATCTGCAGTCCATCCAGGCGCGGCAGCATGACGTCGAGGATCACCAGGTCGTAGCTTCCCGCTTGCGCTTCGGCCAGGCCGGTGACGCCGTCGGCAATGAGCCGGCTTTCGCAATCGAGCTCCGCGAGCTGCAAGGTGATCAGCCGGCCGACGTCGGGGTCGTCCTCGATGACGAGCACGTGGCGGGTCATTCGGCGTCCTCTGCGGTGGCCAGCGACCAGGCGCGAAACGAGCGAAGGGCGAGGTGCCGTCCGAGCGTCGCGGCGAAGTCGAAGTGCGCGTCGATGTCCAGTGCCGCCTGCAGGGCGACCGGGAGCGTTCGGCCCTCGGCGAGAGCGCGCAGCCAGCGTTCCTCGGCGCGGCCGAGGACGCGGAACTCGATGTCGAAACCGGAACGGGCGACCAGCAGCCGGGCGTCGCCTGCGTCGAGCGCGACGGCAGCAACGTCCTCGTCGTCGTCGTCGGACTGGTTTGCCTCCCAGATCGCCAACACAGGATAAGGTGAAGCGACGAAGCGCGACGCGAGTTGCAGATGCAGGCGAATCCGCGCCTGCGACTCGGCCGGCACCTGGGCCAGCGACGCCGGATCGAAGCAGCTGTCGTCGCTCTCGTGATAGACCTCGTGGCTCGCCCATTCGAGCGCCGCGACGTCGGCCAGGTAGGGCACGGCGCCGACCGAGGCCTGGGCGCGCAGGAAGGCCGGAAATCGATCTCCGAACGCGTGCAGGTTGCCGGAGGTGGACGGGTGCTTGTTCACATAGGCCCGCGCCAGCTGGCGAAAGAAGGCTTCGCCGACGAGGCGCGCGACGACCGGATAGACCGCGGCGAGGGCGCTGCCGAGGCTGGCGTAGAGGTTGTTGCGATAGACCTGGAGACGGCGAGTCGCAGCCACGCCGCGCGCCGGACGCAACAGCGCCGCCACGTCGTGCGAGGCGTCGCCGCGGAGCAGCGCGCCCATCAGCAACGCCTGGGTGTCATGCAGCGAGGGCATGGGTGAACCGGTGCTCGTTCCATTCGAGCGCCGCCAGCATCCGGTCGGCCTTGCCGGCTTCGGCCAGCAGCGTCGCCAGCGGCGGCAGGTCGCTGTCCCACTCGATCAGCGTCGGCACCGCGCCGAAGCGCTGCAGGGCTGCGTCGTACAGGCTCCAGACCGCGTCGCACACCGGCTGGCTGTGCGTGTCGATCAGAATCTCGCCGCCGGCAACGGACTTGCGCACGTGGCCGGCCAGATGCAGTTCGTGGACCGCATGTCGTGGCATGGCGCGAATGTAGGCGGCGGCGTCGAAGCCGTGGTTGTGCGCGCTGACGTGGATGTTGTTCAGGTCGAGCAGGATGCCGCAGCCGCTTTGTCGGGCGACCTCGGCGAGGAACTCCCACTCCGGTATCGCCGAGTCGGCGTATTCGAAGTAGCTCGAGACGTTCTCGAGCAGGATCGTCCGGCCCAGCTTGTTCTGGACCTGGCCGACGCGGCGGACGACGTGCTCGAGCGCTTCTTCGGTCAGCGGCAGCGGCAGCAGGTCGTTGGCATGGACGCCGCGGTGCGAGGTCCAGCAAAGGTGCTCGGAGACGAACGCGGGCTGCACCTGCGCGACCAGCTCGCTCAGGCGCTGCAGATGCGTCTCGCAGAGCGGATCGGTCGAGCCGATCGAGAGGCCGACGCCATGCAGGCTGAGCGCATGGTCGCGCCGCGCGAGCCGGATCAGGTCGAGCGGCCGGCCGCCGCGGCCGAAGTAGTTTTCGGCATGAACTTCGATGAAGCCGACCTCGGGCTGCGTCTCCAGGAACTCGATGCAATGCTCGGCGCGCAGGCCGATGCCGGCGGGCAGTGCCAGGGCCGGACGGGGCCTCGGGGTCGAAGAGAGCGAAGGCATGGCGGTACGTTGCTTCAGATGCAAATTCTAGAAACGCGTCGCCTGCCTGGCGTGTCCGTGACCGAAATGTGAGAAGTCGCCCGGACTAGGAAGCGGTGTGCTCGACGGCGGGTGCCGCGCTCGCGCGGCGCACCAGCAGCGCCACGGCGATCGTCACGCACATGCTGGTGAACGCCAGCCAGGCGTACGGCCACGCGAGGGGCATGCCGACCAGGATCAGGCCGTCGTTGCCGCCGGGGATCAGCAGGCTGCCCCAACCCATCAGCACGCCGCCGATGAAGCAGCGCAACACCTGCGCCGCGCTGATCGGTGTGTTTCGAAAGCGCCCGGCGGTCCAGCCGCCCAGCGACGCGCCGAGCAGCAGCGCCACGAGCAGCAGGCTGCGCGCGACCAGGCTGCCGGCCATGCCGCGAGCCAGCTCGACCAGGACGTCGGTATAGGCCCACGAGCCGACCAGCAGCAGCATGAACAGGAAAGTGACGCCGATCACCGTGGTCGCGGTATGCGGCGCCCAGGCGTGCGCCGAGACGGTCTCGCGCAGCGTGCCGGCACGCGCGCCCGCCAGCAGCGGCCGGCCGATGCGCACGAGAACGAACGCGAGGAACAGCACCGCGAGCCATGCCGGCGCCTGCAGGACCGGCGAACCATAGGCGAGCTTCTGCGCCACCGGCGGGCTGAACACCGCGCCGACGCTGATGCAGCCGACGTAGAAGCCGACCGGCGTGAAGATGTAGGCCCAGCTGCCCGAGCCGAAGTTGGCGATCGCCCCGAAGACACAGGCGCGATTGACGAAGGCGCCGAAGCCGAGCAGGACACCGCCGACGATCGTCCAGGCGCTGACGGCGTAGCCCGAAGGCATCTTGGGCAGCACGTGCAGCGCCTGCGCCACCAGCAATCCGCCACCGACCCAGAGCGCGGCTTCGAGCAGGGCGGCCAGGCGGCGAAAGCGCCCCTCGTTCACGACCTCGCCGACTGCGGCGACAGTGCAAGTCGCGCCGCGCTGGATCGCGAAGCCCATCGTGCCGGCGCAGATCGCGGCGACGATGAACGCCAGGCTGGTGAGGACGATGTCCATGTCGGTCTCCTTGGGTCGGCGGGCCGGGCGTCAGGCGCCGACGATGCCGTTGTGGAACTTGCAGACTTCCTGCATCGCCGCGTCGCTGTTGATCATGCTCGTCTGCGGGTGGATGAAGCCGCTGTTCAGGTCGAACACCCAGCCGTGGATGTGCGGCTTGCCGCCTCTCTTCCAGGCGCCTTGCACGATGTTGGTCTTGCCCAGGTTGTAGACCTGCTCGATCACGTTCAGCTCGACCATGCGGTCGAAGCGGGCCTGCTCGTCGAGCGGTGCCAGCTCCTTCCAGTAGTACTGCTGCGTGTCCTTGAGCGTGCGCAGCCAGTTGTCGATCAGGCCATGATGCGCATCGCCCATCGCCGCCTTGACGCCGCCGCAGCCGTAGTGGCCGCAGACGATCACGTGCTCGACCTCGAGCACCTCGACCGCGTACTGCACGACCGAGAGCAGGTTCATGTCGGTCTGCACCACCAGGTTGGCGATGTTGCGATGCACGAACATGTCGCCCGGCTGGGTGCCGGTGATGCGGTCGGGCGGCACCCGGCTGTCCGAGCAGCCGATCCAGAGAAAGGCCGGGTGCTGGCCCTCGGAAAGGTTCCTGAAGTAGCCGGGGTCGAGCCGGAGCTGTTCCTCGACGAAGAGCGCGTTGTTGCGCAGCAGGTGCTGGATGTGGGCGATCATGATGGACGCTCCTCGTCACTCCGCCCGGTGCTCGATGACGCCTTCGATCGGATCGGCCGGCGCACGCCATGGCGCGCGCGCGATCATGCGCATCGTGTCGCCGTAGCCGGCGGTGCGGCGCAGGCGGATGCCGTCGCTGGTGAAGTCGATGTCCTTGGTGTGGTCCTCGTTGTCGATGCGCGGCGCCAGCATGTGCGCGACGTGCATCGTCGTGCCGCAGCCCCACGAGGCCAGCTCCTTGATCTTGTCTTCGCCCTGGCGGCTCGCCGGCAGCTGCTTGACCAGCTCGCGGATGACGTGGCGCAGCCGATGGTTCTGCTTCTGGCGCAGGATGTGGCTGTCGGCACGGCTCGCGAACTGGATGTCCTTGGTGCGCGCCATCACCTCCCAGATCGACTCCGGCTCGGTGGCCGTCTGGTGCCAGACGTTGACGGCGAAGATCAGCGAGTCGCGGCGCGGCTTGTCGTCGAGCACGGCCTCGATCGGCGTGTTCGAGTAGATGCCGCCGTCCCAGTACGGTTGGCCGTCGATGCGGATCGCGCCGAAGGCCGGCGGCAGGGCGCCCGAGGCCATGACGTGGTCGGCGCTGAGCTTTTCTTTCCGGGTGTCGAAGTAGCGCATCTCGCCGCTGTTGGCGTTGACCGCGCCGACGGTGAGCCGGGTGTGGCAGTCGCAGAGGTACTTCCAGTCGATCAGCTCGTTCAGTGTCTGGCGCAGCGGCGCGGTGCTGTAGTACGACGCCGCCTCGATGCCGACCTCGGCCTTCGTGCCGCGCAGCGCCGCCAGGTTGGGCGTGAAGAACGAGGGGATGCCGCGCATGATGGTGTTCATCGTGCCGAGCGCGCCGCTCAGGCCGAGAATGTCGAACGGGCTCGGCGTGCTCTGTTGCTCGACCTGGTTCCAGAACGTGTTCAGCCGCTCCATGCGTTTGGCCGGCTCGTTGCCGCAGATCAGCGCCGCGTTGATGGCGCCGATCGAGGTGCCGATGACCCAGTCGGGCTCGATGCCCGCTTCGTGCAGCGCCTGGTAGATGCCGACCTGATAGGCGCCGAGGGCGCCGCCGCCCTGCAGCACGAGCACTACCTGGCCCGGCAGGCCGCTCTTCGCCGGCGCCTCGCGCAACGGCTCGGAAGGATCGGCGCCGGTCGGCAGGGGCGTGTTCTTGCCGCGCGTGGCGCGGCTTCGGGTGGCGGTGGTCATGGTGGTCTCCGTGGGATACGTGGGGTTCAGTGCTGGGTCCAGCCGCCGTCCATGGCGAGCGCGCTGGCGGTCATCGACGCGGCCGCGTCCGAGGCGAGGAAGAGGGCGAGCGCCGCGAGCTCGTCGACGCGAACGAAGTCCTTGCGCGCCTGGTGCACCAGCATCACGTCGCGCACCACGTCGGCCTCGGAGATGCCGTGCGCCCGGGCCTGGTCGGCGATCTGCTTTTCGACCAGCGGCGTCTTCACGTAGCCCGGGCAGATCGTGTTCGAGGTGATGCCGAACTCGGCCACCTCGATGGCCACCGTCTTCGACAGGCCGATCAGGCCGTGCTTGGCCGTCACGTAGGCGGACTTGAACGGCGAGGCGGTCAGGCCGTGCGCCGAGGCGACGTTGATGATGCGGCCGAAGCGGCGCGCCTTCATGCCCGGCACCACCGCCTTGATGAGGTGGAAGGCCGACGACAGGTTGATGGCGATGATCGAGTCCCACTTGGCTTCCGGAAACTCCTCGATCGGCGCGACGAACTGGATGCCGGCGTTGTTGACGACGATGTCGACCTTGCCGAAGTCGGCTTCGGCATGGCGGGCCATGACGCGGATCTGCTCCGGCTGGCTCATGTCGGCGGCCGAGTAGCGCACCTTGACGCCGTAGCGGCGGTCCATCTCGGCGCGCGTTGCCTCGATCTCGTCGGCGTTGCCGAAGCCGTTGAGCATGACGTCGGCGCCCTGTTCGGCGAAGGCGTGCGCCATGCCGAGGCCTATGCCGCTGGTGGAACCGGTGACGATGGCTGATTTCTGTTTGAGCATGATGAAGACTCCAGGTTGGAAGGTTGGATTCGTGATCTAGCGAGCCGGCGCCGGTGCGACCGCGTCGGGGTGGAAGGCAACGTTCGCTGCCGCTTCCGCGTCGGCCTCGTGGGTGCGCGTGAAGCGCAGGTGGGTGATGTCGGCGGCGAAGAACATGGCCCAGGTCCACTCGACCCAGATGCGCAACTTGCGGCCGAGCGTGGGCATCTGCAGCAGGTAATAGGCGCGCCAGAGCAGCCAGGCAGGCAGGCCCGACAGGCGCAGGCCGAACAGCTGGGCGACGCCCTTGAGATGGCCCGTCGTCGCCATCGCGCCCTTCGACGTGTAGCTGAAGGCTTGCGTCGGCCGGCCGGCGATGCGCGCGGCGATGTTGCGCGCCAGCGCCCGCGCTTCGGCGACGGCGAACTGTGCCGTCGGCGGCGCGTAGACGGCGGGCTTCGCCCCCTCTCCTTCGGCGAGAGGGTTGGGGTGAGCGAGGTCGTTGCGAATCAACGCGCAGTCGCCGATCGCCCAGACGTTCGCTACCCCGCTCACCGAAAGATCGGCCGAGGCGACGATGCGCCCGCGCTGCAACGGCAGGCCGAGCGCCGCGGCGAGCGGATTCGCCTTCGTGCCGATGGTGCAGACGACGGTCGCGGCGTCGAGCCCCTCGCCGCCTTCGAGCACGACGCCGTTCGCATCGACACTCGTCGCGCGCGCCTTCAGTCGCACGTCGATGCCGCGTTGCATCAGCGAGCGCAAGGCCGAGCTGCCGAGCGATCGCGGCAGCTCGAGCAGCAGCCGATCCGCGCTTTCGAGCACCGTCACGCGCAGCTCGTCGCTGCCGACGCGCGGGTAGTAGCGATGCGCGCTGCGCAGGAAGTCGGCGAGCGTGCCGGCGACCTCGACGCCGGAAAAGCCGCCGCCGATGACGACGAAGTGGCCGAGCCGGCGCCGCAGCACCGGGTCGGTCTCGAGCTCGATGCGGGCGATCCGCTGCAGCACCCGGTTGCGGATGAACATCGCGTCGCCGATCAGCTTGAGCGGCAGCGCATGCTCGGCCAGGCCGGGCACCAGCTCCATGTTGGCGCGCGTCCCGAAGGCCAGCACCAGGTGCTCGTAAGCGATCTCCTGGCGGCCGGCCAGCGTGCTCGCCACCAGCACCTTGCGGGCCGCATCGAGACCGGTGACGCGGCCCATGATGAAGCGGCTCGAGGGCCGCAGCATCTGCCGGATCGGCGCCACCACGTGCTCCGGAAACACCGCGGCGCCGACCACTTCGGCCAGCATCGGGTTGAAGGTCGTGTAGCTCTCTTCGCTGACCAGCACGACACGGTGCCCGGCCGGCAACATGCGTTCGAGCGAGCGCGCCAGGGTCGTGCCGGCGAAGCCGCCGCCGACGATGACGATGTTCCGGGGGTCGTTCATGGCCTTCTGTCGCGTCGGCTCAGCGCCGCACCGGCGTGCCGAAGAAGCGGCCGATCAGGCGGTCCAGCGAGAGCGCGCCCGGGCCATGCAACAGCGTGCCGAGCAGCAGCAGGCCCCAGGTCTGGTGATCCTTCAGGCCGACCGCGCCGAGATCGGGGTACGAGGCGACGGCGATGATGTTGAAGACGAACAGCACGAAGGCCGCGAAGCGTGTGCCCAGGCCGAGCGCGAGCAGCACCGGGAAGAACAGCTCGACGCCGGTGCCCACGAAGGCGGCGACTTCGGGCGGCAGCAGGGGCACGGCGTATTCGTTTTCGAACAGCGAGACCGTGCTGGTCCAGCTGGCGATCTTGGTCAGGCCCGACTGGAAGAAGACGCCGGCGACGAGCATTCGAACGCCGAGGTCGGCGAGCGGCGAAAGCTTGTCGAGGCCGCGTCGAGCCAGGCTCGCCAGCTCGAACAGGCGCGCCTTCAGGTCGCCCGGCTCGCGGACGAATGAGGGGGAAGGGTTGGCGTAGCGCAAGAGAGTTCTCCTCGTCGATGCGGCGCCGGGGCACCGCGTGAATGAGGCTCGACGCGGCAGCGCCCGGCGCTGCTTGGTCGAGCCGGGCCGGTTCAGCCTTTCTTCACCGCGGCAGCGCCGCCGTGAACGTTCTCGGGCTTGTCGGTGATGCGGCCGCCGGCGATGCGCTCGCAGGTGCCGGTGGGCACCAGGATCCAGGCCTCGGCGTCGCGGTCGGCAGTGGTCGTGCCGGCGCAGGCGCTCTTGCTGGTGCCGCAATCGTTCTTGCCGGCCTTGACGATGCCTGCGCACTTTTCGGTATCGCCCTTGGCGGCCAGCGCCATGCTGCTGGCGGCCGTGAGGCCGACCGCGATCAGGCTGGCGAGGGTGCTGCGGACGAGGGGGTTCGTGGGTGAGTTCATGTCGCTTCTCCGTGGGTCTGTGGTGGGTTGCCGGATCGGCGCTCGCGGAATGCGAAAGCGTCCTTTCCTGGAGAAGCAGTGTCGGCAGCGGACCTCACGTGGCGTTCAACGAATGCTCACGATTCAGTCACGTGCGTGTCGCATCGGAAGCCCGGATCGCGGCAGCACCCACGCGACCGCGGCGAATCGCCGTGATCGCCGCAGCCGTCAGGCGTCGAGCACACCGCCGCGGGTCGCCTGTTCCAGCACGTGGACGGCGTAGCTCGCTTGCCCGTCGATCCAGAGCTGGCAGTGCTGCCAGCCGGCGCGTTCGGCCAGGCTCTCGAATCGCGGCGCGCTGTATCGGTACGAGGTCGACAGGTCGATCGACGCGGCCGCGTCGAAGCGACCCCCGGGTGGCGGCAGCGTGGCGCCGACGACGAGCAAGGAATCGCTCGCACATCGCTCGGCGATCCCGCGCAGCTTTTGAACGACCTCGTTCGGCGCTGAGCCACCCATGCTGTCCGGCGCCAGCACGAGAAGCTGTCTGGATCGGTTGGCCTGCATCGCATACGCAGCCCGGCGGGTCGCCGTTCGCAGCAGCGCCGCAGTCGTGCCGGCCGCGTCTCCGATCTCGACAACGCAGGTGTCCGGGCCGGCTGCGGCGGCGATCTGCCGGAAACAGCAGCGCAGGATCAGGGCTTCGAGGCGCGCTGCTTCCGGGATTTGGAAAGCGACGGCAGCGTCGAGGTCGTCGACGCGGCTCGACTTGCGTGGGCCCGCGAGTCCCGCAAGGACCTGCCGCGCGAAGCCGGGGTCATGCCGGGATGCCGCGTCGCGCGCCGGCGACCAGGCCGGGGGCCGGACGATCAGCGGTGCGGGAACGGCGCTCATGGTCCCGCTCCGCGGCAGTCGTCTCAGGCCGCCGGATCGAGCGGTGTCAGCTTGCCGAGCAGCGTCGGGATCAGCTCGCTCACCGTCGGGTGGATGTGCACGGCGCGCTCGATCACCTTGTACGAGGCGTCGGCGGCCATCACGTCGAGGATCGAATGGACGATCTCGTCGCCCTCGATGCAGAGCAGCGCCGCGCCGAGGATGCGTTCGCTCTCGGCGTCGACCAGCACCTTCATGAAGCCCTGAGTCTCGCCGCGCTCCTTGGCGCGGCCGACGCGTGTCATCGGCATGATGCCGACCAGCGCCGGCTTGCCGCGCGCCCGCACCTCGGCCTCGCTCATGCCGACGCGACCGAGCGGCGGGTCGGTGAAGAGCGCGTAGGCGGTGATGCGCTCGCTGACGCGGCGTTTGCCGCCCTCGAGCAGGTTGGCGGCGACGATCTGGTAGTCGTTGTACGAGGTGTGCGTGAAGGCGCCCTTGCCGTTGACGTCGCCCATCGCCCAGACGCCGGGCACGTTGGTGCGCAGCTCGTCGTCGACGGCGACGAAGCCGCGCGCGTCGGTCTTGATGCCGGCCTTGTCGAGGCCGAGGTCGTCGGTGTTCGGGCGGCGGCCGACGGCGGCGAGCAGGTGGCTGCCGACCAGCTCGTGGGCGCTGCCGCCGGCGTTGAGGGCGACGCGCACGCCTTTGCCGCCTTCTCCCGGTGTCACCTTGGCGCTTTGCACCGAGAAGTGGAAGTTCACGCCCTCGCGCTCCAGGATCGCCTGCACCTCGCGCGAGACCTCGCGGTCCTCGCGGGCGATCAGCCGGTCTGCGTATTCGACGACGGTCACGCGCGCGCCGAAGCGCCGGTACATCTGCGCGAACTCGAGGCCGATGTAGCTGCCTCCAGCCACGATCAGGTGCTCGGGCAGCGTGTCGACGGCCATCATCGAGGTGTTGGTGAGCACAGGCACATCGTCGATGCCGTGCCAGGTGGGCAGCACCGCGCGGCCGCCGACGTTGATGAAGATCTTCGGCGCCGTCAGTGTTTCGCCGTTCACCTCGACCGTGTTCGGGCCGCTGAAGCGGGCGTGGCCCCAGACCAGCGTCAGGTTCGCGGTGCCGGCGATCCATTTCGTCAGTCCCTCGATCGACTGCCCGACGACGCGATCCTTGCGCGCCTTCACCGCCTTCATATCGACGCTGACGGTGCCGCCGACGTTCACGCCGTAGTCGGCGGCGCGCCGCGCCATGTGGGCGGTGCGGGCGCTGGCGACCAGCGTCTTGGTCGGGATGCAGCCGTCGTTGACGCAGGTGCCGCCGAGGTGCTCGCGCTCGATCAGCGCCGTCTTCATGCCGGCCTCGGCCAGCCGCACCGCGAGAAACGGTCCGGACTGGCCACTGCCGATCACGATCGCATCGTACGAGGTCGTCGTCATGTTGTCTCCTGGGTCGGGCGTGCGGGCATTCGTGCACCGCATCATCGGCCTTCGGCGTGACAGAGGCCTACTTGCTGCGCACCGTCGACGTGATCGATTCGACCACGCTCGAAGCCATCGCGAACTGTTGCTGGCGGTCGGTGATGTGGTGGCGCCGCGCGATCCAGGCGAAGTCGGTCCAGGCGACCCAGACGCTGCCATCGGCCTGCTGCAGCACGAGCACGCGCACCGGCCAGTCCAGGCCCGAGTACGGGTTCGAGGTCAGGAACTGCGCACCGAGCGGCGGGTTGCCGAAGGTCAGCAGGGTCGACGGCCGAAGCGTGATGCCGGCGCCCGCGGCCAGCTTGGCCTGGTCGACCTCCTGGAAGAAGACGATGCCCTTGTCGGCGATGTCCTTCTTGATCCGCGACACGGTCTCTTCGACCGAGTACGCGCTCTTGACCTTGATCAGGCCGTCGTCGCCTGGCGCGTTCATCGGCTGTGCGTCGGCCAGGGTGGTGAGCATGAGCAGCACGGTGCCGATGCACAGCGCGGCGATGCACTGCTTGAGAAAGTTCAACATGGAAATACTCCTCCGGTTCGGGTGACGATCCGGCCGGCACCGGCAACGCGCGAGGGTGGTCCCCGGCGTGGCTCTGCGGCGCCGGCCGGGGCGCTTACATCGTGTGCTCGTCCATCTTGGCGGCACCGGGGAACAGATCGACCGAGATCAGCACGGCCTTCGTGGTCCCGGTGTTCTTCCACCAGTGCGAGGTGCCGTTCTTTTCCAGAGCGACGTCGCCGGTGCGATGCGTGATCGGCACGGCGCAGCTGCTCGAGTACTCGACGACTTCGCCGGAGACGATGTAGATCATCGCCGGCCGCTCGTTGTGGCTGTGCCAGGGCACGACGCCGCCCGGCTGCATCTCCAGCTGGCGCAGGCGGAACTGGCGGCCTTGCAGCGCCAGCGGCTCCTTCGACAGATCGGTGCTGGCGCGAACGACGTCGGTGACGCCGCTCGGCGCGGTCGGGCCCATCGGCTGGCCCTTGCCATCGGCGACCCGCTTGTCGGCAGGGCATTCGCCGGCGAAGGCGGCGCCGGCAACGCCGAGAGTGGCGACGACGGCGGCGGCGAGAACGAGACGCGGCCACACGGGCGGGCGATAAAGACGGATGACGTTCATGGTGGATAACTCCTGACGGTGATGAATGGATGAATGGGCGGGTCGATCAAGTCTTTCATTCCATCGGCTACCGCTCCGGAAGCGACTGTGGCGACACAGCTTCACGCTACGATCAACGAAAAGTCACGTGTTCATCACGTGCCCGAATCGGGAAGGCGAGAGCGAGGATGGATCCCGATCACGAACAAGCCCGGCGCGACCTGATCGCCGACATCTCGCACGACCTGCGCACGACCTGCGCACGCCGCTCGTGGCGATGCGCGGCTACCTCGAGTTGCTCGTATCGCGCGGCGAATTTCTTACGCCAGAGGACCGGCAGCGCTATGCCGAAATCGCGCTCCGGCAGAGCGACCATCTGACCAGCCTCATCGACGAGCTTTTCGAGCTTGCCAAGCTCGACTGGAAAGGCGTCGCCCTCGAACGGGAGGCGTTCGCCATCGCCGAGATCGCGAGCGACGTGATCCAGAAGTTCGCCCTGGCCGCGGCCGGGCGCAACGTGCGCATGAGCGTGGTGGCCGATGCCGGACTGCCGTTGATCGACGGCGATCTGCGCCTGATCGAGCGGGCGCTCGAAAACCTGATCGGCAATGCCCTGCGCCACACGCCCGATGCCGGCGTCGTCGAGGTTCGCCTCTGCGTCACCGCCCGGGGCGTACAGGCCCAGGTGGCCGACACCGGCCGTGGCATACCGCCCGAGGAGTTGCCGTTCGTCTTCGACCGTCATTTTCGTGGTGCGGAGTCGCAGCGCAGCGGCGCCGGCGGCGCCGGCCTCGGCCTGGCCATCGCCAGACGCATCGTCGAGTTGCATGGCGGACTGCTGCGGGTCGAGAGCCAGCCCGCGAGCGGCACCCGGTTTCTGTTCGACTTGCCGGCGAAGGCGCCATGATCCACACGACGCTTCCCGACCTGCCGCCGCGGCCCGAAACGAACGCGAACGTCGAGTTCCGGCACCGCTTCTACGCGCGCTGGGGCAAGGAGAACGCGGTCATCTGCGGCCAGTCGACCTGGGCCGAGTACGCGACGATGACGCAGACGCTGTCGATCAAGATGGCCTGGCGCGGGCGGGAGCGCTATCGGCTCAAGCATCGCGAGGTCAGCGTCGACGACGAGAACTACCTGATCCTCAACGAGGGCAGCAGCTACGGCAGCGTGCTGAAGGCGCCGCGGCCGGCGTGGACCTTCGCCGTGTTCATGCGCCCCGGCATGCAGCGCGAAGTGCACGCGGCGCGCCAGGTCGGGCTCGAACCGGCGCTCGATCAGTCGACGCGGCGGGTCGAGGGCGGCGGGTTCTCGGAGCACCTGCGCCGGCACGACGCGCTGGTCAGCCCGTGGTTGCGCCGCATCTGCGACGCCGTGCTCGACGGCGAGCGCAGCGAGGAATGGCTCGAAGAGCAGCTGTTGCTCCTGCTCGACGCCATGTTCGCGGCCGAGGCCATCGACGCCCGCGCCGTCGACCGCCTGGCGCGCGCCAAACCGTCGACGCGCGCGGAGCTGGCGCGGCGCCTGCGCCTGGCCGCCGACTACATCGAGACCTGTCACGCCGAGCCGATCGGCCTCGACGCCATGGCCGAGGTCGCCTGCCTGTCGCGCTTCTATTTCGTGCGCTTCTTCAGCGCGCTCTACGGCGTTTCGCCGCACACCTTTCTCGTGCAGCGCCGCGCTGCCGCGGCACGCCGCCTGATGCAGGCCGGCGGGCGCGATCCGGAAAGCATCGTCGTGCAGGTCGGCTTCGGCAGCCGCTCCAGCCTGCGCCGCGCGCTCGCCTCGACGCGACCCGCCTGACGCCGCGGGGCACCGCGGATTGCGCAATTTCTGAACCGGCGGCCCGGCCCGGCCGTCCTATTCTTGCGGGTTTGCGGAGCCGACCCGACATGACGAAGTCTTTCCCTCCGGCAGCGAAGCGCAAGTCGCGCGCGCTGCTGGCGACGATGCTCGCGCTGCCCGCCGCCCTGGCCGGCGCGCAGTCGCCGCCGGCGCCGCCAGCACCGGCCTGCACGAGCGCCGAGTACCGGCAGTTCGACTTCTGGCTCGGCACCTGGGACGTCTTTCAGCCGGACGGCCAGAAGGCCGGCGAGAACCGCATCGAGACGATCGGCGCCGGCTGCGCCCTGCTCGAGAGCTGGAGCGGCCGCGGCGGCTTTACCGGCAAGAGCCTCAACATCTACGACCGCGACGACAAGCGCTGGCACCAGACCTGGGTCGACAGCAGCGGTGGCCTGCTGATCATCGCCGGCAGCCTGGTCGACAAGCGCATGGTGCTGGGCTCCGAATCAGGCAGCACGTGGCAACGCATCACCTGGACGCCCAACGAGGGCGGCAGCGTGGGCCAGTATTGGGAGTCGTCGGCCGACGCCGGCAAGACCTGGACGGTGGCGTTCGACGGCAAGTACGTGCGCCGCCCGTGAGCGGGCGCGGCGCGGCGGCGCGGCAGGGCGCGACGGCGTGCGTGGTCGCGTTGTCGGCGCTCGCCGCGCAGGCCGTCGACGAGCCGCTCGTCTGCACCGCCGAGCCGGCGCTGGCGCAGCTCGACTTCTGGCTCGGCGACTGGGAGGTCTGCGCCGGTGGCGAGCGCGCCGGCCACGACCGCGTCGCCAAGGTCCTCGGCGGCTGCGCCGTTCGTGAGGAATGGACGGCGAGCGACGGCTCGCGCGGCGAGAGTCTCTTCTACTACGCGGCGAGCGAGAAGCTCTGGAAGCAGGTCTGGGTCACCGACCAGGCGCTTCGTCCGGGCGGCCTGAAGGAGAAGCACCTGATCGTGCGCCACGCCGATGACGGCGTTCGCTTCCAGGGCGAGATCGCGCTCGCCGACGGTCGGCGTATCCTTGATCGCACGACCTTGCGTCCCCTGGCGGCGGGCAGGGTCGGCCAGCGCATCGAGATCTCGCGCGACGGCGGCGAGCACTGGACCGCGACCTTCGATGCCGAGTACCGGCCGGCATCTCTCGCAGGCTCGGCCTCTGCGGCTGCAGCGACCTGCCGCTGACGCAACGGCACGCGCCACGTATCGGCTCGGGCCGTGCTACCGGCCTCGTGCGCGGCCGCTGCCGGGCTCGATCAGTCGATCTTCCAGATGTCTCCTTCGCGCACGAGTTCGTCGACTTCTTTCGAGCTCGGCACGACCGAGGCGAGGTCGCCGCGAACGATGACGCGACGCACCGATCTCGCGAGCGTCGCACTGTCGGAGATTTCCTTGGTCAAGCTCTTCGGGATCTGCGGCGCTTCGCTGCGCAGCTGCGCGAGTTCATTCATGCGCGCCGGGTTGGCGTGGCGGCCCGCCTCCTTGAGGTCGCCCTTCTTCGGGGCGGCCATGTAGGCCAGACAGCCCTTGGCCGGCGCGCTACGCGACCGACGCGCAGCGGCGGCTTGCTCGATCGACCGCGACGAAAGCGGGACCGTCCCGGTCCGCTTTCGCCTACGTCAGCGCCATCAGCTTGCCGCGTTTCTGGGTCAGGTCGATGAAGCGTTGCAGGGCGCGCAGCGAGTCACCGCCGACCCGCTTGAACTCGAATCCGAGCCGGACCCCTCGTGCTTCGGCGTTGAGCGCCGTCACATGCTGCAGCCGCATCGTCACCTCGAGCTTCGTATCGTCGTCGAGCTCGATGCGCACCGCAGCCAGCATGACGCCGGTGCTCATGGTCGGCAGGTCCTCGGGAAAAAACACGCCGCAGCCGCCGATCGAGATGTCGATGACGCGCAGCGCGCACTCCATCTCGGCCAGGTCGGGATGGCGAAAGCGCGCCATCGGGCTGGCCCGCATCAACGGCCGGACGCGGAAGGCGTTGCGCCGCTGGAAGCGGAAAATCTCGTGCGGCGCCGGGCAGCTCAGCACGCTGGCCCGGTTGCCGTGTACCAGCACCAGGTTGTTGACGTCGAACTGCAGCTTGACGCTGTCGAGATAGCCGACGACGACGATCTCGTCGCATTCGAGCAGCTTCTGCATCGTCGGGTCGGCCGGGTCGGCGTTGAAGCCGATCGTGCCGCGCTGGCTGTCGAGGGTCCAGATCGCGCTGGTGAAGACGCTGCCGTCGCTGGCGTTCAGATTGAGCAGCACCGAGCCGTCGAGCAGCTGCTTGAGCAGGCCCTGGATCTCGCGCGGCGACGAGACGCGGAACTCGTCGAGCCCGTCGTCGTGGTCCATTCCGTCGAGCGGTGCGGGTCTCGTTTCCATCGCATGCCTCGTGGCGGGGAGAGTGTGTCGAAATCGTCGTCTGCGTGCGGTCGGCGAGCGCCCGTGTCAGTGCAGGGTCTTGGGCCGGCCGGCGAGGATCTCGTCGAGGTCTTCGAGCCAGGGCTCGGCGAGCTGGCGGATCTCGGCGTCGTTGATCAGGATGCGCTGCATGATGCGCGACTTGAGCTGCGCCTCGTCCCGCGGCAGCGGCTTTTCGGCCGCCGTGTTCTTGAGCTGGGCGATGAGCACGGCGCAGGCGCCCTCGAGCTTGACCACATGGTCCCAGTTGCCGACACGAGCGGCCTCGAGCATGTCCTGGCTCGCCTTCTCGATCGCTTCGTAGTAGTTCAGCAGCACGGAATTCATGCGGGCTCGGAAAGTATGGGTGCTGGTCATGTCATTGCGCCGACGGCGTGGCCGTGGCGCCGGGGCCGATCGCGACCCAGGCCGAGCGAACCGGCTCCATCAGCCGCACGCACTCGTCGAGGGCGGCGCTGTCGTTGTTCAGGTTGGCCTCGGTCATGCGCAGCGCGACGTAGCCGTACAGCGCGCTCAGGTCGGCGGCCAGCTTGCCGCCGCCGTCGAGGTCGAGCGTCGCCTTCAGGCCCTCGTCGACGATGCGCACGGCGCGCGTGATCGCCTTGCACTTGGCTTCGATGCGCCTTTGTTGCAGGGCGCTGCGCGCCTGGGCGACGGCATCGTTGAAGCCGTCGAAGAGCATCGTGATCAGCTCGTGCGACGAGGCGCCGCCGACGCCGGTCTCGACGCCGATCTGGTGATAGGCGCCGGCGGAGGCTGTGGAATGACGGTGGATCGTGGCGGCGAACATGGGATGGGAGCGATGTCTGAAATGGGCCTGCCCTGAATATCGGTATGGCCTCGGGCGACTTGAATCGGAGAGCGCGGTAACAGGGGGCGTTTTCGCGGGCCGATCGGTGCATCGCCGCCGCCGCGGCGACGGCTCTTACTTGTTGGAGCTGTTCGCCGTCCAGGCAGCGATCTGCTGCGTGATGTAGGCGCTCTTGCTGTTGAGCTGGGCCATCGTCGCGTCGAGCGCCGTGTACTGTGCGCGTAGCCGTGCCTCGATTCC
>JANXXS010000107.1 GCA_025350505.1 Burkholderiales bacterium
CCCGCGTCGGCGCAGCCCTGGCTGGTGGTGATGAGGCGAAAGTCGCCGGCGGCGCTTTGCACCGGCACGCTGATCTTGATCGCGTCGCGATAGGTCTCGACGTTCTTCTGGAAGGTCTGGTCGAACTTGACCTTGCCCGGCGGGATCACCACCCCGCCGAGCGTGGCGCCCTCTGCGGCGAACTTGAACTGTTCGCGATAGAGATAGTAGCCAGGCGCGATGTCGAAGATCACCTCGACCGTCTTGGCGTCGAGCTGGCGCGCCGAGAACTGGAACGCCTTGTCGGGCTCGAGGAAGTCGTCTGCGGCGAACGCCGGCTGCCAGGCCATGTGGCCCACCAACGCCAGCATCGCAAGCAGCGCGCGTCGCCGTAGGCGCCAGACCGGTCGGGCGACGAACGGGATCGGGATCCTCGCGAAGACTGCGGCGAGTCGGGCCATTGGGGCGTGCATCACTCTGGGTCGGCGGCGGTCGCAAAGGGCTTACAGGAAGCGTGCCTACTTGAAGAACCGACGCCGGGTCAGGACCAGTGCCAGATAGTAGCCGCAAGCCGCATAGGCCGTGAGGATGAGGAGCGGCCGGACGGGATCGACCGGCCAGCTTCCGAGAACGAGTGGACGAACCAGGTCCACCGCCGCCTTCAGCGGCAGCACCTCGGCCACGCCCTGCAGCCAGGGCGGCATTTGGGAGACGGGGAAATAGACGCCCGAAAGGAAAGTCATCGGCGTGATGACCAGCGTGAAGTAGTAGGTGAAAAAGTCATAACCCTTGGCCACCGCATTGAAGACCAGGCCGATCGAGGCGAAGGTCACGCCGGCCAGGCCGAGCACCGGCAACGCGAGCAGCATGGTCGGAGCGCGGCTGATGCCGAGCAGGAAGATGACGACGAGGATCGCGGTGCATGAGAACAGCGCCTTGATAGCCGCCCAGAGCATCTCGGCGAAGACGATGTCGTCGAGGGCGATCGGCGCGTTGAGGATCGAGTCCCAGGTCTTTTGCACCGCCATGCGCGAGTACGCCGAATAGAGCGCCTCGAAGGTCGCCGCCAGCGCCGCGCTCACGGCGACGCTGCCCGAGGCGAGGTACTCGATGTACGGCATGCCGTCGATCTGGCCGATCAGGGAGCCCACGCCGTAGCCGAAGGCGACCAGCGTGATCAGGGGCTCGGCGATGTTGCCGAGGATGCTCGGCCCGGCGAGCTTTTTCCAGACCAGGAGGTTGCGCATCACGACCGGCCAGAAGCTCGGCGTCAGGCGCGGCGTGGCGTAGAACGAGATCAGCATGGCGTCGTCGTCCGATCAGGCGTCGTCACGGATCTGTCGACCCGTGAGCTTGAGAAAAAGATCTTCAAGGTTGGCGGGCCGATGCAGATAGCGCACGCTGTGATCATCGGCCAGCGCGTCGAGCAAGGGCTTGGCACTGCGCAGATAGAAGAAGACGGTTTCGCCGCTGGTCTCGACCCGCTCGGCCAGCGCCGCGTGCTTCTGGCCAGCGGCCTTGGCACCGTCGCCGTAGACCTCGACCACGTCGGTCTCGAGGTTGGCGGCGATGAGGCCGCGCGGCGTGCCTTCGGCGATCTTCTTGCCGTGGTCGAGCACGAGCAGGCGGTCGCAGAGGCGCTCGGCCTCATCCATGAAGTGCGTCGTCAACAGGATCGCCTTGCCCTGCTGGAGCAGGTTCTGCAAACGCTCCCACATGAGGTGGCGCGCCTGCGGATCGAGGCCGGTGGTCGGCTCGTCGAGGATCAGCAGATCGGGGTCGTTGATGAGGGCGCGGCCGAGCGAAAGGCGGCGCTTCATGCCGCCCGAAAGCTCGCCGGGCTTGGCGTCCGCCTTCGACTGCAGCGCCGCGAATTCGAGCAGCTTCGGCACGCGCTCCTCGATCACGGCCCGCGAGAGGCCGAAGTAGCGGCCGTAGACGCGCAGGTTCTCGGCGCAGGTGAAGTCGGGATCGAGGCTGTCGAACTGGGTGACGACGCCGATCCGCTTCTTGGCTTCGCGCACCTGCGCCGGCAAGGGCAGGCCGAACGCCTCGATCTCGCCACTGTCGGGGCCGGCGAGGCCGAGGCAGATGCGGATCGTCGTCGTCTTGCCGGCGCCGTTGGGGCCGATCACGCCGAGGCATTCGCCCGGCATGATCTCGAGCGACAGGTCGTCGACGACGATAGCGTCGCCGAACTTCTTCGTCAGGTGCGAGATGCGAAGGAGCGGCTCGGCCATGCCGTTCGCCGTCGACGCCGCCGGCTCAGGACTCGGCGACAGCCTCGGGCTCGACCGGCATCGGCCGGTCGACGAGCTCGACGAAGGCCATCGGCGCGTTGTCGCCGACGCGAAAGCCCATCTTCAGGATGCGCGTGTAGCCGCCGGGGCGCGCCTTGTAGCGCGGGCCGATCTCGGCAAACAGCTTGGTGACGATGGCGCGGTCGCGCAGGCGGTCGAACGCAAGGCGCTTGTGCGCCAGCGTCGGCTCCTTGGCGAGCGTGATCAGCGGCTCGACGACGCGGCGCAATTCCTTGGCCTTGGGCAGCGTCGTCTTGATCGCCTCGTGCTGGAGCAGCGAGACGCACATGTTGCGCAGCATCGCGAGCCTGTGCTCGGAGGTGCGGTTGAGCTTGCGGAGTCCGTGTCCGTGACGCATGGTGCTTTCCTTTCCTGTTATGAACCGCCAGCCGTGTCAGGTACTGGCGGGTGCACCGGGCTCGCCGAAGCGAGCCCCGTTTTGCCTTACCGCTTGTCCAGACCTTGCGGCGGCCAGTTCTCCAGCCGCGCGCCGAGCGTGAGCCCGCGCGAAGCCAGCACTTCCTTGATTTCGTTGAGCGACTTGCGGCCCAGATTCGGCGTCTTCAGCAGTTCGGTCTCGGTGCGCTGGATCAGGTCGCCGATGTAGTAGATGTTCTCGGCCTTCAGGCAGTTCGCCGAACGAACCGTCAGCTCGAGCTCGTCGACAGGGCGGAGCAGGATCGGGTCGAACTGGGTCGAGCGAGTCGGCTGCGGTTCGAACATCTCGCCGATCTGGCCTTCGAGCTGGGCGAACACCGCCAGCTGCTCGACCAGGATCTTGGCCGAGGAGCGGATCGCCTCTTCCGGCGTGATCGCGCCGTTGGTGGCAATTTCCATGACCAGCTTGTCGAGGTCGGTGCGCTGCTCGACGCGAGCGCTCTCGACCGTGTAGCTCACGCGCGATACCGGCGAGAACGAAGCGTCGAGGACGATTCGGCCGATCGACTTGGTCGGCTCGTCGCCGTAGCGGCGCAGGTTGCCCGGCACGTAGCTGCGGCCCTTTTCGACCTTGATCTGCATATCGAGCTTGCCGCCCGACGACAGGTGGGCGATCTCGTGCTCGGGGTTGATGATCTCGACGTCGTGCGGCGTCTGGATGTCGCCGGCCGTGACCGGGCCCTCGCCTTCCTTGCGGAGAACGAGCGTCACTTCATCGCGGTTGTGCAGGCGAAAGACCACGCCCTTCAGGTTCAGCATGATGTGGACGACGTCTTCCTGCACGCCGTCGATGGCCGAGTACTCGTGCAGCACGCCGGCGATCGTCACTTCGGTGGGCGCATAGCCGACCATCGACGAGAGCAGCACGCGGCGCAGCGCGTTGCCCAGCGTGTGGCCGTAGCCGCGCTCGAAGGGCTCGAGCGTGACCTTGGCGCGGTTGCCGCCGAGCGGCTCGACGTTGATGGCCTTGGGTTTCAGCAGATTCGTTTGCATTGAAGTCCTGTTCCTCTCAATACCCTCGGCTCGTTACACCGATAAGGCTGATGTGGAGACTGCGCCGGGCTTGGTAGAGAACTGCTCCGCTGCCGGCAAACGGAACAAAAGAAAACTGATAAGGGGTGGCGGCGCAGCCGTCACCCCGCTGTCCTTCTCGAGCGTTTAGCGCGAGTACAGCTCGACGATGAGGGCTTCCTTGATGTCGGCGCCGAACTGGTCGCGATCGGGCGCCTTCTTGAACACGCCTTCGAGCTTGGTCGTGTCGACCTGCACCCAGTCGGCTAGGCCCTGGCCGGTGGCCAGCTTGACTGAATCGGTGATGCGCAATTGCGTCTTCGACTTGTCGCGCACCGCCACCGTATCGCCAGCCTTGACCGAATACGAGGCGATGTTGACGACCGCGCCGTTGACGGTGATGGCGCGATGCGAGACGAGTTGCCTCGCTTCAGCCCGGGTCGAGCCGAAGCCCATGCGGTAGACGACGTTGTCGAGCCGCGACTCGAGCAGCGACAGCAAGTTGGCGCCGGTGTTGCCCTTCTTGCGCTCGGCTTCCTCGAAGTAGCGCCGGAATTGGCGCTCGAGGATGCCGTACATGCGCTTGACCTTCTGCTTCTCGCGAAGCTGCAGGCCGAAGTCGGACGTACGGGTACCCGAGGTGCGACCGTGCTGGCCGGGCTTGGAATCGAACTTCGCCTTGTCGCCGATCGGCCGCCGCGCGCTCTTCAGGAAGAGGTCGGTCGCTTCACGACGGGAAAGCTTGGCCTTGGGGCCGAGGTAACGTGCCACGTGTATTCCTTGTTGTAGCTTCTGACGCTAGCCTCTTCAGGCCTGCGCGAGTCTGGCGAGTGTTGTTATTGGGCGCTCAGACGGTGGTCTTACGAACTCCCTCTCCAGCTTGCAGGAGAGGGTTGGGGTGAGGGTCTCTGTTCAGATCCGACGGCGCTTTTGGGGCCGGCAGCCGTTGTGCGGCACCGGCGTCACGTCGGAAATCGAATTGATGCGGATGCCGAGCGAGGCCAGCGCACGCACCGACGACTCGCGGCCGGGGCCCGGGCCCTTGATGCGAACGTCGAGCGTCTTGATGCCCTGGTCCTGCGCGGCGCGGCCGGCCGTCTCGGCGGCCACCTGGGCTGCGAACGGGGTCGACTTGCGCGAGCCCTTGAAGCCCTGGCCGCCGCTCGACGCCCAGGCCAGCGCGCTGCCCTGGCGGTCGGTGATGGTGATGATGGTGTTGTTGAAGGAGGCGTGAACGTGCGCGACGCCATCGGCGACGTTCTTGCGGACCTTCTTGCGCACGCGCTGGGCGGCGGTACTGACGGGAGGCTTGGCCATGAAAGGTCTTTCTCTACGAACGTGTCACTTGTGTCGGGCTCGAGCGAGGCTCTTTATTTCTTGACGAGCGCGCCGCTCTTGCGCGGGCCCTTGCGGGTGCGCGCGTTGGTCTTGGTGCGCTGGCCACGCACAGGCAGGCCGCGGCGATGGCGAAAGCCGCGATAGCAGCCCAGGTCCATCAGCCGCTTGATGTTGATCGACATCTCGCGACGCAGGTCGCCCTCGATCTGCACGTGGCCGATCTCTTCGCGGATGCGCTCGAGATCGGCGTCGGTCAGGTCCTTGACCTTGCGGTCCCAGGGCACGCCCGCGGCGGTGCAGATCTTCTGCGCCGTCGAGCGGCCGATGCCGTAGATCGACGTCAGGCCGATCTCGGCGTGCTTGTGGGGCGGAATGTTGATGCCGGCAATACGAGCCATGGTTCTACTTTCTGAATCAGCCTTGACGCTGCTTGTGACGCGGGTCGGTGCAGATCACGCGCACGACGCCCTTGCGCCGCACGACCTTGCAATGGCGGCACATCTTCTTGACCGATGCTGCGACTTTCATTTCCAG
>JANXXS010000130.1 GCA_025350505.1 Burkholderiales bacterium
ACCGACTGGAACGCGCCGTCCTTCGCCTTCGGCTTCGCCTCGGCCCACTCGAGGCCGTCTTTCGCGGGCAGGTTGGCGAGGTCGAAGTCCTTGTCGAGCGAGCCGCCGGCGAGCAGCGCGGCCGGCGTCGCGCCGAGCGCCTGGCCGATGCGGCGCGAGCTGACCTGGTTCAGGTCGCGGTCGTAGATCCAGACCTTTTCGCCGTCGGCGACGATGGTCTGCTCGAACGGCTTGGCATAGGCGAAGCGAAAGCGGTTCGGCCGCGCGAAGTCGAAGCTGCCGCTCGAGCTTTTCTTCTTCGCACCGTCGGGCGAGGTCACGGTCTGCGTGAACGTCGCATGGCCGCTCTTCACGTCGCGAACGAACTCGCGCAGGGTGTCGACGGGCGCGGCCTCGACCGTCGCGAGCGAGGCCATCGACACGCAGGCGACGAGCACAGGGATCAGAAAGCGCGCGTTCATTCGACGCGCGCCGGAACGAGGATATCGCGGTTGCCGTTGGTCGCCATGCCCGATACGAGGCCGGATTTCTCCATTTGTTCCAGCAATCGTGCGGCCCGGTTGTAGCCGATGCGCAGATGCCGCTGCACCAGCGAGATCGAGGCCCGGCGATGCTGCAGGACGATGCCGACCGCCTGGTCGTACATCGGGTCGTTCTCGCCGCCGCCCACGCCGGCCTCGCCGGCCAGCGCGTCGCCGCCTTCGCCGTCGAGCGTGCCGCCTTCGAGGATGCCTTCGACGTAGTTCGGCTGCCCTTGAGTCTTCAGGTAGGCGACGACGCGATGCACCTCGTCGTCGCTGACGAAGGCGCCGTGCACGCGGATCGGCATGCCGCTGCCCGAAGGCAGGTAGAGCATGTCGCCCATGCCGAGCAAGGCCTCGGCGCCGGACTGGTCGAGGATGGTCCGCGAGTCGATCTTGCTCGACACCTGGAACGAGAGCCGGGTCGGAATGTTCGCCTTGATCAGGCCGGTGATGACGTCGACGCTCGGTCGCTGCGTCGCCAGGATGAGGTGCACGCCCGAGGCGCGCGCCTTCTGCGCCAGCCGCGCGATCAGCTCCTCGATCTTCTTGCCGACGACCATCATCAGGTCGGCCAGCTCGTCGATGACGACGACGATGTAGGGCAGCCGTTCGAGCGGCTCGGGCGAATCCGGCGTCAGGCTGAACGGGTTCGGCAGCGACTCGCCGCGCTCGGCCGCCTCGGCCAGCTTCTTGTTGTAGCCGGCGACGTTCCTCACGCCGAGCTTGCTCATCAGCTTGTAGCGCCGCTCCATCTCGCCGACGCCCCAGTTGAGCGCGTTGGCGGCCTGCTTCATGTCGGTGACGACCGGGCAGAGCAGGTGCGGGATGCCTTCGTAGACGCTCATCTCGAGCATCTTCGGATCGATCAGGATGAGGCGGACGTCGCGCGCCTCGGCCTTGTAGAGCAGCGACAGGATCATCGCGTTGATGCCGACCGACTTGCCGGCGCCGGTGGTGCCCGCGACCAGGCAGTGCGGCATCTTGACCAGGTCGGCGACGATCGGATTGCCGACGATGTCCTTGCCGAGGCCGATCGTGAGCTGCGAGCCCGAGTCGGCATAAACCTGCGAGCCGAGCACTTCGGAGAGGCGGATCGTCTGCCGTTTGGCGTTGGGCAGCTCGAGTGCCATCGTCGTCTTGCCGGGGATCGTCTCGACGACGCGGATCGAGACCAAGCTGAGCGAACGCGCCAAGTCCTTGGCCAGGTTGACGACCTGCGCGCCCTTGACGCCGACGGCAGGCTCGATCTCGTATCGCGTGATCACCGGGCCCGGCGAGGCGGCGACGACGCGCACCTCGACGCCGAAGTCCTTGAGCTTTTTCTCGATCAGCCGCGAGGTCATCTCGAGCGTCTCGCTGCTCACGCTCTCGACCCGCTGCGGCGCCGAGTCGAGCAGGTCGACCTGCGGCAGCTTGGTGTCGACCAGCTCGGTGAAGAGCGGCTTCTGCCTCTCCTTGACGACGCGCGTGCTCTTGGGCACATCAACCAGCGTCGGCTCGATGACGATCGGCAGATGGTGCTCGTGCAGCTCGTGCTCGACCTCGACGATCTCCTCGCGCTCGCGCATCGCCTCAACGCCCAGGCGCGCGTCTTCGGCGCGCTCGATGCGCGAGGCGCGACGCGAACGCAGCGACTCGATGGCGCGGCCGATCCGCTCGGCCGCGCCCAGCCACGAGAAGCCCAGGCCGAGCGAGATGCCGGCGACGAGCACGGCGATCCACAGCACGCCCGAGCCGGCAAAGCCGAGGAAGGACTGGCTCGCCCTGCCGAGCGAATAGCCGAGCACGCCACCGGCGTTGCCGCCGGCGACCAGCGTCTCCCATTGGTAGAGCCGCGTCCACTCGAGCGAGGCGCTGGCGGCGAGCAGCAGGGCGAGGCCGACCCCGAGATGCCAGGCCGGCACGTCGTTGGCCGAAGGTGGCGCGCCGGCGTTGGCGCGCAGCACCCGCGCCAGCCCGCCGAGCCAGGCCCGGGCCGCCACCAGCACCGCCCACCAGACCGAATAGCCGACCAGGAAGAAGGCGACGTCGGCAAACCAGGCGCCGGCGATGCCGGCCTTGTTCTGCACCGCGCCGCCGCTGCCCGAGGTCGAAAATCCGGGGTCGGCGGCGCTGTGCGTCGCCAGCGCGATCAAGGCCAGCGTCCAGACGACGGCGCCGGCCAGGAGGGCGAGCTGCGCGCGCCATGTCGAAGCGGCCAGCCCATCGCGCGGTGAAGCACTGCCCTGTCCTTGTGCGCTCGCCGCGCCCGCGAGCGATCCGAGAGGAAAAGTCATCGCCGCATTGTCGGCGAAGCGAAAGAACGCGAGCCTGCGTCAATAGCGAGCCCGAAGGGCTCGGCCCCTCCCTCTCGGAGGGAGGGGAGCGAAGCTGGGGAGGGAGCGATCCTGTTGCTCAAGGAGCAGTTGACGGCTACGCCGTCAACTGCTCCTTGATGATCACCCAGCCGTTTTCCTGGGTCTGCACCATGCCGCGGCCT
>JANXXS010000141.1 GCA_025350505.1 Burkholderiales bacterium
TCGCTCGGGCCGATCGCAGCGCCGCCGGCGGCGTCGGCGGTGCCGGTGCAGAAATCCGCGCTGAACACGGTCGGCGCGGCCAGCGCCGGCAGCCGCTAGCCTTTCCCGGCGAGCCGGGCGCGCAGCAGCGCGTTGAGTTGGGCCGGGTCGCCCTTGCCGCGGGTCGCTTTCATCGCCTGGCCGACCAGGGCGTTGAACGCCTTTTCCTTGCCGGCGCGGTATTCCTCGACCGACTTCGGGTTGGCCGCGATCACCTCGTCGACGATGCGCTCGAGCTCGCCGCTGTCGCTCACTTGATGGAGGTTCCTAGCCGTGATGATTTTGTCGACCTCGCTTTCATGGCGTCGGCTGCCTCGTGCCTTGTCCTTCTCCCAGAACTCGTTGAAAAGCTCCTTCGCAGTGCGGATTGCGATCGTTTTCTCGTGAATGCGAAGCAAGAGTCGGCCGAGCGTCTGGGCGGCGACCCAAAATTCCCAACCGGACCCTCCGTCTTCGTTCAGCTTTCGCGCGACTTCACCAATTGTCCAGTTGGCTGCCAACCGGACAAGCGTTGGATCTCCGAGAAGTGCGATCGGAAAGTCGGTATCAGAGTTTCGTATGCAGGTAGCTTCAAAGTAGTCCGCAAGGTCTCGGGTTGAAGCAACTTGCTGACCGACGACTTCAGGAAGGCCGTAGTTCCGATGCCATCGTGCGATCCGCTCCTTTGGAAGCTCGGGCATGCCCGAGCGCACTTCAGAAATCCAGTCCTCGGAGATCGCAAGCGGCGGCAGGTCCGGGTCGGGGAAATAGCGGTAGTCGTGCGCGTCTTCCTTGGAGCGCATGGCCCGCGTCTCGCCGTGCTCGGGGTCGAACAGCACGGTCGCCTGCTGCACCCGGCCGCCATCTTCGAGCAGGTCGATCTGCCACTGCACTTCGTAGTCGATCGCCTGCTGCATGAAGCGAAAGCTGTTCAGGTTCTTGATCTCGCGCCGCGTGCCGAAGGGCGCGCCCGGCCGTCGCACCGAGACGTTGGCGTCGCAGCGGAAGCTCCCTTCCTGCATGTTGCCGTCGCAGATGCCGAGCCAGACGACGAGCGTGTGCAGCGCTTTGGCGTACTCGACCGCCTCGGCACTGGAACGCATGTCGGGCTCGGTCACGATCTCGAGCAGCGGCGTGCCGGCGCGGTTGAGGTCGACGCCGGTCCAGTCGCCGGCGAAGTCGAGCGGTGCGCCTCGCGGCGTCGCGTCGCTTTCAGTGCGGGCGATGCCGTGGATCGACTTGCCGGCATCTTCTTCCAGATGCGCGCGCGTCAGGTTGACGCGATGCAGCGCCTCGCCGACGAAGAACTCGACTGCACCGCCCTGCACCACGGGCGTCTCGTACTGGCTGATCTGGTAGCCCTTGGGCAGGTCGGGATAGAAGTAGTTCTTGCGCGCAAAGATCGAGAGCGGCGCGACCTGCGCGCCGACCGCCAGGCCGAAGCGGATCGCCCGCTCGACGGCGCCGCGGTTGGCCACCGGCAAGGTCCCGGGCAATGCGAGATCGACCGCCGAGGCTTGCGTGTTCGGCGCCGCGCCGAAGGCGGTCGAGGCACCGCTGAAGATCTTCGAGACGGTCGAGAGCTGGGTATGCGTCTCGATGCCGATCACGACCTCGTAGCCGCGGATCAGCGCGGGCGGAGTGGCCGGCAGCGTCATCGCGCCTCGCCCTTCGCGACGCCGGCGGGGGCTCGCGTGTGCCAGTCGGTCGCCTGCTGGAAGGCGTGCGCCGCGTGCAGCAGTCTGCCCTCGTCGAAGTAGTTGGCCATGAGCTGCAGGCCCACGGGCATGGCCGTCGTCGCGCCGGGCAGGCCGCCGCTGCCGAAGCCCGCGGGAATGCTCATGCCCGGCAGCCCGGCCAGGCTCGCCGGCAGGGTGAAGATGTCGGCCAGGTAGTTGGCGACCGGGTCCTCGCTGGTGGCGCCGAGCTTCCAGGCGACCGTCGGCGCCGCCGGCCCGGCGATCAGGTCGCACTGGCCGAAGCAGGCCTGGAAGTCGTCGGCGATCATGCGCCGGAGCTTTTGCGCCTGCAGGTAGTAGGCGTCGTAGTAGCCGTGCGAAAGCACGTAGGTGCCGATCATGATGCGGCGCTTCACCTCGGCGCCGAAGCCCTCGCTGCGGCTCGCCTTGTACATGCCCTGCAGGTCGGCGTAGTGCTCGGCGCGGTGGCCATAGCGAACGCCGTCGAAGCGCGACAGGTTCGACGACGCTTCCGCCGGCGCGATCAGGTAGTACACGGGGATGGCGAGCTCGGTGCGCGGCAGGCTGACGTCGACCAGCCTCGCGCCCAGCCGCTCGAACTCGGCGAGCGACGCGCGCAGCGCCGATTCGACGTCGCCGGCGAGTGCGTCGGGAAAGAACTCCTTGGGCACGCCGATGCGCAGGCCCTGCAAGGGCTGGCCGGCCGTCGCCTCGGGGCGGGTGCGGCCGAGCGCGGCGACGTAGTCCTGCGCCGGCCGCTCCGCGCTGGTCGAGTCGCGCGCATCGAAGCCGCTCATCGCCGACAGCAGCAGGGCGCAATCTTCGGCGCTGCGCGCCAGCACGCCGGCCTGGTCGAGGCTCGAGGCGAAGGCGATCATGCCGTAGCGTGAGCACACGCCATAGGTCGGCTTGATGCCGGTGATGCCGCAAAAGCTGGCCGGCTGACGGATCGATCCTCCCGTGTCGGTGCCGGTCGCAGCCGGCATCAGTCGGGCCGCCACGGCGGCCGCCGAGCCGCCCGACGAGCCGCCCGGGACACGGCCTTCGTCCCACGGGTTCTTCACCACTTTCCAGGCCGAATTCTCGTTGCTCGAGCCCATCGCGAACTCGTCGCAGTTGAGCTTGCCGAGCGTCACCGTGCCGGCCTCGGCGAGGCGGGCCACGACCGTCGCGTCGAAGGGGCTTCGATAGTCGGCGAGCATGCGCGAGCCGGCGGTGGTCGGCAGCTCGCGGGTGACGAAGATGTCCTTGTGCGCGATCGGCACGCCGACCAGCGGACCGGCGTCGCCGGTGGCGATGCGCGCGTCGGCGGCACGCGCCTGCATCAGAGCGTGCTCGGGGTCGCTGGCCAGCATGACGCCCAGGCGCTCGTGCGCCGCGAGCCTGTCGAGCAGATGCGAGGTGACTTCGACGCTCGACACCGCCTTGTCGCGCAAGGCCCGTCCGAGGGCGGCGACGCCGAGCGTGTGCAGGTGGGCCGTCATTCGATGACCCGGGGCACGAGAAAGAGCCCGTCAGCCACGGCCGGGGCACTTTGCTGATTGGCGGCCCGCTCGTCGCCCTCCGTCACCGCGTCGTCGCGCAAGCGCAGGTGCGCGTCGCTGACCGCGGCCAGCGGCGTGTAGAGCGGCTCGACGCCGCTCGTGTCGACCTGGCTCATCAGCTCGACGATGCGGAAGAAGCTGTTGATCTGCTCGAGCATGCGCGCTTCTTCAGCGGCGCCGAGATCGAGGCGCGCCAGCTCGGCAATGCGGCGCACGTCGGTGGAGGTCAGGGCCATGGGCTCGGAACGGGCAGTCGCGGCCGGGGCCGCGCAAGAGTGAAACGAGGTCTTTCGAACGTCGTTATGCCGGGAGGCATGGGTTATTATCCCCGGTTAATTCACAGCCCTCGTCGCCGCTGCGAAGGGCTCGGCGTCATTCGATTTGCCTCGCGCCACGAGACAGGTTCCGACCCTCGCCCGGCGCCAAAACTCTCTGACCATGTTCGGATCCTTTCGTCGCTATTTTTCGACGGACCTCGCCATCGACCTCGGCACCGCCAACACGCTGATCTACGTGCGCGGCAAGGGCATCGTGCTCGACGAGCCTTCGGTCGTCGCCATCCGCCACGAAGGCGGCCCCAACGGCAAGAAAACCATCCAGGCGGTCGGCACGGAAGCCAAGGCGATGCTCGGCAAGGTGCCGGGCAACATCGAGGCGATCCGGCCGATGAAGGACGGCGTCATCGCCGACTTCACCGTCACCGAGCAGATGCTCAAGCAGTTCATCAAGATGGTCCATCCGCGCTCCGTCTTGCGGCCGAGCCCGAGGATCATCATCTGCGTGCCCTGCGGCTCGACCCAGGTCGAGCGGCGTGCCATCCGCGAGTCGGCGCTGGGCGCCGGCGCCTCGCAGGTCTACCTGATCGAGGAGCCCATGGCGGCGGCGATCGGCGCCGGGCTGCCGGTCAGCGAGGCGAGCGGCTCGATGGTCGTCGACATCGGCGGCGGCACCACCGAGGTCGGCGTCATCTCGCTCGGCGGCATGGTCTACAAGGGCAGCGTGCGCGTCGGCGGCGACAAGTTCGACGAAGCCATCATCAACTACATCCGCCGCAACTACGGCATGCTGATCGGCGAGCCGACGGCGGAGTCGATCAAGAAGAACATCGGCTCGGCGTTTCCCGGCTCGGAAGTGAAAGAGATCGAGGTCAAGGGCCGCAACCTGAGTGAAGGCGTGCCGCGCTCGTTCACGATCTCGAGCAACGAGATTTTGGAAGCACTCACCGACCCGCTCAACCAGATCGTCTCGAGCGTGAAGAACGCGCTCGAGCAAACGCCGCCCGAGCTCGGCGCCGATATCGCCGAGCGCGGCATGATGCTGACCGGCGGTGGCGCCCTGCTGCGCGACCTCGACCGGCTGCTCGCCGAAGAGACCGGGCTGCCCGTGCTCGTCGCCGAGGACCCGCTGACCTGTGTCGTGCGCGGTTGCGGCATGGCGCTGGAGCGCATGGAGCGCCTGGGCTCCATCTTCACCTCCGAGTGATGAAGCCCCCACGCTTACTTCGTTCGCTGCCCCCCGAGGGGGCGCGGCCGCCTTGGGAGCGGCCCGGCGCCGGCCGGCCCCGCTAACGAAACCTTCTGGATCGCCCGATGGCGCTCGGCACCCTCGATCGCACGCCGCCGCCGTTTTTTCGCCAGGGCCCCTCGGCGCTGACGAAGCTTTGCTTCTGCTCGGCGCTCGCGCTCTTCCTGATGGTCGCCGACGCGCGCTTTCGCATCACGCAGCCGATCCGCGCCACCGCGGCGACCATGCTCTATCCGATGCAGCGGGCGCTGCTCGTGCCGGTCGAGGCGATCGCCGGCGGCCGCTCGTGGTTTGCCGGCCTGGCCAGCGCCACCGCCGGCGAGCAGGCGGCGCACCGCGAGCTGGTGCGCCAGTCGGAGCGGGCGATGCGCGTCGACCAGCTGGTCCAGGAGAACACGCGCCTGCGCGCCCTGCTCGACCTGCGCCCGACGCTCAACGTGCGCGCGCAAACGGCCGAGCTGCTCTACGAGGCCGCCGACCCGTATTCGCGCAAGGTCATCATCGATCGCGGCGTTACCAACAACGTCGTCCTCGGCTCGCCGGTGATCAACGAGGCCGGCGTGCTCGGCCAGGTGACGCGCGTCTACCTGCAGTCGTCCGAGGTCACCCTGCTCACCGACCGCGACGCCGCGATTCCGGTGCTGAACAAGCGCAGCGGTGCGCGCAGCGCCGCGTTCGGTGGCGCGGTCGCGGCCTCGGGCCTGCTCGAGATGCGCTTCATGGCCGGCAACGCCGACGTGCAGGTCGGCGACGTGCTGACGACCTCGGGCGTCGACGGCGTCTATCCCCCGGGCCTGCTCGTCGCCACGGTGCAGGCGGTCGATCGCAAGGTCGACTCCGGCTTCGCGAGGATCCTGCTCAAGCCGGCCGCCTTGCCCGACGGCGTGCGCCACGTGCTGGTGCTGGAGCCGACCGGCGTGCAGCTGCCCCCGCGGCCCGAGCCGGCTGCGTCGGAGCCCGCACCGGGCAAGGCGCCGCAGAAGAAGGCGGTGCGCAAATGATCATGCGCCGCTCCTCCGACCAGCTGCTGATGCCGGTCAACCCGCTCTTCGTCTGGGCGACGCTGACGGTCGCCTTCCTGTTCAACATCGTGCCGCTCGGCCGGGTCGCGGCGATGCCCGATTTCCTGGCCCTGGTGCTGGTGTTCTGGAACGTGCACCAGTCGCGCCGTGTCGGCGTCGGCGTCGCCTTCGCCTTCGGTCTGTTGATGGACGTGCACAGCGGCGCGGTGCTCGGCCAGCACGCGCTGGCCTACACGCTGCTCAGCTTCTTCGCGGTGACGATCCACCGGCGCCTGCTCTGGTTCACGGTGCCGTCGCAGGCGGTACAGATCCTGCCCCTCTTTCTCGCCGCGCAGGCGGTCTCGCTGATCGTGCGCATGGTGGCGGGCGGCATGTTCCCGGGCTGGGAGCTGATCCTGGCGCCGGTGTTCCAGTCGCTGCTCTGGCCGGTCGCGACCTGGCTGCTGCTCGCGCCACAGCGACGCGCCCCCGACCCCGACGAGAATCGACCGTTGTGATGTCCGCGTGCGTTGCCGGCCCGGCGCCGGGCCGCTCCCAAGCCGGGCCGCGCCCCCCCGGGGGGCAGCGACCGAAGGGAGCGTGGGGGCTTCAATGACCGAGCTGCGCAACACCGAGCACGAGCTGTCGCGATTTCGCGTCCGCGTTTTTGCAGCGGCGCTGTTCGTGCTGTTCGCCTTCGGCCTGCTCGGCGGGCGCCTGGCCTATCTGCAGATCGGCAAGCACGAGGAGCTCTCGACGCAGGCCGAGAACAACCGCATCGCCGTCGTGCCGATCACGCCCAACCGCGGCCTCATCCTCGACCGCAACGGCGTCGTCCTGGCCAACAACTACTCGGCCTACACGCTCGAGATCGCGCCGGCCAAGGTCGCCGACCTCGACGCGACGATCGACCGGCTGGCCGAGGTAATCCCGATCGAGGCGCGCGACCGCAAGCGCTTCAAGCGCCAGCTCGAGGAAAGCAAGAGCCTCGAGTCGCTGCCGATCCGAACCCGCCTGACCGACGAGGAAGTGGCGCGCTTCACGGCGCAGCGCTTCCGCTTCGACGGC
>JANXXS010000160.1 GCA_025350505.1 Burkholderiales bacterium
CGAGCTTTCTCTCGGCGCGGTCCGAGAGGCCTTTCAGCCGCGCCAGGTGATCGAGCATGTCCTCTGCGCTGACCTTGGGGTAGACGCCGAAGTCCTGCGGCAGGTAGCCGAGAACGCGGCGCACGCCGGCCTTGTCGCGCAGTACGTTGATGTGCGTGCCGCGCCCGGCATCGACGAGCTGGGCCGAGCCGTGGTCGGCGTCCTGGAGCGTCGCCAGGGTTCGCATCAGGGTCGACTTGCCGGCGCCGTTCGGCCCGAGCAGGCCGAACATGCCGGTGGGAATCGACAGGCTCACGTCGTCGAGCGCGCGCACGCCGTTGGCGTAGGTCTTGGACAGACCGGTGATGTGCAGTTCCATGGCCGCCAGTGTCGCGCGGGCCGCCCGGCCGGGCCAAGCGCATTGCGACGAGCTGACGATTTCGTGGGTCAGACTGAGTCCGGCCGGGCTTTCTCTTCGACGCCGACGACGATCATCTGCAGCCGTTCGTTGCCGTTGTAGCTGTCGACCTCGAGCCGGTAGGCCAGCCGCACCCGCTCGCCGATCGGCTCGACGCGGCCGAACCAGATCGCGTCGCGCACCGTTGCGCCCAGGCGCAGCGCCAGCTTCAGGTGCTTGTCGCCGACGAGGCGCTGCGAGACCACCTCGACCGCGTCGCAGAAGACCGGCGCCTCGAAGGCGGCGCCCCAGACCTGGGCTTCGATGAGTCGCGCCGTCGCGACGGTCCAGTGCTCGGCGGGAAGCGTGCCGTCGCTGGCGATGCGCAGCGTCGCCGGCGCGGTGCTGAGGTCGGCGGCAGCCGCCTGCAGCGCCGAGCGAAAGAGGTCGAGCGAGTCGAGGGCGATCGTGCAGCCGGCCGCCATGGCGTGGCCGCCGAAACGCTTCAACAGGTCCGGATGCCGCTTGCTCACGAGGTCGAGCGCGTCGCGCAGGTGCAGGCCCTCGACCGACCGACCCGAACCCTTGAGCGCCCCGTCCTGGCCGAGGGCGAAGACGAAGGTCGGCCGTTGCAGCCGGTCTTTCAGGCGCGAGGCGATGATGCCCACCACGCCCTCGTGGAAGGCCGGGTCGTAGACGGCGAAGGCGGCTTCGACGTTGCCCGCCGCGGCGAGCGCCCGGTCGACCAGCGCCTCGGCCTGCTCGCGCATGCCGGCCTCGACGGCGCGGCGCTCGCGATTGATGGCGTCGAGGGCCGTCGCCAGCTCGTGGGCACGCGCTGCATCGTCGGTGAGCAGGCATTCGATGCCGAGCGTCATGTCGGCGAGGCGGCCGGCGGCGTTGAGGCGCGGGCCGAGGGCGAAGCCGAAGTCGGCGGCGCTGGCCTGGCGCGGGTCGCGTCCCGCCGCCGCGAACAGCGCGGCGACGCCGGGCTGCATGCGGCCGGCGCGGATCCGCTTCAGGCCCTGCGCGACCAGGCAACGGTTGTTGCGGTCGAGCCGGACGACGTCGGCGACGGTGCCGAGGGCGACGAGGTCGAGCAGGGCATCGAGTCGCGGCTGCTGTCGTGGAGCCCCCACGCTCCCTTCGGTCGCTGCCCCCCGAGGGGGCGCGGCCGGGCTCGGGAGCGGCCCGGCACCCGGCCCGAGATCGAACTCGCCGCGTTCACGGAGTTCGGCGCGCAGCGCAAGCAGCACGTAGAAGGCGACACCGACGCCGGCGAGCTGCTTGCTTGCGAAGCTGCAGCCCGGCTGGTTCGGGTTGACGATGACGTCGGCCTCGGGCAACGCCACCCGGCCGTCGACCAGCGCCGGCAGATGATGGTCGGTGATGACGACCGTCATGCCGTGCGCCGCCGCGTGTGCCACGCCTTCGAGGCTGGCGATGCCGTTGTCGACGGTCAGCAGGACATCCGGCGCGGCGGTCGCGATCGCCAGGTCGACGATCGCCGGCGTCAGGCCGTAGCCGTGCACGCGCCGATCGGGCACGACGTAGCCGAGATTCGCAGGCTCGGCGCCGAGCATGCGCAGGCCGCGCAGGATGACGGCGCAGGCGGTGGCGCCGTCGCAGTCGTAGTCGGCGACGACGCAGATCCGGCTGCCGGCGCCGATCGCATCGGCGAGCAGGCTCGCGGCGTCGGTGGCGCCGAGCAGGCCGGCCGGCGGCAAGAGCTTGGCGAGGGTCTCGTCGAGCTCGTCGGCGCTCTTCACGCCGCGCGCCGCGAAGAGGCGGGCCAGCAGCGGATGCACGCCGGCCTGCTCGAGCGCCCACGCGGTGCGGGGCGGCACGTCGCGGGTCTCGATGACGAGTGGGTCGAGGCTCATGCGCGTCTACAACCCTTCGAGGACCGTGTGCGGCTCGACGGCGGTCCACCGATTTCGCAGGCGGCGCAGCAGGCCCGGCCGGCCCGCCTCAAAGCGGGCAGCGCTGCGTTCTCCGCAGAGCGTCAGCGTGTCGAGGCCGTTCGCGGCCTGCGCCATCGGGCCGCTGTCGAGGGCCTGCCAGGCCTCGGCCCAGGCAGCCCAGTCGCCGGTCAGCAAGGGGGCGCGCAGCGTGTCGTCCACCGTCGGCTCGGCGATCTTGTCGACCAGCTGCGTTTTGCCGCAGCCGCTCAACCAGAACGAGTTGACGACCGCCGCACCGCGTTCCTCGCGCGCCTCGTTGACCGGATGCGCGTGGAAGACGAGCTGCACCTCGCTTTGCAGGCGGCGCAGCAGGCGACCCATGGCCGAGCGCGTCTCGCCGAGCCAGCCGTCGACGTTGCGGCCAATGACGCGGTCGAGCGAGGCCGTGGCAAAGCCTTCGAGCTCGGTGCGGGCCAGGTACCAGCGATCCGATGCGCCCCATGCGGTGGTGAAGCCTTCGCTCTCGAACAGCTCGCGCACCGACGCGAAGAGCTGGCGCGACTCTGCCTCGCCCAGGCCGAGCTGGGCCGGGTCGATCATCGTCGCGTGGTCGCGGCCGAGCTGCCAGTGCGCCGGCGTGACGAGGCCCCAGGCGAGGTCGCCGATGGCGACGCCGTCGGCGACGGCAGCCTGCGCCGCGAACGGCAACACGCCATCGGCACCGTGCCAGCCGCGCGTTGCCGCGAGCGCGCGTTCGTGCGGCGGCGAGAAGGTGGCAGCGGTGCCCTCGTCGCGCGCCGCTGGCGCCAGGCGCGCGAGCAACCGCGCCAGGTTCGGCAGCGCGAGGTCGCGCAGCACGTGCCGGCAGGCTTCCGAGTCGTCGGAAGCGAAGGGAACGAGCAGGTGCATGGGCCGATTATCCGAGTGACCCTCGGTGCGCTGCCGGTCGGGCCGTCGCGTAGGATGCCCGCCGCATGAACTGGCCTTATGAGCTGCAGATCGGCTGGCGCTACACGCGGGCCGGCCGTTCCGGGCGCAGGAACCGCTTCATCTCCTTCATCTCGGGCGTGTCGATGCTGGGCATCGCCCTCGGCGTCGCGGCGCTGATCATCGTCCTCTCGGTCATGAACGGATTCCAGAAGGAGGTGCGCGACCGCATGCTCTCGGTCGTCTCGCACGTCGAGCTGCTCGAAACCGGCGGCAACGCGCTGGCCGACTGGCCGTCCGTCGCCACCGAGGCGCGCAAGAACCCCGAGGTGATCGGCGCCGCGCCCTTCGTCGCGGCGCAGGCGCTGATCGCGCGCGGCGACGAGATGCGCGGCGTCCTGGTGCGCGGCATCCTGCCCGAAGCCGAAGCGACCGTCACCGAGCTCGCCGAGCGCCTCAAGCCGCAGCTGGTGGCGAGCCTGGTGCCCGGGTCGTCGAACGTCGTTCTCGGTGTCGAGCTGGCACGATCGCTGCGCGTCAAGGCCGGCGACAAGGTGACGCTGGTCCTGCCCGGCGGCAACGCGAGCTCGGCCGGTGTCGTGCCGCGCTCGGCGCTGCTCAACGTCGCCGGCACCTTTGACGCCGGTCACTACGAGTACGACAACGGCCTCGCGCTGGTCCACCTCGACGATGCCGCGACGCTCTTTCGCGTTGCCGGCCCGAACGGCCTGCGCCTGCGCCTGCAGGATCTGGAGAAGGCGCCGCGCGTCGCCGCCGAGCTGGAATACGCGCTCGGCCCGAAGATCGTCGCACGCGACTGGACCGAGACCAATCGCAACTGGTTCGCCTCCGTGCAGATCCAGAAGCGGTTGTTGTCGATCATCCTGACCCTGATCGTCGCCGTGGCCGCGTTCAACCTCGTCTCGACGCTGGTCATGACGGTGACCGACAAGCAGGCCGACATCGCCATCCTGCGCACGCTGGGTGCGACGCCGCGCTCGGTGATGGCGATCTTCATCGTGCAGGGGGCAGCCTCGGGAATCATCGGCACGCTGGTCGGCGTGCTGCTCGGGCTCGTGGTGGCCTACAACATCGGCGTCATCGTGCCGGCGATCGAGAGCGTGCTGCACGTGAGCTTTCTGCCGAGCAGCGTCTACCTGATCAGCCGCATGCCGAGCGATCCACAGCAAGGCGACATCGTGCCGATCGTCGTCATCTCGCTGCTGCTCGCGTTCGTCGCCACGCTCTACCCGAGCTGGCGTGCCAGCCGGCTGCAACCGGCCGAGGCACTGCGCCATGAATGAGAGGGCCGACCGAGGCGCTGCGCGAAGACCGTCGGGTAGCATCGTCGCCGCATGAACTGGCCCTATGAACTGCAGATCGGCTGGCGCTACACGCGGGCCGGCCGGGCCGGGCGGCGCAATGGCTTCATCTCCTTCATCTCGGGCGTGTCGATGCTCGGCATCGGCCTCGGCGTCGCTGCATTGATCATCGTTCTCTCGGTCATGAACGGCTTCCAGAAGGAAGTGCGCGACCGCATGCTCTCGGTCGTCTCGCACGTCGAGGTGACCGACGCCGACGGCGCCGCGCTGGCCGACTGGCACGCGACGGCGGCGGCGGCGCGCAAGAACGCCGAGGTCGTCGGCGCCGCGCCCTTCGTCGTCTCGCAGGCGCTGATCGCGCGCGGCGACGAGATGCGTGGCGTCATCGTCCGCGGTATCGTGCCGGACGAGGAAGCGACGGTCACCGATCTCGCCGCCAAGCTCAGGGACACGACGCTCGCCAAGCTCGTTCCCGATTCCTGGAGCATCGTGCTCGGCATCGAGCTGGCCCGATCGCTCGGCGTGCGCGAAGGCGACAAGGTGACGATCGTGCTGCCGGGCGGCCAGGTCACGCCGGCCGGCGTCGTGCCGCGGCTGCGCCAGATGACGATGGTCGGCACCTTCGACGCCGGCCACTACGAATACGACAGCGGCCTGGCCCTGGTGCGCCTGGAAGACGCGGCCAAGCTGTTCCGCGTCGAAGGTCCGACCGGCGTACAGCTGCGCCTGAAGGACCTGAACCGCGCCCCGATCGTCGGTGCCGAGCTCGCGCAACGCCTCGGCCCGAGCGTGACGGTGCGCGACTGGACGCGCACCAACCGCAACTGGTTCGCCGCGGTGCAGGTCGAAAAGCGCCTGATGTTCATCATCCTGACGCTCATCATCGCCGTGGCCGCGTTCAATCTCGTCTCGACGCTGGTGATGACGGTGACCGACAAGCAGGCCGACATTGCCATCCTGCGCACGTTGGGTGCGACGCCGCGCTCGGTGATGGCGATCTTCATCGTGCAGGGGGCAGCCTCGGGGATCATCGGCACGCTGGTCGGCGTGCTGCTCGGGCTGCTGGTGGCCTGCAACATCGGCGTCATCGTGCCGGCGATCGAGAGCGTGCTGCACGTGAGCTTTCTGCCGAGCAGCGTCTACCTGATCAGCCGCATGCCGAGCGATCCGCAGCAAGGCGACATCGTACCCATCGTCGTCATTTCGCTCGTGCTCGCATTCGTGGCGACGCTGTACCCGAGCTGGCGCGCCAGCCGGCTGCAACCGGCCGAGGCGCTGCGCTATGAATGACGCGTCGAACTCCCAGCCGGTGATCGCAGCGCGCGCGCTGCACAAGCGCTTCGTCGAGGGCAGCGGCGCCTCGCGTCTCGACGTCCAGGTGCTGCGCGGCGTCGATCTCGACGTGCACGCCGGCGAGACGCTTGCCATCGTCGGCGCGTCGGGCTCGGGCAAGAGCACCTTGCTGCACCTGCTCGGCGGCCTCGAGGCGCCGAGCAGCGGCAGCGTCCTGCTCTGCGGTCGCGACTTCGCGTCGCAGGGCCCGGCCGAGCAGGGCGAATGGCGCAATCGCCATCTCGGCTTCGTCTACCAGTTCCATCACCTGCTGCCGGAGTTCACGGCGCTCGACAACGTGGCCATGCCGCTGCGCATCCGCCGCCTCGGCAACGCCGAGGCGCGTGAACAGGCGGCTGTGGCCTTGCGACTGGTGGGCCTGGGCGAGCGGCTGATGCATCGGCCGGGGCAGCTATCGGGCGGGGAGCGCCAGCGCGTCGCGATCGCCCGATCGCTGGCTGGCGCACCCGACTGCGTGCTCGCCGACGAGCCCACCGGCAACCTCGACCGAGTCACCGCCGACGGCGTGTTTCAGCTATTGCTCGACCTGGCCGCGCAGCGCGGCATGGCGCTCGTGCTGGTCACCCACGACGACAGCCTGGCGTCGCGCTGCAGCCGAAGGCTGCGTCTGGTGCAGGGACAGCTCGCCGACTGAGGCGCGGCGCGGCCGGTTCGGAGAAAAGGCCGGCCTAACCGGCGCAGACCACCTGGCGATACGGAAAGCCGAAGCTGCGCTTTTCGCCACCCTTGCTGCTGCCTTCGATCCACGCGTACATGGCGTTACTGCCGTCGCGGCGGTAGCCGATCTTCTGCGGGAAGTCCTGCTGCGGGTTCTCGAAGACGACGCTCGAGTCGGTCAGCGTCGACGAGGTGAAGACGATCGGCGGCTTGCCCGAAGGGCGAACCTCGAAGGCGTAGCGGTCGCCCTGCTCGCGGATCATCATGAACTCGAAGCCGACGAGGTTGCTGCCCTCGACGGTGCGGCTCGAGCCGATCATGGTCTTGCCGCGCGGCGCCATCCATTGCTCTTCGATCGCCCGCTCCTGGCTGACCATCGCCCAGCAGCCCTGCAACCAGCCGAGCTTGTGCGACTGCGGTGCCTGTGCAGGCACGACGTCGGCCACGGCGAGGAGGAGACCGAGGGAAAGCAGGGTCGGGATGATCTTCATGAGAGCTGCTCCGTGAGTGCGCCGTTGATCGGCGCCGCGGGCGCGAGGCGATCAAGGCGAAGTCTGCCCTGCGCGCAGGGCGGTGGCAAGCGTGATAAGGCCGCGCTTCGTTGGCTATTTCTCGGTTCATGCGGGTCCGGTGCCCTCGCGGGCCGGCGTGCCGCCGAATCGCTCGAGCGAGCGGGCGCGGGCGCGCGCCGCCTCGATCGCACGGTCGCGCGGCTCGGCGTTAGTCACCAGCGTCGCGATGAGCGTTCGCGCCGCGGCGGCGACGTCCTCGACGGCGCGATCGAAGGCGGCCTCGTTGGTTCGCGAAGGCACATTGAAGCCGCTGATCTTCCTCACGAACTGCAGGGAGGCGGCGCGGATCTCGATCTCCGTCGCCGGCGGCTCGAAGTTGAACAGCGTGCGGATGTTCCTGCACATGGATGCGTCCTTTCTGTCGGTGCGGCGCAGCTCTGTCAGCGCGCGCCGCGCGATCCGGTCGCGGCGGTGAAGATGCCGAGGCCGAAGTAGGTCGCGGCCGCCGCATAGCGGCCGATCGTGTCGAAGCGCCGGCCGCCGCCGATGCGCGCCGCCGCCAGGTTGGCCGCCATCACGTAGCTCGTGTCGGTGACTACCGCCACGAGGACGAAGACGGCGCCGAGTGTCGCTACCTGGATGGCGGTCGACGCGTCGCGATCGATGAACTGCGGCAGGAATGCGGCGAAGAAGAGGGCGGTCTTCGGATTGAGCAGGGCGACGAAGAAGCCGTCGCGAGCGATGCGGCCCAACTGCGGTGCCTCGAACCCCACGGGCGGCGCCGCTTCGGCCGATCGACGCAGACTCTTCACGCCGAGGTAGACAAGGTAGGCCGCGCCGGCCAGCTTGACAACCGTGAAGGCGACCGACGACAGCGCGAACAGGGCGGCCAGACCGAGCGAGGCGCCGAGTGCATTGCAGAGGTTGCCCATGGCCACGCCGGCTACCGACGCCAGGCCGGCGGCCCGGCCTTGCGCCAGCGTGCGCGCGACGATGTAGACCACACCCGGACCAGGCGTAGCCGCCAGCACCAGGCTGGCGAGCAGGAAGGTGGCCAGCATCGGGCCGGCCAGGGATACGCCATTCACGATGCGGGTCCTCCTGCGTTTCCCTTGTGCTGCAACGATTTTGAACCAGGCTCAGCGCACGAACAGTTGCTCGGTGGTCGACAGCACGCGGCCTTCGAGTTCGTCGGCCGTTGCGAGGTGAAAGCCGAGGCGCTCGAGAAGGCGGATCGAACGTCCGTTGCCGGTCTCGACCGTGGCGAAGAATCGCTCCACGAGGTAGACCGCTTTCAGGTGCTCCATCATCGCCGCCACGGCCGCAGCGGCATGGCCGTGGCCCCAATGGCGAGGTGACAGGATGTAGGCGATCCAGGCACTGTTCGACTCGGTCACGGTCGCCTGCACATAGCCCAGCAGCGAGTCGTCCCGGGCCCGGATCACCCAGTTGAGCCAGCGCTGCCGCCCATTGTGCGAGTGGCGCGTCTCGAGCCGTTGGTAGACGCCGCGCAGATGCTCGACCGAAGGAGGCGCCGGCTGGTCGAGATAGCGATGAATCTCGGGGTCGACCAGAACATCGAACATCGCCTCGGCGTGCGCCGCCGTCAAGGGCTCGAGGCGGAGCTGGCCGGCATCGATGGATTGCAAGCGAGCAGCCGTTCAGAGACCGGCGACGGCGAAGATGTTCGACGTCGCGGCGCTCTCGCGCAGCGCGCGCAAGGGCCGGTACTCGGGTGAGTTCCAGAACGTCTTCAGCGCGTCCATGGTCGGGAATTCGAGAACCACGGTCCGGTTCGGCGAGCGCGCGCCTTCGAGCAGTTCCGCCTCGCCGCCCCGAGCCAGGTAGCGTCCGCCGTAGGCGGTGATGATCGCCGGAACCTGCTGGCGATAGGTTTCGTAGGCGGCGTTGTCGCTGAGCACGACGTCGGCGATGAGATAAGCGGCCATGGGTGCTTTCAGGCAGGTCGGGTGCGATCCTAGAGGACGCGGCGCGGCTGATGCCGGCGCGTCTCGACGCGAACTTCGTTCTCCCGGCGTCGATCGCGCAGCGCCCGGGCGAAGCGCCACAGGGCGTAGCAAACGAGCACGAGCAAGGCCAGCTTCCAGGCGCCGTTGAGCGCGCCCTTCACGAACGGGCTCATCTCCGGCTCCTGCGGCGCGGCGCGTGGCAAGCTTGCGGGCGGCCGCGGCGGCAGTGCCGAGAGCTCGATCACCTCGGGCGCGGCGGCGCTCGCGGCGTCGGCGGTCGTCGGCAGGCACGGACCGCCTTGCAGGATCAGCTTGCCCTTGGCGTCGATGCAGCGGATGACCTGCATGTGCCTCACGTCGAGCGTGGGCGGCCTGGCCGGCGACTGCTCGTCGGGCTCGGGCGCCGGCTTGAGAACGATGTTCACTGCGAGAGCCGGCCCGGCTGCGAGCAGGGCCGCAAGGACGATGACGTGTTTCATGGGGAGGGGCGGGGTTTCATCCGAATACGGTATCGCTCTCGTCGTGGCCGCTGCTGAGGAAGAGGCGCAGGATGGGTGTGGTTCCGTCGTGCTCCCAGACCCGCGCCTGGACGATGAACTGGCGCCCGCCGATGCGAAGCGCGTCGCCGGCCGCCGGCGCCACGCTGTGCCCGGCCCAGTACTTGGGCACGACGATCGAGGAGCGCCGGATCCAGGCCTGGTCCTCGAGGGAGAAGGCCAGGACGATGCGAAGGTTCTGCGGGTCCACGGCAGCTGCTCCGGATGGCGATGCGTCGAATCGGAAGGGAGCTTCGCTTACTTCGCCTTGCCGCCGAAGGCGAGCAGCAGCCCGCCGACGACGATCGCGCCGACCCCGGCCCAGACCGGCACGTTGACGGTTTCCCTTTCCTTGACCGAAACCTCGAGCGGCCCGAGCTTGATCGCCGTCTTGTCCTTCGTCTAGCTGAAGCTGCCGTAGATCAGGCCGAGCAAGCCGGCGACGATGAGAACGAAGGCAGCGATTTTCATGAGAGTTCCTTGCATGGGCGCGACGCTGATTCTGCGCCCTCGGCGCCGCGTGATGGCGGCGCCGTCGCCGCTCTAGCGGCCACGGACCGGGCGCCTGGCCTTGGCGGCGCTGGTCTTCGGCTTTCGCGGCGCCTTCGCCTTTGGCAGCGGGAGCGTTCGCGCCGTCGTGCGCAGCAGGCTTTGCAGCAGGTCGCGATCCTCCATCTCGTCGTCGATGCGGAAATACGGCTTGGCGCCGGGATAGGGCGGGTGCTCCGAGACCTTGCCCAGGACGCTGCGGCCGGCTTCGGTCGGCTTCACGAAGAGCTGGTTGTCGCAGGCGAACGCGACGACCTTGCCTTGAAGGTAGAGCGCGTATTCGCCGAACATCTTCTTGTACGACAGCTCGTCGCCCAGGCCCGATTGCGCCTGGATGTACTCGACGAAGCCTTGCTCCGTGGCCATGGATCCGTGCCGTCCGGCTACTGCGATTGCGACCGCGCCCTGGCCTGCAGAGCCGCGCGGCGCGCCAGGCTTTCCGCGGGCCACAGCTCGGCGTCCTCGTAGTACTCCGGCACCGCCGGCGTATCTGCGGGCAGCACGACCCAGCGCTGCTTCGACGCCGTGAAGATGTGCGCGTCGGGCGGGAAGAGGTCGGGCTCGTCGAGCGTGCCGACCCGGATGAAGCGAACGGCGTCGCCGCCGCCGGCGTAGTTGCTCCACAGCGCGACATGGCAGGTCGGGCAACGCGAGATCCTCTGCCCCTTGCCGCTGGCCGACGGCGTGTCGACGACCTCGACCTCTCCCTGCAGCAAGCGGACGCGATCGCCTTCGATCATGGCGTTCAGCGCGAACGACGCGCCCGACTCGCGCTGACACCAGCGACAGTGGCAACAGTGGACGAAGAGCGGCGCGCTCTCCACCCGATAGGGCACGGCGCGACCGGTGCATCCGCCATCGTGGATCGAAATGTCGACCATGCGTGCTCCTCGTCCTGCCGTCGAAGCGGGGCGACTCAGCCGGCCGCGTCGAGCACGAGCTGGGTCTGCGTGGCCACGGCGCAAAGCTTGCCTTCGGCATTGCGGATCGTCGTCTGCCAGACCATTGTCGTGCGGCCCCGGTGCAAGGCCACCGATTCGGCGGTGACGGTGCTGTCGACGCGGGCGCCGGCGATGAATTTCGTGCTCGAGTCGGTCGTGGTGGTCCGCTTGCCCGACGTGAGATTGAGGAAGGTGCCCACCGCCCCCAGCGTGTCGGCAAAGGCCATGGTCGCGCCGCCGTGAAGGATGCCGCCGGTCGTGCACAGGTCCGGGCGGACCCGCATCTCGGCCGCGACGCGTTCCGGCGCGAGCGACACGAGGCGCACGCCCATCAAGCCGGGAAAGAGGGGATCGAGCAGTTCCTGGAGCGCGGCGATGTCCTGCATGGCTCTTCCGGGCTCAGGTGACGGACGCATGATGCGACCCGGCGATGACGAACGGCAGCACCAGCTCGGGCACCAGGTAGCCGAGCCAGACCGCCGTCGGCTTGGGCAGGCCGACCTTGGCAATCGAAACCAGGCGGCCCATGCCGGCGAGCAGGATGCCGAGGGCGAGCAGGTCGACGAGCAAGCCCTGGGCGCGAATGGTGAGACCGGCCCACAGGCAGATGATGGCGGTGCCCAGGTAGACGCCGGCCATGAAGCGATGCACGTTGTCGAGCCGCGGCGAGGTGTCGGGCTGGCCGAGGACCATCTGCACCGCGCCGCCGAAGATGCCGATCGCGGCGGCCAGAAACAGACTGGCCTGCGTGACATGCTGGGCGAGGGTCAGGGCGCTGTCGGTGGACATATTGCTCCGTGCTCCGTGCTCCAGCGTCTGGGGCGCGCCGCCGTCAGGCAGGCTGCGGACCTTCGTAGCCCTCGATGATGACGAGGTCGGCGGTCGACACCGGCAGGCGCAGCTTCAGCACCTCCTGGTACTCGAGCGAATGCCAGCAATCGAGCGCCGCCTGATAGGACGGGAACTCGATCACCGCGTTGCGCGACCGGCTCGCGCCCTCGGGATTCTCGAAGCGGCCGGCGCGAACGAGAAAACGGGCGCCGAACTTCGCCAGCGGCTGCGCATTGGCCGCGACGTAGGCCTTGTAGCGCTCGGGGTCGGCGATGTCGACGCGCACGATCCAATAGCCCTTTGACATGAGTTTTCTCCTCTAGCGAAGCAGCGGACGCGGCTTGACCTTGCGCGGCGGCCGGCCCATGGAGACGATGGCGGCAAGGCCACGGCCTGGCAGCGCAGCTCACTTGCTTGCGATCGCAGAGATCTCGACCCGGGCGTCTCTTGGCAATCATCCGGCGCGAACCTGAAAGTCGTAGCGGATGAAGCCGGCGTGGCTGGCGACCTTGTCGTACAAGGCGCGCGCTGTCGCGTTGTGCTCCTGCGTAAGCCAGTAGTAGCGGGCCGCACCCCGGCCCCGCGCCTGCTCGGCAACCGCTTCGATCAGGGCGCCGCCGACGCCGCGGTCGCGCGCGCTCGGCAGCGTGAACAGGTCTTGCAGGTAGCAGTTCGATTCGGCCCACACGCTCGAATGGAAGAGATAGTGGGCGATGCCGACGAGCTGGTCGTCGATGAACCCGCCCAGGCCGTGAACGCGATCCCCCGCGAGCAGGCGCTGCCAGGCGGCGGCGTACTCCGCGTCGCTGGTCGGCGTGTCGTAGAACGCCTTGTAGCCGCGCGCCAGCACTTCCCATCGAGGGCGGTCCTCGGGACGAAGCGGGATGATCTTCATGGCCAACGCGTCACGGCTCTCCGTCCCAGTAGTCGAGGCCCGCCCCGCGGCGATCGACGAGCTCGAACGGCTTGGCCGACGCGAGGCTGCCTTCTGCCAGGTACTTGCCGGAGTCGGGGTATTCGCAGATCTCGGGCGTCTCCATCGTGCTGATGGACAAGTACTTCAGCGGCGCGTCGGACGTGTTGATGATCTGGTGCGGATAGTCGGGGCCGGCCGGCACGAAGATGACGTCGCCGGTCTTGACCGCGAGCATTTCGCCGGCGACGCGCAAGGTCGCGTGGCCCTCGAGGATGACGAACATCTCCTCCTGGGCGTGGTGCAGGTGGTACGGGCAGCCGCGTTTGCCCGGGGCCAGGATGTCGAAGGAGGCGCCGAGCTTTTGCGCCGCAGTGCCGCGCGCCAGGCGCGCGCCCATGCCGTCGTAGCAGGGCTCGCGCAACAGCCGGGTCAGGGGGACCTCATTCACATTGCGAACGAGGGCAGCGGCGAGCTCGGCGGCGCGATCAGACATGGCGTGTGCAGTGTGACGATGACGAAGGGATCTTCGGCCGCTAGCGCAACCGGGTGCGGGCCAGGCGCTTGGCGTTGGCCATCGCCTTGCGGTGCACCGGCGCAAAGCCCTTGCCCAGAACGCCGAGCGCGGCCTTGTGCAATTGCGCAGCCGAAGCGGCGGCGGACGGCTTCTTGCCCTGGGCGATCGACAGGAAGGAGCGAAAGAACGAAGCGGCGAGTTGGCGCTGGGCCAGTGCCGCCTGCGCGGCCATGGCGTTCCACGATTCGCCGAACGCCGCATTCTTCTCCGCCACCATGCGCTCGAACTCCTTGCGATCGCGCAACGAGAGCTTCGGGCCCGAGAGCGCCATCCGCGCGACGCGATGCGCCACGACCTGCGGCACCGCGACGGCCAGCTCTGCCGCCTTCGTCGCCAGCGAGTGCCTGCCGCGGGTCTTGCGTGCAACCATCGATTCCTCCTCGGTCGGGATCCGACTGTAGGCCTTGTCCCGCCTGAGGTCCGACGGGCGGCGGGTCGAGCCTGCGGCGCCGCTGCGTCAGTCGCCGCCATTTCCGGCCGCCGCCGCCGGATCGGACTTCTTCGGAAGCTCGTCGGCGACCCTGACCCAGGGAACATGGGTGTCGTAGTACACGTGCGCTTGCGGCTCCCTGTCGATCGGCTCGGCAAACAGCGCGCGGGCGATGTGCAACTCGCCGGGCCATGCATCGGCCCTGAAGAACACGCTGCTCCCGCATCGCTTGCAGAAGGCGCGCTCGCCGCCGCCGGGCGAGTCGAACCAGGCGAGCGCGCCATCGCCGTCGTCGACGAGCACCCGGGCCGATTCCATGCCGACCCAGGTGACGAACGCCGCGCCATGCGCGCGTTGACACAAGGTGCAGTGGCAGTGGGCGACCCACTTCGACGGCAGCGAGGCGACGAATCCGACCGCGCCGCAAAGGCACTGGCCGCGTGCCGACGGCGAGCTCATGCTCCAGGCCTCGCGTCCGGCATGTCGCTTACTCGCCCTTCGCCTGAAAGAGCTCGATCGGATTTCCGGAGGGGTCTTCCACGAGCGCCTGGGTCCCCCCGGGCCCGGTAACCGGCTCGCTGCGAAGATGGCTGTTCGGACATGCGGATCCTCCGCGGCTCCGACGACGGAAGGGTCAGGCACCGGCCCTGCCAGCATAGAACTGGAGCAGGCGGACGGACGCGACGATGAGCGCAGCAAGCGTCAGCGTCATGCCGAAGACGCGATAGGCATAGCGCTCATTGACGCTGCTCACGCCGATGGCGTGCGACACCCGGCCGAGCAGGACGCTGAGGCCCAGCGCATGCACGAAGAGAGGACGCGCTCCGCTCTGCTCGACCAGATAGATGAGAAGCAGGCTGAGCGGAACGTACTCGGCGAAGTTCGAATGCACGCGCATCGCCCGCAGCATGGCCTCGTTTCCGGCATCGCCGATGGCGATGCGAAGGCGACGCCGCAGGCGAAGCGTGCGCAGGCTGAGGCCGACGAACAACAAGGTCAGCAGTCCCGCATAGAGCGACACGATCGGCATGCGCTGCGGCCTCAGGCGCTTACAGCCACTGAATCTGCGGGCGTGGCCGCGGCGTGCCCGCGGGGCTCTCGGCCGGCTCGCCGAGGATGATGGCGACGGCGGGCGAAAAGCCTGTCGGAATGGCAAGCTCGGCATGTGTCTGCGGGTCGGCGAGCCAGGGCATCGGCGCGCCGACCCAGCACGCGCCCAGACCCCGCGCGTGGGCGGCAAGCAGGAGGTTCTGCCCGGCGCGGCAGCAATCGAACGGGGCCTCGGAATTGCCGACGCGCGCGCACAGCAACACCAGCGCCGACGCGCCCCAGAACACCTTGAATCCGGGTCGGGTCGTCCACTCCCACGGTCGATCGCCAGGCTGATGCTCGAAGGCGTAGACCAGGGCGCGCGCGCCGTAGCCCTCGAGGCGTTCGCGGCCCTCGACCACGCAGACGGCCCACGCGTCGTTGCCGCTCACCGGAGGGGTGGGCGCCTGCACCGCCGCCCAGAGGATCTCTTCGATGAGCGGGCGAGCAACGGGGGCCGCGCCATACGCCCGGATCGAACGTCGGCCGTGCATGCATTCGATGACGTCCATGGGCGCCGGGACGGCAGGCTGGCTCAAGGCTCGCAACGGACGACGATCGGGGCCGGCTGCAAGGACTCGTGCTTGCTCACCAGGTGCCAGCGATAGACGCCTGGCCCCAGGAACGACATCTGCCAGTCGCCGAACAAAGGGTCGCCCGGGTCGTCGTGTCCGACGAAGCGGACCGTCAGTGCGTGGTCCTCGTCGCGGATGACCGCGAGGGCGAGGTGCTCGCGCGCATTCGCCTTGCCGGCGCGAGCGCGATGCTCGACCGTGATCGTCAGCGTCCTGCGATCGGCGGCCAGTTCGAGGCGTTGGTACCGATTGGTCGCGGTGCATGCGTATCGGTTCTGCGCGCTTTCGGCCCACAGACCCTGCAGCTCCCTGGTGTCGAAAGCGTTTGCCAGCAGGGGCGCTGCGGCAAGAGCGCAAGCGACGGCGATGGATCGAGATGGCATGATGGACAGGGCCTCGGCAATGATCGGGCGGGACGCGTCAGGCGGCGCGGGCCGCGCTCGCGAGGCCGCCGGCAGGCAGGTACCGGAAGCCCTTGACCGCCGCCCATCCAAGCACGACGAAGAGCAAGAGAACCAGCCCCTGCGTGGTGGCAAATGCCGGCGCTTGCGGGCTGGGCGCAAGGGCCGCGAGGACCGGTATCTTCTGGAACAGCTGCGCCACGAGTACGAAGACGTTCAGGTAGAGCGCGAGCACCGAGAGAACGACGAAGACCTGCAGCCACGCCCCGGCGAGCTGCTTCCAGTACAGCGCCGCGATGGCGAAGGGCAGGACGAGCAGGGACAGCGCGCCGACGATGTGCGAGGGCAGCAGCGTGACGAACGGAAAACCGAACCCGGTGACGTTGGTCAGCACCGTCGTTGCCAGGAACAGGCCGACCCAGCGGCCGAAGCGGACGCCTGCCATGAGGCCACCCACGACCACCAGGCCCGCGAAGATCCCGACCAGACTCAGCGCGACATGGATCAGGGTGAAAGTGGGAAGGTCGACAAGCATGGGGTTCTCCTTTCGCGGTGAAATGGTCGGCGCCCGAACGCTCGCTCGAGGAGCGTCGGGTGATGGCGGTTCGGACGCGAACCGGCCCCACCGTTTGTACATGGCCTTGGCGAGACGGGCTAGGGCTGAGAGCGCCCACGGCCGCGATCCAGCTCGAACGATTCATGGGCCCCTTCCGTTGTTTCGGGAAGGGTCAAGCTACCACCACCGCGCCATCGACGGCAAGCGGGATTTTTCGATGAAGGCGTCAGGCCGCCCCGCTCGGGAGCAGCCAGGCGGCCCAGCCCAGCGCGATGACCAGAACGCCGGAGAAAAGCGCCGGCACCAGGAAGAAGTAGAGCAAGCTCAAGACGAGGCAGGCCAGTTGAACGGCGGCAAAGACCCAGGCAAGAGCGCCTGTGCTTGGCGGAATCGAGACAGCCAGTCCGCCGAGGTACCAGGCAAGGTAGGCGGAGAAGAGCAGATAGACGGTGACCATCAGGCCGAAGCCCCTGTAGAAACCGCCATACGAATAGCTCGAGCCTTTGAACTCGAACTTCACCGAGTTCATGGCGTCGTGTACCGCAAGACCTTCCGCGGTGGCGGGCCTGAATGCGAGAAAGCCCAGCGTATGCCCTGCGGCGAAGAGCAGGAACAGGACCGCTGCGATGCGGTAGAGAGACGTTGCACTCATCGACGCTCCTCGGTGTGGGGACGGTATGCCTTGGCGCCGGGCCCGAGTGTCAGTTCGGTGGAGAGGTCGGGCGTGGGGGCGAACCGGATGGCTCAGGCTTTGACGCGAAAGGCTGACAGATGGTTGGCGACGTGCATGGCGTGGGCGAGCTCGTACTCCCGCTTCGTCAGTTCACCATAGGCGAAGTGAGGCCGCAGCGGCGCCGACGAGTGCAGGAACTTCTGCATCGATGCGCGCAGGCGTTCGACTGCTTGCGCAGAGTCGGCCTTGGCATCGAGCGCGGGAGCGCCCGGAATGGGTTCCGACAAGTCGTGCGTCATCCGGCCACGCCATGAGAAGACGCCAATGGCAGCCGAGCCGAGCGTACGTTGAAAGAGTCTCGATTTCGACTCCGGGAATCCGCTCATCGAGTACTCGATGCTTTGGGCACAGTGGACCAGGGTTTGCGCCCAACTCCAAGTGGCGCTGGAGGCCAGCTCCTTGGCCTTTGCAAGTCGCGCGAGCTCTTCATCGGCCGCCGCAAGCGAGGCGAACTGCAGCTGCCGGTCGTTCGTGGGGTCGCGATTGCAGCCCGCAAGGCCGCCGGCGAGCAGCATGGCGCTCAGGCTGGTAGTCGAGACCACAACCGCTCGCCGGGCGCTGTCGACGGTGCGTTTCATGGCTGATGGCCTCGGTTCCAGCTCGCTCGAGAAGGCGGATGGATGGATTGTTGCGTGCATCGGCGGCGCGGACAACCCGGACCGCGGACGCGGGCTCGAAAGGGAGCGCGACGGCCTCGCGTACCGCGTCGGTTCTGAGGCCCTTTTCGACCGGCCCGACGATCCGGGCCTCACTCTCGACGAAGAGCTCGAGGCCCCGTAGCCGCGTACTCGAACGCCCAGTAATGCGCCCAGGTTCTGAGCCGGCTCGATGTGCCGAGGTCACCGAGTGACGCCTGAAGCTCTGCCTCCGAAGGGAAATTCTTCAGCACACGATGCGTCGAGCCGTCCTCGAGGCTGCGCGTCTGGTAGGTGTTCCCGTCTGCATCCGTCTCCGTGATGCGCGAGCTGCTTCCGGCGACGTACAGGTTGTCGAGCAAGACGACCCTTGCGCCGGGGACCAGCAATGCGGCGAGACCGCCCAGAAATCCGTGCCGTTCCGCCTTGGGCACGTGCGAGAACCAGAACCCGGCAAAGGCCGCGTCGAAGGTGCCGAGTCGAGGCGGCAGGTCGTAGGCGTCGCCGACATGAAAGCTGGCCCTGCCACGCGTCACCCGACTGCGGGCGATAGCCAGGGTCTCGGACGACGAGTCGATGGCAACGACATGGGCGGCGGCGGGCGCGATGAACTGCGTCCAGTAGCCGGTGCCGCAGGCGACTTCGAGCACTGTCGAGCCGCGAAAGACCGACGGCAGCCAGCTTTCGACAGCGCGAAGGTCGGATTGGCGCTCCGGCTTCAGGTAGACCTTGTCGTACTCCGCGGCGCGGGCCGCGTAGTAGGACTGCAAGGGTGATGCCGGCAAGGTCACGAAGGGTTCCCGGGCGTCTGGCTAACCCGCGATCTCGGGCGCGACGAGGGTCGCGAGCTGGGCCAGCGACTCTTGCCAGCCGAGAGATCGCATCTCGGTCGCAACGGCCTGGGGCAGCCCTTCCTTACGACGTTCGACTCCGGGCATCCGACACTGAGGGTCAGGGGACGCGGCCGAACCGGCGCAGCAAGGCGAGCAGCCAGAGTACCGTGGCGACGCCGAACGCCGCCAGGCCGACGAACAGCGGCGCCTCCGCCAACCTGGCAGGTTGAACCGCGTTGGCCTGAGCGACCAGCCAGTGCACGAAGCACAGGAAGAGCACCAACACACATGCGAACGTCAGACTCATCGAGGATAGCGACTCGAGCGTAGCCGCTCGACGTGGCGGCGCCAGCCAGTACTGCCGATTTGGAAGATTGACCAGCCGAGGTGGAAGGGCGCGCGCCAACCGCCCCGAGAATGCGACGAGCGCCGGCACCACGACGACCACGGTCAGCATGAACGCCGTGTAGGTGCCCTTGCCCATGAAGCCGTTGGCCGCGCCGCCGGGGCCGAAGTGCGAGGCGACGACGGGCGGCAGATCGCCGCTGGTGAGCCAGACGAAGGCACCGGCTACGACGAGAACAAGCAGAAATACTTTTTGCATCGCGCACGATCGGTTGAAGGGTGTGGCGGCTGACAGGCGCCGAAGACGCGACCGCCGGGCTCGAAGCGGAGCCACTGCACTGCCCTTGCTCGCACGGGCTTGATGAAAGACACGTCGAAGTCGGGAAACGGACGCGTCGGCCGGCAGAACCCAGGAATACAGCGGCGTGAGGTCGGGGCTCGAACGATGCATGCTGGACGTCGACGGCAACCGAGCGCAATAGAATTTGACGCGATACCGGAGGGGGTCAGCGGACCGAACCGGCATGGGCTGCCGCAGGAGACTCGATGCTGATCGTTGCGCTGATCTCGACTGTCGTGCTGCTCGTCTGGATGGGATTTTTCATGATGGGCTCATTGCCGCTGCTCATCCTGAAGCACGATACTCCAGTCGATTCTCTTTTCATCCGCGGGCTGTTCAACGTGTACTACGTGGCGATCATGGCGACGGCGGCAGTCGGCGCGCTGAGTTCCGCCATCGCCGGGCGGCCCCTCATCGCCTTGGCCTTGGGCGGTGTCGCGGGCGTTGGTTTCGCGGGCCGCCATTGGTTCGTCTCTCGCATGGACATCGTGCGGGGCACCATGACAGCCGACGACTCGTCTGCCATATGGCAGTTCCGGCGACTCCATGTCACAGGAATGCTACTCAACGCAGCGCTGCTGGCCGCCTTCTGCTTTGGCATGACGCGAGTCTCGCTCTAGCGTTTCCCCCCGACATGGAGGAGTTGGGGCGACACGTTGGACGCGCTGGCATGGAACTACGGGTCGATGAACTTCCACGTATTTGCTCCGTCGAAACGACGGACCCGGACTGATGCGATGAGCTCGGGATCGAAATTGGCGAGATTGACGCCGTGCCTTCCGTCCGAATTTGGCTGCAGTGGCTCCCAGTGGGTGACACAACCGCAATTCCTGCAGTGAATGGTGCGCAGCGTCCTGTCTCCCCACTCGTACCCGGCCGTCGTATCAGAGTGGCCGGTAATTTCGACGGTACCGAACTTGAAGTAGACCTACGGCCCACCAATACGGCGGCACAGCGAGCAGTTGCACTCGGTGGCGACCTCCGGCGTGGAGGGCAAGACAAGCTGAACCGACCCGCAGTGACATGAACCTTTGTGCATCGGAAGTCTCGCAAAGCTCGACCGGCATGCCGGACCGGTGTCGGTGTTGCCTAACGAACGGAAGGGACTTCCCCGTCCCGAGCTAGCCGCGTAGCGGCGGCCGGCACGAGTGCCACGATGGGAGTGTCGAAGTCTCATCAACTCACCGGGAAGGGAAGGTCCATAGCCATTTTGTACGTCGGGATCGATCTCGCCAAGAACGTTTTCGCGATCCACGGCAAACCACCCGGTTGGTCTCGTCTAACGAATGGAGTCCCGGCGCGCGCCTTCCATCAGGGTCGGCAGCAACGAGCAGCTGCGCGATGCCGGTTGTAGTCCCGCAGGCCGCACTCTTGTGCTCTGGACGCTCGCTCGGCGCAGTGGCAGAACTGAAGAACCCCCTTGATGCGTCGCTGCACGACATATCAGGGCACGGCTATCGCCTGACCTCGAAGGGAAGCCCTTGCAGTTCGACATGAGCGGCGGCGCAAAGGAACGCCCCAAATGCTGCGCCTGGCAGCGAGAACAGATAGCCAAGCCAGGCAAGCGAACCTCCGTGCTGCGAGAAGAGCCATGCGCCATAAGCGGCAAGATACACCGCCATGGCGAGTGCAGTGCCTGCCAGGGCAGCTAGGCGGTTGGCATGGTAGAACCAAGCGAGCAATAGGACTGCGAGCTGCGGTAGCCTGAACTGGTCCCCGAAAAGTGGACGCCACGAGGTCTGTTATTTTTGACCTTGTGGAGGACATATGAAGTCAGGACCAGATCGGCGATACACGCTGGAGTTTCGGGACGCGGCGGTCAAGCAGGTGGTTGAGGCAGGACGGT
>JANXXS010000267.1 GCA_025350505.1 Burkholderiales bacterium
AGCGACGACCACCTGAACACCGGCGCCGGCGACCAGGGCCTGATGTTCGGCTACGCCTGCGACGAGACGCCCGACCTCATGCCGGCGCCGATCTACTACGCGCACCGGCTGGTCGAGCGCCAGGCCCAACTGAGGAAGGACGGCCGCATGCCGTACCTCCGCCCCGACGCGAAGAGCCAGGTGACGATGCGCTACGTCGACGGCAAGCCGCACTCGATCGACACCGTCGTGCTCTCGAGCCAGCACGACCCGAGCCAGAGCGAGACGCCGACCAAGATGAAGGCCTCGTTCATCGAGGCGGTGATCGAGGAGATCATCAAGCCGGTGCTGCCCAAGGAGTGGCTGAAGGAGACGCGCTACCTGATCAACCCGACCGGCCGTTTCGTCATCGGCGGTCCCCAGGGCGACTGCGGCCTCACAGGCAGGAAGATCATCGTCGACACCTACGGCGGCGCCTGCCCGCACGGCGGCGGCGCGTTCTCGGGCAAGGACCCGAGCAAGGTCGATCGCTCGGCCGCCTACGCGGCGCGCTACGTCGCCAAGAACATCGTCGCCGCCGGCATCGCCCGGCAGTGCCAGATCCAGGTGGCGTATGCGATCGGCGTCGCCAAGCCGATGAACGTCACGGTCTACACCGAAGGCACGGGCAAGATCAGCGACGACAAGATCGCCGCGCTGGTCCACGAGTTCTTCGACCTGCGGCCGAAGGGCATCATCCAGATGCTCGACCTGCTGCGGCCGATCTACGAGAAGACAGCGGCCTATGGGCACTTCGGAAGAGACGAGCCGGAGTTCACGTGGGAGCAGACGGACAAAGCTGCGGCCCTGCGCGCCGCTGCCGGCCTGTAAGGCCGCCGCGCGCAGCGCGGTATCCGTCTCCGGCGAGGCTAACTTGGCGCGGTGAAGTCAAGGCGCGCAGCGCCGGCCGGAGTCAAAAGACAGGGCTCACACCGGCGGCAACAGCTTCCGCAGCAGCGCCGGGTCCACTGGCTTCTTCAGATAGTGGTCGACCCGCGCAAACGCCTCGGCGACGCGGCGCCGCGCCGAAAACGCCTTGCTCGACGAGGCGGCGAAGGAACGGGCGGCGCGCGCCGAAGTCGACCGCGTGAGCCGCCTGAAGGACGAGTTCCTCGCCACCTTGTCGCACGAGCTGCGCGCGCCCTTGAGCGCGATCCTCGGCTGGTCGAAGGCCTTGCTGCTCGGCCGCCGCGACGCCGCCAGCGTCGAACGCGGACTGCAGGCGATCGCCCGCAACGCCACGGCGCAGGCGCGCCTGATCGACGACCTGCTCGACATGAACCGCATCGTCTCGGGCAAGGTGCGGCTGGAGATCCAGGCGCTCGACCTGGCCGAGGTCGTCGAAGCGGCGATCGAAGTGGTGCGGCCCTCGCTGGAGGCCAAGGGCGTCCGGTTGCAGCATCGCCTCGAGCCGATGCCCGAGCTGATCTCGGGCGACCCGAGCCGGCTGCAGCAGGTGGCCTGGAACCTGCTCGCCAACGCCGTCAAGTTCACGCCGCGCGACGGCACGATCGATCTGCGTCTGCAGCGCGTCGAATCGCACGTCGAGCTGGTCGTGCGCGACAGCGGCATCGGCATCGACGCGGGCTTTCTGCCCCAGGTGTTCGACCGCTTCCGCCAGGCCGACGCCTCGACGACGCGCAGCCACGGCGGCCTCGGCCTCGGCCTGTCGATCGCCCGGCAGCTGGTCGAGCTGCACGGCGGCAGCATCCGTGCCGAAAGCGAAGGGCTCGGCCGCGGTGCCACCTTCGTCGTCCGCCTGCCGCGCTCCGTGGCTCGCCTGCAGCCGCCCCGCGCTTCAGCGACGACGACGATCGGCAGCGTTGCCGATGGTCCGGCCGCGGACCTGGACCTGCAGGGCGTGAATATCCTCATCGTCGACGACGAGCCCGATGCGCGCGTCCTGCTCGAGCAGCTGCTGAGCGGCTGCGGCGCCACCGTGCACACGGCCGGCTCGGCTGGCGAGGCGCTGGCCCTGCTCGAGTCGGAGCGCCCCGACCTGCTGCTGAGCGACGTCGGCATGCCGGAGCGCGACGGCTACCAGCTGATCGAGGACGTGCGCAAGCTCCCTGCCGAGCGGGGCGGCGATACGCCGGCGATCGCCCTCACCGCGTTCGCGCTCTCCGACGACCGCAGCCGCGCCATGGCCGCCGGCTACCAGGTCCACCTGGCCAAGCCGGTCGAGCCGAACCAGCTGCTCGCCGCCGTGGGCGACCTGGTCGCGCGCATCGCCACCAAGTAGATGGCGTCGCCGGCAGCACTAGAACTTGCCGTGATCGAGGTAGGCCTGCTGCGGGTCGACGCCGGAGAGGATGGCGGCGCGCACCTTGTCTTCGGTGCGCATCGCTGCGCCGGCCGCCTCGACCACCTCGGCAGCGATCGCGCCCGGGATGACGACGATGCCGTCGCAGTCGGCAAGCACGTAGTCGCCGGGCCGCACCACGACCTGGCCGTAGCTGACCGGCTCGTCGTAGGCGACCGGCACCCAGGCGCCGACGATGTCGCGCGGCGTCGCCTTGTCGCAGAACACCGGAAAGCCGATCTTGCGGATGAAGGCGGTGTCGCGGCAGCCGCCGTCGACGATGTAGCCGCGCACGCCGCGAAACTGCAGCGTCTCGGCCGAGAGCTCGCCCATCAGCGCACGCTCGGCGTCGTGGCCCTGCATCATGACGACGTGGCCTTTCGGCGACCGCGAGAGCAATTCGGTCCAGCGCAGCAGCGACTCGTGCGGCGAGACGGTGGCATCGGGCATGCCGCGCACGGTGAAGACCGGGCCGGCGGCGACCATCGCCAGGTCGAGCGGCACGATCGAGGCCGGCAGCACGCACGCGGTGATGCCGCGGCCGCGCAGCACGTCGTAGACGACGCCGGTATAGCAGCGCGCCAGGCGGGCCGAGAGGTCGTCGTCGATGGGGTGGTTGCTGGTGGCCATGTGTTTCCCTGACAAACACTGTAGCGTCCGCTCTTGCACTGGACGAATTTCCGAAGGAAGGAGCAAGCACCCATGAAACGGCGTTGCCGCAAGACGGTCCTGGCCCTCGCGCTTCGCGCCGCGGCGCTGCTCGCGGCTTCGAGCTGCACCGCGTTGTCGGTCGCGGGACCCGCCGACCCGCACGTCGCCTCGGCCGAGCGACTGGTCGATCGGCTCGACCTGGCCAACACCGACTACGCGCACGGCCACGGCAGCATCACCTGGACCGGCAACGTCGCCTCGCATACCGACTGCTCCGGCTTCATCGATCACCTGCTGATGCACGACGACGGCTATTCGCCCGACGACTTCAAGCGCTGGTTCGGCAGCCGACGGCCGACGGCCGAGCGCTATCACGACGCCATCGTCGAAGGCCGCGGCTTCACGCGGCTGGGCAGGGTCGGCGAGCTGCGGCCGGGCGACCTGATCGCCATCAAGTACCTCACGCGGCACGACAACACCGGCCACATCATGCTCGTCACCGAGACGCCGCAGCGCATGAACGCCGCGCCACCGTATGTCGACGGTGCGACGCAGTGGTCGGTGACGGTGATCGACAGCTCCGAGTCGGGCCACGGCCCGACCGACACGCGACACAAGCGAGGCGAAGGCGGCCGCGATCACGACGGCCTGGGCCGCGGCGTGTTCCGCCTGTACACCCACAGAGCGGGCGAGGTGGTCGGCTTCAGCTGGAGCACCGCCAAGGTGTCGCGCTTCGTGGCGCCGGAAGACGAGCACCTGGTGCTCGGCCGGCTCGCGCCGGGGTTTCGTCCGTAGGCCCTCACCCCAACCCTCTCCCGCGAGCGGAAGAGGGAGTCCGAAGCTAGAGCGCGACCGGCCCGTCGATCGCCGAGCCGCCGGCTTCGCGGGCGCGCTGCTGGCGCACGCGATCGACATAGCCTTCGCTCTTGGCGAGCTGGCTGCGGATGATCTCGTTGTTGCGGCCCATGACATCGATCGCCTTCGAGCGAAAGCTGTCCATCGCGTCCATCGCCTTGAAGGTCTGGTCGAACATGCCCTGCATGGTCTCGATGCCGATCATCGGGTTGGTCGCGAACTCCGCCGTCTGCTCGACGTGGGTGTTGAGCTGCTTGCCGGTCTCGCTGATGAGGGCGCCGATCGTCGTGTTGACGCCCTTCAGCATGTCCATCACCTGCACCTGGTTGCCGGTGGCGCGCGCCACCGTCTGGGCGACGGCGAGCGCGCTCATGCCGGTGGTGGCGACGCGGTTGCAGCCGTTCATCATCTCGCGGCCGGTCTTCTTCAGCACGTCGAGCGCGAGGTAGCCGTTCACGCAGACCGCCTGCTGGGTCAGGATGTCCTGCAGGTTCTGCCGCCCATAGAAGAGCACCTCCTGCTCGAGCGCCTTGGCGCGTTCCGGATCGCTCGTCTTCAGCGCGGCGACGCGCTCGGCGAGACGGGCATCGAGCGTGGTCGCGAAGTGCGCAGCGGCGGCGAGCTTTTGCATCGAGTCCCAGAGCTTGCTGCGCGTCGCCTCGATGTCGGCGATGTCGAGCTGCACGTCGTCGCGCGCCGCGTAGAGCTGCTCGATCGACTTGGTGAGCTGGCCGCCGGCGCTCTCGAATTTGCGGAAATAGGCCTTCAGCTTGTTGCCGAAGGGAATGACGCCGAGGATCTTGTTCGGCGCGAGCAGATCGCCTTCCTTGCCGGGATTGAGCGTGTCGAGCAGGCCGCGGATCTCGCCGATCGCCTTGTAGGCCGGGCTGTCCTCGGCGCCGACGAAGTTGCGCTGCAGGAAGCGCCCCTGCATCAGGCTCGAGGCATTCGAGATCTCCTCGCGACCGAGGGCAAAGGCGCCGTCGAGCTTGGTCTTGAACTCGGTCGAGTGCACGTTCTCGGTCATCAGCGCGTCGATGAAGCGCGCCACCTGGTCGTCGACGGCCTGGATCGTCTCGGGCGTCAGCGGCACGGCGCGCGGCGCTGCCTCGACCGGCACCGGGACGATGACCTCGGGCGGCGTCAACTGGAACGCGGGCGCCGCGGCGGTGGGCACGGGCGGGCTCGGCGTCGGTGAAGAGTCAGCTTGGGCCATGGGGTGTGCTCTCCAGTGTCTTCGAAGGCTCGAGCGAAGGGGCGGGCAGGATGCCGGACGTGCCGAACTTCTCGTGCAGGAATTGCGAATGGGCCAGGAAAGCATGCGCGTCCTGGCTGGCCAGATCGTCGGCGAGTTGCGCAACCTTGCCTTCGAGCTCGACGATCGTGCCACGAAAGATGTCGACTGCCGTCTTGCCGTCCTTGATCGGCCGCGAGTTCGCGTACTGCGCGGGAATCGAGAGGTAGGTCTTCAGCGCATCGGGCAGGTACGAGATCGCGATGTGTCGGGCGTTGAAGCCCTCCTGCAGCGATAGCGCGCCCTTGCTCCGCTCCCACTGCGCGAGCAGTTGCTCGAGCGCGGTACAGAGCTCGAGCACCTTGGCCTGCAGGCTCGCCGGCAGGCGGTTGTCGGGGTTGAACTGGACCAGGCCGCGCACCGCGCGCAGGGCCCGGCCCATCGCCTCGCGCGCGTCGCCGTCGTCGTTGAACTCGAGCGCGTCGGTGTCCCAGGCCGGGCCGGAAAGCTTCGGAAAGCCGAGCCACAAGCCGCCGGCGACGAAGCCGGCGACGTAGCCGAGCAACGCCAGGGGCAAGCCGGCAATGCCGACCAGGCCGAGCGCCTTCAGCACCAGCACGACGATGGCCAGGGCCAGGCCCGACCAGTTGGCCGGGCTCGTCAGAAGGCGGGAGAGCTTGTCGAACATGAAGGGCGGCTATTGATAGGCGCGGATGTCTTTGAACACCGCATAGAGCGGCGTCTTGCGCGCATCGAAGACCTTGCCGCCTGTCGTCTGCACCAGCGCCTTGAGATCGGACTCGCGCGCCTCGCCGAACAACACCATGAAGACCGGGACGGCACGCACGTCTTCGGGCAGTTGTGCGTAGGCGGCCTGGAACGCCTTGAGGTTTTTGCCCTGGTTGTTCTCGCCGTCGGTGAAGGCGACGACCGAATACTGGTAGTTCGGGTTTTTCTTGCGCTCTGCCAGCATGTGCTCGAGCGCAGCGAGCACGCTGTCGTAGAGCGCCGTGCCGCCCGCCATCTGCAGGCCGTCGACATAGTCGCGCACCTGGCCGAGCACTTCCTGCTTGGCCTGCGAGTCCTCCTGGATCTGCACGCCGCGCGCCTTGGCCCGGCCGGCCGGCAATTCGAAGTAGGTCATCGCGCGCGGCTCGTCGGAGAAAGGCAGCATCCAGATCTTCTCGCGATCGGTGAGCTTGGCCAGCCGACCGGTCAGCGAGTTGTCTTCGCCGGAGATGTAGTGGATGGCCTTGACGAGCTGGTCGCGCCGGCCGCCGCCGCCCATGCTGCCGCTGGTGTCGAGCACGAAGGTCGAAGCGATCGGCCGGCGAAACTCGTTCAGGTAGGCATCGATCAGGCCGTCGGAAAGCTGCCGGTCGGGCGAGAAGGCGAGCTCGACGAGCACGCCGCCCGCCTTCGGGAACAGGTCCGTGACCTGCGCCGCGACCTCGGGCGAGATCGGCCGGCGCAAGGTCTGCCGCGCCAGCCAGGTCTGCGCTTCGCTGCCCTTCAGGTAAGCAACCACCTTCTGGTAGTCGGCGCGGCGCGCGTCCTGCAGCAGCATGAAGGGGTAGTCGGCCGTCGAGACGCCTTCCTTCGGATAGACGAGGACCAGCTTTTCCTTGAGCTTGCCGCCGTTGTTGAGCGTCAGCAGCCAGCTCTCGTAGTTGATGAAGGCGTTCAGCTTGGGACCCTGCTGGGCGATGAACTGCTCGGCCAGGTAGGTCGAGTTGTCGCCGACCAGCTTGTAGCCCTTCAGGAAATTGGCGATCGCGCCGCGGTCGACGTCGGCGGCGGCGAGCGCATCGGCCTTGTCGCTGGCCGCGGCGACGACGCCCATCAGCGCCATGAAGCCCTGGTTCGAGGTGGCCGGGTTCGAGAGCGCGTAGCCGAGCTTGCCTTCGGCGGCGGCCTTGGTGATCGTCTTCCAGGTCACCTTGTCGGCCACGGCGGGATCGTTCCAGCCGAGCTTCTGTGCCGCCGATTCGCTGACGCCCACCGTGATCGGCGACAGCATGATCTTTTCCTGCAGCTTGACCCGCGCCTGGCCTTGCGGATCGGAGAGCAGGTACTTGGCGTTGGCGAACCAGGCGGCGTCGGCCTTGGTGGCGCCCGAGAGCACGGCCTCGGTGCTTTCCATCGTGCCGCCGTAGCTGAAGCGCAGCTTCACGCCGGTCGCCTTCTCGACCATGCCTTCGAGCGCCTGGGCGTCGCGCAGATCGGTGGTCGCGAGCACCGAGAAGATGGCGGCCTCGGGCACCGCAAGCGGCTTGGCCGCAGGCTCGGGCTCGCTCTTGCCGCAGGCGGCGAGCGCGAGGGCCACGCCGGCAACGAGGGCCAGGGTGAGGCGGCGGCCGAAGCCGCGCGTGACAGCGCTTGTCGAGATCGTCATTTGCCCATCTCCTGCGTCACCACGTCGATCATCTGCGCCATCAGGTCGAACGACGGTGGGTCGATGACCTGCGTCACCCGCTCCTCGACGGCCAGCCCGGTCGGCTTCACCGACTCGACGAAGAGCCTGGTGTCGGCGATGCGAAAGCCGTATTCGACGCCGATCTTCTGCAGCTCGGCGTTGTTGGCAAGCAGGTCGGCGAGGGCGCGCGAGCGTTCGTTGGTGGCGATGAAGACGAACTTGTTGACGATCGTCGGCTGCGGATACATCAGCACCATGTCGGCGGCGACGCCCTTCTTGGCCAGCGCGTAGGCGACGAGCTGGTACTCGTAGATGAAGGCCATCGGCGTCTTGCCAAGGCCGATCGCCACATAGTCGTCGAAGTTGCCGTTGACGTAGTTCTCCTGGTAGCCCTGGCGCTTGAACAGCTCCGAAAGCTGGCGCGACAAGGTCTCGGCGGTGGCACGGTCGGTGACGACGTCGCCGTTCTTCGCATAGCTGGTCAGCGCCAGGTACATCGCCGCCGAGTTGCTGCGCCGCACGTCGGTGGTCGAGACGAGCACGCCGCGCGAGACGTCGTAGGCTTCGGCGCCCTTCAGGTCCTTCCAGCGCTTCTTCGCCAGCATGGTGTCGGTGAGCTTGCCGATGTCGACGCCGTAGGTGCGGTCGCCGAGCGGCTTGGCCATGCCGTTGGCAATCAGGATCTTGGCCACCGGCTGCCAGCTGGCGATGACCATCGGCGTGTGGAAGGGCGACGACTGCGCCACCGCGATCTTCGCCTTGCCGGCGGCGTCGACGATCTGGTTGGCGGCGACGACGCCGGAGGGAAACAGGAAGTCGGGCATCGCGCCCGGCGCGACGCGCGCCGCCATCTCGCGGCTGCCGATCCGCGTCACCGCCACCGGCAGGTGCTTTTCGGCGAGGACGCGGCGCACCCGCGGATCGGCGAAGAACGGCTCGACGTCGAGGGCGATCAGGCCCTTCAGCTCGACCGCCGAAGCGACGGCCGCCGCCTCGACGCGCTCGGCCTGCTCGGCCTTCTGGCCGCGCAGGGCGAAGTACAGCGCTGCTGCGAAGCCCGCGAGCAGCAGCAAGGTCAACACCACTCTGCCCGGCTTCGACATCGCTGCTCCCTCCGGCGCGGACTGTAACCGGCGGCACGGCATCATCGCTGGATGCCAAAGCCGCCGAGCCTCGACGATCTGCGCCGATATGCGGTGGCGCGCACGCTCTTCAAGCCGACCACCCTCATGAGGGCGATCGAAAAGCTCGGCTTCGTGCAGGCCGACCCGATCCGCGCGCCGGCGCGGGCGCAGGACCTGACGCTGCGTCATCGCGTCGCGGACTACCACGCTGGCGACCTCGAGCGACGGTACGCGCGACTCGCTGTGGATGAAGACGCGCTCGTCAACTACGGCTTCCTGCCGCGCAAGCATCTGGCGCTGCTGCACCCGCGCGTCGCCGCCCGGAAGTGGACGCCCGCGACGAAGAAAAAGGCGGCCGACGTGCTTGCCTTCATCCGCGAGCACGGGCCGACGCATCCGCGCCTGGTCGAGGAGCACTTCGCGCACGGCCGGCGCGTCAACGCCTGGGGCGGCTCGAGCAATGCCACGACGCATCTGCTCGACGGCATGCACTACCGCGGCCTCCTGCGCGTCAAGCGACGCGAGGCCGGCACGCGCATCTACGAGGCGGTCGAGCACGCGCCGGTGGACCCGAGCCCGGCCGCCCGCGCCGCGCGCGCGGCGGCCCTGCTCGGGCTGGTGCTGCGCAAGTACGCGCCGCTGCCCGGCTCGAGCTTCGTCTACCTGACGCGGCTGCTGCTCGGCTACGGCGCGCCGCACCTCGCCAAGGAGGCGCGTGCGGCGCTGACCACGGCACGCGAGCAGCTGGCGAGCGCGCGCATCGATCGCGTCGACTGGTACTGGCCCGCCGACGAGAACCCGCGCTCGTCACGCTATCGGCCCGATGAGCGGGTGCGCCTGCTCGCGCCCTTCGACCCGATCGTCTGGGACCGGCGCCGCTTCGAATTGCTCTGGGGCTGGGCCTACCGCTTCGAGGCCTACACACCGGCGCCCAAGCGCCGGCTCGGCTACTACGCGTTGCCGCTGCTCTGGGGCGACCGCGTCGTCGGTTGGGGCAACGCGGCGGTGCAGGGCGGCCGGCTCAGCCTGAAGCTCGGCTACGCGAACGGACAGATTCGCGAGCCTGAGTTCCGGCTGCAACTGGCCGCGGAACGCGCGCGCCTGGCAGAATTTCTCGGCCTGTAGACGCAGCGCGGCGCCCGAGCGTCAAGCCGCGGCCGGCGACGGCCGCGCGAGCGGCCTTTGCCGCGACGCGACCGCCGCCGCCAGCAGCAGCACGAGGGCCGAGCAGGCGAGCCCGGCGCGCAGGCCGCCGGCGGCGTCGGCGATCCAGCCGACGCCGCTCGGCCCGACGATCTGGCCGAAGGCGAAGACGATGGTGAAGGCGCCGATGCCGCCGGCCCACGCCGCGGGCGGCAGGTTGTGCCGGACCAGCGCCGTCGTCGAGGCGACGACGGAGAGGAACACGGCGCCGAACAACAGCCCCGAGGCGAACACCGCGACCGGATGCGGGCTCAGCACCGGCAGCGCCGTGGCGAGCGCGAGCAGCGCATTGAGCAACGTCATCGGGCCGCCACCGCGATGGCGCTGCAGCAGAGGCGCCCAGAGCCACGACGAAGCGATCACGGCCAGGCCGAGCAGCGCATAGAAGGCGACGATCGCCGCCGGCGCCAGGCCCTGCTCGCGCAGCAGCGTGACGACGAAGGTCATGTAGCCGATGTAGCCGAGGCCGAACAGCAGGTAGGCGCACAGGCCTGCGAAGAGACCGCGCAGATCGGCCGACCCAGGCGGACCGTGCGCCTGCGGCAAGGCGCGGATCGAGCGCGTCTCCATGGCCGCCAACGCCGCGGCGACGAGCGCGAGCACGCCCAGCCCGAGCCAGGCGGCCTGCCAGGCATGGGCGACCGGGCGCGCGATCAGCGGCGGCACGAGCAGCGCCGAAGCGACGATGCCGACGCCGGTGCCGCCGTAGTAGATGCCGAGCACGAGGCCGGCGCCCGGCGCCCTGGCGCCCGTGCCCGTCGGCTCGTGCGGGTCGGCGACGAGGCGGGTAGCGAGCAGGCCGCCCGACACGAAGGTCGCGGCGCTGGCCACGCCGGTGGCCAGGCGCAGCGCATAGAGCGCGGCGGTCGCGCTGAAGGCGCCGTGCAGCGCGAGCAGCACGGCAGTCGCGACCATGCCGCCGATGAACAGGGCGCGCGCGCCGACGCGGTCCATGCCACGCGAGACGGCGAGCGCGCCGATCAGGTAGCCGCCGGCGTTGACGGTGTTCATCGCGCCGGCCGTGAAGTAGCTCCAGCCGAGGTCCGAGCGCATCGCCGGCAGAAGCAGCGCATAGGAAAAGCGCGCCAGGCCGAGCGAGACCGCCGACCCCAACGCCAATGCCGCAGCGACGGCGAGCACGGGCGGCGCCTTGCGGGTCATTGGACGACCCGCCGCGCAGCGCGCCCCGGGATGAGCGCTTTCGAGCGGACACGCCCGCTCATTGGAGTACCTTCGTGCTTCGCACTCCGGTATTCGCCCTTGGGGCGGCCCGGCGGGCTCATGCGCCGCGCGCCGCGAGCAGGCTTTCGGCGATCTCGACGAAGCCGCGTCCGCGCTCGTGCGTCGCAATGAAGGCCGGCCATTGCACAAGCCGATCGGCGAAGTCCATCAGGTTGGCAACGCCGACCGAAAGCGCAAAGCTGGCGAACATCAACTCGTCGTTGGTCGAGTCGCCGACGTAGAGCCAGTCGTCGCGCTCGGCCATGAGGTCGCGGCCGAACAGGCGGCGCACGATCCAGGCCGCACCGGTCAGCTTGCTGTGCGTGCCGAACCAACCGTTGACGTGGATCGAGCTGACCGTCGCCGTCATGCCTTCTTCGCGCATGAGGGCAACGACGTGCGCGATTCGTGCCGCATCGAGATGCGCGAACTCGGCGTGGTCGATGGCGATGTCGGTGACGCGGCCGGCGCTGTCCCGCGACAGGGTCGCGCCCGGCACCTCGCGCACGATCCGATCCGCCGCGGCACGCAGGCGAACGGCGTTGGCTTCGCGCAGCGCCGCGTCGTCGGCGTACTCGACGCGCACCGCGCCGGCCTCGGCGATCAGCGCGACGGCGCCGTTCTCGGCGACGATCGCGGCGAGCGGCGTGTCGGCGGCGATGGCGCGGCTCCAGCCCATCGGCCGGCCGGTGACGGCGATGACCGGCAGGCCGGCCGCGCGCAGCGCCGAGAGCGCCGCGGCGACGCCCATCGGGATCGCGCCTTCGGTCGTCAGCGTGTCGTCGATGTCGGTGAGGATGCCGCGCAGCGCGCTCAGGCGGCGCGGCTCGCAGCACGCCCAGAGCAGCACGGAAGGCGGGAGCACCGATCGATGATAAGAGCCTCGGCCGACACGGCGGCGCGCGCCGCGATAGAATTGCGCCAGCTTTCCGAGGAGCGTTGCAAGGCACGGCCGCCAGGGCCGCGTCCCAGGCTTGGAACAGCGCATATTGCAACCGCGCTCACCCGCACGATGGTTCCTCGTGGGTGAGTTCCGCCTCCCTTCAGAAGCCTTCCGTGCGGGTCCCTCATTCGAGACTGGAGCCCTGACATGAATGCCGTTCTGAAGCCGCAGACCACCGCGCCCTACATCGTTGCCGACCTGAAGCTCGCCGGCTGGGGACGCAAGGAAATCCGCATCGCCGAGACCGAGATGCCCGGTCTCATGGCAATTCGCGAGGAGTTCGCGAAGACCCAACCGCTGAAGGGCGCGCGCGTCACCGGCAGCCTGCACATGACGATCCAGACCGCCGTGCTGGTCGAGACGCTGCAGGCGCTCGGCGCCGAGGTGCGCTGGGCCTCGTGCAACATCTTCTCGACGCAAGACCATGCCGCTGCCGCGCTCGCCGCCAACGGCACGCCGGTGTTCGCCTACAAGGGCGAAAACCTGTCCGACTACTGGGACTACACGCACCGCATCTTCGAGTTCGGCGCCAAGGGTTCGAAGGGCGAAGGCCCGAACATGATCCTTGACGACGGCGGCGATGCCACCTTGCTGATGCACCTCGGCAAACGCGCCGAGAAGGATCTCTCGGTCATCTCCAAGCCGACCAGCGAAGAAGAGACCTGTCTCTACGCCAGCATCAAGGCCAAGCTCGCCGAAGACGCGACCTGGTACTCGCGCAAGAGCGCCGAGATCATCGGCGTGACCGAGGAGACGACCACCGGCGTGCACCGCCTGAAGGAGATGAGCGCCAAGGGCACGCTGCTGTTTCGCGCCATCAACGTCAACGACTCGGTGACCAAGAGCAAGTTCGACAACCTGTACGGCTGCCGCGAGTCGCTGGTCGACGGCATCAAGCGCGCCACCGACGTGATGATCGCCGGCAAGGTCGCCTG
>JANXXS010000228.1 GCA_025350505.1 Burkholderiales bacterium
GATCGGCTTGCGCAGCACGACGAGCAGGGCGAGCGCCGGCAGCGCGACGACAGTCGAGGCGATGAAGAAGGCCGGCCAGCCGATCGATTGCGCCAGCACGCCGGCAAGCGGCCCGACCCAGACCCGGCCGACCGAGGCGAAAGCGCTGAGCAGGGCGAACTGGGTCGCGCTGAAACGACGGTTGCACAGGCTCATGAGGAAGGCGACGAACGCCGCCGTGCCCATGCCGCTGGTGATGTTCTCGCTGGCGATCGCCATGAGCAGCCCGCCGTCGACCGGCGTCGCTTCGGCGAGCTTGACGAAGCCCCAGTCGAAGGGCGGGATCGTCAGCCCCGGCAACGCGCCGCGGCCGTGCACGGCGAGCCACCAGAAGCCGAGGTTGCCGAGCATCTGCAGCACGCCGAACAGCATCAGCGCGCGCCAGAGGCCGAGCCGGATCATGAGCACGCCGGCGATGAGCGCGCCGACGATCGTCAGCCACAGGCCGATCACCTTGTTGACGACGCCGACCTCGGCCGTGCTGTATTGCATCGCCTGCAGCAGAAACGGCGTGAGCAGCGCGCCGGCAAAGGCGTCGGGCAGCTTGTAGAGAACGATGAAGGCGAGAAAAGGCGCCGCACCGGGCTGCGCGAAATAGCTTCTCAGCCCGCCGAGCAGGGTCTCGAAGCGCGCCGTCCGCGCCGCCCATGCCACCAGCGGCAGGGTGAGGGCAATGCCGGCGAACAGGGCCACCAGGTCGGCCCAGCGCTGTTGCAGGGTCGGCGCGATGCTGCTCGACGCGAACCACGGCGCAACCCACTCGCGCGCCAGCGGCGAGAACACATAGCGCGTGACGACGAACCCGACCGCGACGGCTGCGGCGACGGCGAGAAAGCCGAGCACGTCGTGGCGCGCCACGCTCGCCGGCCGCAGCGCACCGACGAGGCGCGGCACGAGCAGCGCCGAGAACACGGCGGCTCCGATCATGAAGAGCGCCATGACGCGATAGACCTCGGGCCAGCTCCAGCCGCCGCCCTGGCGCGGGTCGACCCAGATGAAGGCGATGCCGCCGGACAGAATCATCGCCAGGCGATAGCCGAGCACCGTCAGCGAGGAGCCGAGGCCGCGCTCGGCGGCGGGCAGCAGGTCGGTGCGGTAGGCGTCGACAACGATGTCCTGCGATGCCGACAGCCACGCGACCAGGCCCGCCAGCAAGGCGAAGGCGCCGAGCGCCGAGGCCGGCGGCGTCTCGGCGATCCAGAACAGCGCACCGGCCAGCGCCAGTTGCGTCAGCACCAGCCAGCCGCGGCGCCGGCCGAGCCAGGGCGGCTCGAAGCGGTCCATGAGCGGCGCCCACAGGAACTTGAAGGTGTACGGCAGGCCCACCAGGCTGAGGAAACCGATCGTCGCGATGTCGATGCCGTCGGCGCCGAGCCAGGCCTGCATCGCCTGCCCGGTGAGCGCCAGGGGCAGGCCCGATGCGAAGCCGAGCACGGTGACCGCGCCCAGTCGGGCGGCCCGGTCGAGGCGCGCGCGGGTTGCTGCGCCGCGGACGGGCGAAGGGGTCATGCGAGCCATTCTAGGGAGTGCATTGCGCCGCGCCGCGGCCCTCACCCCGGCCCTCTCCCGCGAGCGGGAGAGGGCGTCACAGCCGACAATGGCGCATGTCTCCGCCGACCCGCGCCGCCGCTCCCGCGTTCGGCTCCGACGACTTCCGCGCTGCGCTCGCCATGTTCGCGACCGGCGTGACGATCGTCACCGCGCTCGACGCATCGGGTGCGCCGATCGGCCTGACCGCGAACTCCTTCAACTCGGTCTCGATCGAGCCGCCGCTCGTACTCTGGAGCCTGTCGCGGCAGGCCGGCTCGATGCCGGCCTTCGAGCGAGGCTCGCACTACGCGATCAACATCCTCGCCGCCGGCCAGCACGCGCTGGCGCAGCGCTTCGCGAGCAAGGACGTCAACCGCTTCGATGGCGTCGACTTCCGCGCCGGGGCGAGCGGCGTGCCGCTGCTCGAGGGCGCCGCCGCCGTCTTCGAGTGCTTCAACCGCAGCCGCTATGAAGAAGGCGACCACGTCATCTTCGTCGGCGAGGTCGAGCAATGCACGCGTCGCGAAGGCGCGCAGCCGCTCATCTTTCACGGCGGCCGCTACTTCACCGAGTTGCCGCTGTAGCGCGGCCGGCGTTCAGCCGGACGGCGTGCCGCGCCGCCGCGCGAAGGCGACGAACCAGTCGACGCTCTCGGCGCTGGCCATCGCGCCGGCCTTGAAGACCTGGTCGGCCGGCGTTCCCATCAGCAGCTTTTTCACCGGCAGCTCCATCTTCTTGCCGGACAGCGTGCGCGGGATGGCGCTCACCTGGAAGATCTCGTTCGGCACGTGACGCGCCGAGAGCGCGGTCTTGATGCCGTTCTTCATGCGTGCCGTCAGCGCGTCGTCGAGGACGAGGCCCTCGCGCAGCACGACGAACAGCGGCATGTAGCTTTCGCGGCCCAGGTATTCGAGGTCGACGACGAGCGAATCGAGCACCTCGGGCAAGGCCTCGACGGCGCGGTACAGCTCGGCCGTGCCCATGCGGATGCCGTGCCGGTTGATGGTTGCGTCGCTGCGGCCGTAGATGATGGCGCCGCCGCGCGGCGTGATGCGGATCCAGTCGCCGTGGCGCCAGACCGCAGGTCTTCCATCACGGCTCGGGTACGTGTCGAAGTAGCTGTCGTGATAGCGCCGTCCGTCGGTGTCGCCCCAGAAGCGAAGCGGCATCGACGGCATCGGCTTGACACAGACGAGCTCGCCGACCTCGTCGATCAGCGGCCGGCCGCGCCCGCTGGCGTCTGGCTCGCTCCAGGCCTCGACGGCCGCGCCGAGGCAGCGCACTTGCATCTCGCCCGGCACCACCGGCAAGGTGACCATGCCGGCGACGAAGGCGCCGGCGAAGTCGGTGCCGCCGGAGATCGGGTCGAGCCAGATGTCGTGGCCGTCGACCTTGGGCATCTGCGCGTAGACCCACTCGTAGCAGTCGGTCGCCAGCGGCGAGCCGGTCGAGCCGATGGCGCGCAGCCGGGACAGGTCGGCGTGCCGCCGCGGTTCGAGGCCGGCCTTCAGGCAGCTTGCGAAATACGCCGCGCCGGCCCCGAAGAAGGTGACGCCGCTGTCGGCAGCGAAGCGCCAGAGCGTCGACAGGTCGACGACGCGTTTCGGCCCGGCGACGAGCGCACGCGACCCGCCGGGGTGGCCGTCGTACATGCAGACCGTGGTGCCGCCGAGCAGGGCTCCGAGCTGCGAGTTCCACATGATCCAGCCGGTCGAGCTGTACCAGTGGTAGCGGTCACCAGTCTCGACGCTGGCGCCGACGTTGTTGTGCAGCGCGCCGGCCTTGAGCGCCTCGATCAGCACGCCGCCGTGGCCGTGGACGATCGCCTTCGGCAGGCCGGTGGTGCCGCTGGAATAGACGATCCAGAGCGGATGGTCGAAGGCCAGCCACTCCGGCGCGACCGTCGCGGCGCCGGCTGCGAGCGCGTCGAAGTCGTGCGTGGCGCGACCCGGCGCGGCCAGTCGCGCCGGGTCTGCGGTGGCGTCGCAGTTCCGCACGAGGACGGCGTCGCTTACGCTCGGCAAGCCTTCGAGCAGGCTGGCAACGACGTCGAGGCGGTCGTGGTCGACACCGCCGTAGCGATAGCCGTCGCAGGCGATCAGCACCTTCGGCTCGATCTGGCGAAAGCGGTCGAGCACGGCGAGTGGGCCCATGTCGGGCGAGCACACCGACCAGACCGCACCGAGGCTCGCCGTCGCGAGAAAGGCGACGACCGTGGCCGGCGTGTTCGGCAGGAAGGCGGCGACGCGGTCGCCCGGTTCGACGCCCATCGCGCGCAGCGCCGCGGCCAGCGCCCCGGCCTGGCGGCGCAGTTCCGGCCAGCTCAGCTCGACGCGCTCGCCGCGCTCGCGCAGGCTCTCGTTCTGGAAAACGATCGCCGGATGGCCGGCGGCGTGGGCGCGATCGGCGTGGCGCAGGACCTGCCGCGCGTAGTTCACCTGCGCGCCGGGAAACCAGCGTGCGCCCGGCATCACCGCGTCGACGATCACCGTCTCGTGCGGCGTCGGCGACTCGATCCCGAACCAGTCCCAGATCGACTGCCAGAAGGCGTGCAGGTCGTCGCACGACCAGCGCCAGAGCGCTTCGTAGCCGGTGTGGGTGGTGGCGTCGAAGCCGAGGCCGCGCTGCTCGCGCAGCCAGCGCGTGTAGCGCACGATCTGCGGCTCCGGCAAGGCCATGGCGAAGATCGCTCGCTCGACCAACGATCTACTTGCGCGTCGAGCGCTTGCTGTCGTCGATGTCGACGTGTTGCCAGAACTGGTTGCCGTAGAGCGGCGCGCGCAGGCCGAGCAGGCGCGGCTGCATCAAACAGGTGACGATGCGGTGCACGTTGTACTTCTGCGGCACGTAGGCGGTGACGATCTTCAGCGCCTCGCGCAGCACGGCGATTCGCTCCGGGCCGTCGGGCAGGCTTTGCAGGCGCTGGTACAGCGCGTCGAAGCGGGCGTCCTTGAAGCGCGACAGGTTCTGTCCGCCGGCCGCGGGACCGTACAGGTTCTGCAGCGTGTCCTGGAAGTCCGGCGAGGCATTGGTGCCGCCGAGCTGCCAGACCATGAGCTGGCCGGCGCGCGCCGCCTTGAGCTGCTCGGGCCATTGCGCCGCCTTGGTGCGCAACCGGACGCCGATCGCATCCATGTTCTTCTTCCACAGCTCGTCGAACTGGCGCGAGATCGCGTCCGGCGTGGTCGCGTATTCGATGACCAGCGGGCGGCCATCGGGCAGCTCGCGCCAGCCATCGCCGTCGCGGTCGACATAGCCGTACATGTCGAGCAGGGCCTTGGCACGCGCCACGTCGTACTCGCTGTTCTGGCTGCGGTAGGCCGGGTCGTAGCCGTAGCCACCGGGGGCGACCAGCGATTGCGCGGCGATCGCCTGGCCGCGCCGCACGCTGCGGATCTCGGTATCCACGTCGGTGCCGAGGCTGATGGCGCGGCGCAGCGCCACCTTGTCGGGCGTCATGCCGCCAACCACCGGATCCTCCATGTTGAAGTAGTAGAAAGTGCGGTCCGGGTTGGCGAAGCGGTCCATGCGAATGCCGCGCTTGGCCAGGTAAGGCGCGAGGCGGCCGCCTGGCACCGCCTGGTTGGCAAACTCGAGCGGTACCGACGTGAGCAGGTCGAAATCGCCATTCAGGAACGACAGCCAGCGCGGCTGGCTTTCTTCGATGATCGAGATCTCGACGCGGTCGATCATCGGCAACTTGCGCCCCTTGAACCGGCGCAGCAGCGCCTGCCCTTCGGCATCGTCGGCGGCGGGCTCGCCGTCGTAGCGCACCTCGCGGTAGTTGGGGTTGCGCTCGAGCACGATGCGCGAGCTCCGCCGCCACTCGACCAGGCGGAAAGCGCCGGTGCCGACCGGATGCTCGGGGAACTGGTCGCCGTAGAACTCGGCCACTTCGCGAGCCACCGCGCCGAACAGGCCGCTGTCGGCGATCGAGTAGAGGAAGCGCGGCCGCGGATTCGCCAGCTTGAACTGCAGGGTGTAGCGGTCAATGGCGCGGATGCCCTCGACCTCGCGGTCGAAGTCGAACGGGCGCCTGGTCTTGATCGCCTCGTCGCGCAAGGCGTCGACGCCGAGGACGCCCTCTTCGGCGAAGCCGGTGTAGTTCGGGCTCTTGTTGGCGGGGTCGAAGTGGCGCTTCCAGGAATAGACGTAGTCGGCCGCGATCAGCTCGCGCGGCTTTCCCTTGAAGGCCGGGTCGTCGGCGAAGTAGGCGCCGGGACGGATCCGGACCGTCCAGGTGCGAAAGTCGTCGCTGACCTCGGGCATCGCCGCCGCCGTGTGCGGCACGACCTTGACCGGCCGGGCCAGGTAGTCGAAGCGATAGGGCGCTTCGAACAGGTGCGCAGTGACGATGCGCGAGTACAGGTCGCTGATCTTGGCTGGATCGAAGCTGGTCTCCGCCGCGACGAAGGCGTAGCGCATGACCTTCTGCGCGACGCCCGCCTGCGCAGCACCCGTTGCGGCCTGGTCGCTCGCCTTGACCGTACCCGCTGCGAGCAGGCCGACGGCGGCGCCGATCGCGTCGCGCCGCCTCATGCCGCCACCTTCTTCTGCAGCGCGGTGTCGATGTCGACGTACTGCCACCAGTCGAGCCAGAACGGCGGCCGCCGGTAGCCGATGACCCAGGGATAGCCCATGTCGGTGAGGATGCGGTGCACGGCGACACGATAAGGCACGTAGGCGGTCATGAGTTGGGCGGTGCGGTCGAACAGGGCCTGCCGCTCGGCGCCGCTCGGCAGCATCTTCATGCGGTCGTAGAGCTTGTCGAACTCGGCGAGCTTGAAGCGGGAGAGATTGCCTTTGCCGATCGAGCCGCCATAGGCGCGCTCGAGGGCGCCGTGGCCGTCGGGCGTCGCCGCCGAGGAGCCGACGCGCCAGAGCATGAACTTGCCGGAGCGCGCCGACTTCAGGTTCTCCGGCCATTGCGCCGTCTTCAGCACCATGCGCAGGCCGAGCGCGTCCATGCTCTTCTTCCACAGCTCGTCGCGCGAGCGCGAAAGCTGGTCGGACTGCGTCGAAAGCTCCAGGACCAGCGGCTTGCCGTCGGGCAGCTCGCGCCAGCCGTCTCCGTCGCGATCGAGGTAGCCGTACATGTCGAGCAAGGCGCGGGCGCGCGCCAGGTCGTAGGTGCTCATCTCCGTGCGAACGTCGGCGCGATAGCCTTCGGTCAGCGGCGGCACGATGGTCTGCGCCGGAATCGCCTGGCCGCGCCAGGCGATCCGGATCTCGCGATCGACGTCGTTGCCCAGCACCATGGCCCGGCGCAGCGCGACTTTTTCCGGCGTGTAGCCGCCGACCAGCGGGTCTTCCATGTTGAAGACCATCAGCGTCACGTCGGCGCTGGCGACGCGATAGGCCTTGATGCCGCGCTTGGCGAGGTTGGGCGCGACCTTGCCGCCCGGGATGGCCTGGTCGATGAATTCGGTGGGCACGCGTTCGAGCAGGTCCTGCTCGCCGTTGATGAACGACAGCCAGCGCGGCTGCGACTGCTCGACGATGGCGATCTCGATGCGGTCGACCATCGGCAGGCGCCTGCCCTTGAAGTGCTGCAGCAGCGCCTGGCCTTCGGCGTCGTCGGCATTGGGCTCGGCGTCGTAGAGGTGCTCGCGGTAGCCGGGGTTGCGCACGAGCACGATGCGGGAGCTCCGCCGCCACTCGGCGAGCTGGAACGGCCCGGTGCCGACCGGGTGGTCCATGATGCGGTCGCCATAGGCCTCGACGACCTCTCGCGCCACCGCGCACAAGACGTCGCGCGCTGCCCAACTGTAGAGATGGCGCGGCCGCGATTCGCGCAGGCGAACGCGCAGGGTGTAGCGGTCGAGGGCCTGCAGGCCCTCGATCTTGCGGTCGTAGTCGAAGGGTTTCTTCGTGCGCACCGCCTCGTCGTAGAGATCCTGCAGGCCGATGATTCCCTCGTTCTCGAGGACGGCCTGGCTCGGGCTCTTCAGCCTCGGGTCGTAGACGCGCTTCATGCCGTAGGCGAAGTCCTCGGCGACGAGCTCGCGACGCTTGCCCTTGAAGGCCGGGTCGTCGGCGAAATAGATACCGGGTTTGACGCGGAAGGTGAAGGTGCGGAAGTCCTCCGACACCTCGGGCATCGCCGCCGCCGCCAGCGGCACGAGCTTGAACGGCCGGGCCAGGTAGTCGTAGGTGAGCATCGCGTCGAAGATGTGCGACGTGACGATGCGCGAATAGATGTCACTGATCTGTACCGGATCGAAGCCGGTCTCGGCGACCTGGAAGGCGTAGCGCAACACCTTCTCGCCCGATGCGGCGGCCGCATCGGGCGCGGCCTGGGCTGCCAGGCTCGGCAAAGCGCCGGTCGCCCAGGCGGCGGCCATCGCTTGCGTCAATTGCCGGCGCTTCATCGTCTGCGTGTCCTCTCGCAATCCTGGAGCCGAACGCGAAGTCTAGGCGCTAGACTTCACCGCGCCGAGAAAGCGGCCTCTCCCCCGACCCGACTCCCACCCCGATGGCCGCTTACCTCATCCGGCGCCTGTGGCAGATGATCCCCACGCTGCTGGGCGTCGTCCTCCTCGTTTTCCTGCTCTTCAAGTTCTTCGGCGGCGACCCGGCCGAGATTCTGGCCGGACTGAACGCCACGCCGGAGCAGGTGCAGGCGATCCGCGATCAGCTCGGCCTGAACAGCCCCTGGTACGTGCAGCTCTGGATCAACGTCAAGAGCATCGTCACCTTCGACTGGGGACGCAGCTTCGCCACCAACGAGTCGGTCAGCCACATCTTCGCCACCCGGCTGCCGGCGACGCTGACGGTCATGACGCCGATCCTCGTTCTCGACACCGTGCTCGCGCTGCCGATCGCGATGTGGGTCGCCTACCGGCGCGGCTCGCTCAGCGACCGCGCCATCATGGTCATCAGCACGGTCGCCCTCTCGGTCTCGTTCCTCGTCTACATCATCGTCGGCCAATACGTGTTCGGATTCCAGCTTGGCTGGTTTCCGGTGCAGGGCTGGAGCGACTCGGTGCTGAAGAACCTGGTCACCTACGTCCCGCTGCCGGTGCTGCTGGTGCTGATGGTCGGCATCGCGCCGCAGACGCGGCTCTACCGCACCTTCTTTCTCGACGAGCTCGGCCACGACTACGTGCGCACGGCGCGCGCCAAAGGCATGACCGAGAAAGTCGTCCTCTTCAAGCACGTGCTGCGCAACGCCATGATCCCGATCCTCACCAACATCGGCCTGTCGCTGCCCGGCATCTTCGTCGGCTCGTTCCTGATCGAGGTGTTCTTCTCGATCCCCGGCCTCGGCCGCGAGGTGATCCTGGCCGTCAACCGCAGCGACTATCCGGTGATCCAGGCGATCACGGTCTATCTGGCGATGATCACGATGGTCATCAACCTGAGCGTCGACATCCTCTACAAACTGGTCGACCCGCGCGTGGTGCTCAAATGAACTCGATCGCATGAGTGCCGTCCTGCCGCCGATCAGCGCGACCACGGACAGCGCCGCACCGCGCTCCGAGGGCGTCTGGCGCGCGGCCTGGCGGCGCATGCACAGCGACCGACTAGGAGTCGCGTCGCTCGTCGTCGTGCTGGTCTTCGTGCTCATGATCGTGCTCACGGCGGCCGGCCTGGTCGCGCGCGGCTGGCAGAAGGAAGTCGGCGTGCCGAGCGCGCCGCCCACCTTCATGGGACCGGCGGCGGCGGTCGAAACAGAAGCGATCGCCGGCCCGACCGGCCCGATCGCCGACATCTCGGCCGTCGATCCCCTGGCACCGCGCTACCAGGAGTGGGCCGAGCGCGCCGCGAAGTACAAGACGGTCGAGACGCCGCGCGACCAGACCTTGCCCTTCGGCGGCGACCGGCTCGGCCGCGACGTGCTTTCGAAAGCGATGAAAGGCAGCCAGACCTCGGTCTTCGTCGGCCTGCTCGGGGCGATCGTGGCCGCGTTGATCGGCACGGTGCTCGGCGCGCTCGGCGGCTTCTTCGGCGGCAAGGTCGGCGATTTTCTCGAGTGGGTCTACAGCGTCTTCACATCGATCCCAGACATCCTGCTCATCCTCTCGTTCGCGGTCATCTTCGGCCGCGGCATCGCCAGCGTCGCCATCATCCTGGCCCTGGTCGGCTGGACCGGCATCTACCGCCAGGTGCGGGCCGAGTTCATCAAGCACTCGACCCGTGACTACGTCCGCTCGGCCGAGGCGATCGGCGCTTCCGCGGCGTCGCGCATGTTCAGGCACATCCTGCCCAACGTCAGCCACGTGATCCTGGTGCGGCTGTCGCTGCTGGTGGTCGCCTTCATCAAGTTCGAGGTCATCCTTTCGTATCTGGGCCTGGGCGTCGGCGTCGACGATGTCTCCTGGGGAACGATGCTGGCCGAAGCGCAAAGCGAGCTGATCCTCGGCTACTGGTGGCAGCTGGTCGCGGCGACCGCCTTCATGGCCGTCTTCGTGACCGCGTTCTCGCTCATGACCGATGCCTTGCGCGACGCGCTCGACCCGAAGTTGCGGGGCCTGGAATGAGCGGGGCGCTGCTGACGATCGAAGATCTGCGCGTCGCGTTCCGGATCGGCAAGGAAGACGGCGTCGTTCGCCGCATCGAGGCGGTTCGCGGCGTGAGCTTCGACATCCCCGAGAACACGACGGTCGCGCTGGTCGGCGAGTCCGGCTCGGGCAAGAGCGTGACCGCGATGTCGATCCTCAACCTGCTGCCCGAAAACGCCGAACGCTCGGGCAAGGTCGCGTTCCTGGGCCGCGACATGCTGGCCCTCGGCCGCGACGATCTGCAGCGGCTGCGTGGCAAGGAAATCGCCTGCGTCTTCCAGGACCCGATGAGCTCGCTCAACCCGGTGTTCACGGTCGGCCAGCAGATCGTCGAGCCGCTCGTCAAGCACATGGGCCTCGGCCGCCGCGCGGCCCTGGCGCGTGCCGAAGCGCTGCTCGGCGAAGTCGGCATGCCGGAGCCGAAACGGCGCTTGTCGGCCTATCCCCATCAGCTTTCCGGCGGCCAGCAGCAGCGCGTCATGATCGCCATGGCGCTCGCCTGCGAGCCCAAGCTGCTGATCGCCGACGAGCCGACCACCGCCCTCGACGTGACGATCCAGCGCCAGATCCTAGAGCTGCTCGGCGGCCTGAAGGAACGGCATCGCATGAGCATGCTGTTCATCAGCCACGACCTCGGCGTGGTCGGCGAGATCGCCGATCACGTCGTCGTCATGCGCAACGGCATCGTCCGCGAGCAAGGGCCGGTGGCCGGCATCTTCGCCAGCCCGCAGGACGCGTACACCCGGGCCCTGCTCGCTTGCCGGCCCACGCTCGAACAGCGGGCGCCGCGGCTGCGCGTCGTCGACGATCACATCGCCGGCCGCGCGGCGATGAGCGAGATCATGGCGAAAGCGAAGAACCCCGATGCGCCGGTCATCGTCGAAGCGAAGGCATTGACCAAGAGCTTCTGGATCCGCAGCGGCGTGTTCGGGCGCAAGGAGTTCCAGGCCGTGAAGGGCGCGACCTTCCGGCTTCGCGCCGGCCACACGCTGGGCATCGTCGGCGAATCCGGGTCGGGCAAAACCACGCTCGGTCTGACGCTGTTGCGCCTGCACGAGCCCAATGGCGGCCCGGTCGGTGGCCAGGCGATCTTCGACGGACGCGACCTGCTCGCGCTCTCGAAGTCCGAGATGCTGTCAATGAGAAGACGCATCCAGGTCGTGTTCCAGAACCCGTATGCCTCGCTCAACCCGCGCTTCACGATCGGCCAGACTCTGGTCGAGCCGATGACCATCCACGGCATCGGCAGCAGCGCTTCGGATCGCGAGGCGCGGGCCCGCGTCCTGCTCGCGAAGGTCGGCCTCGACGACACGGCGATGCAGAAGTACCCGCACGAGTTTTCGGGCGGGCAACGCCAGCGCGTCGCGATCGCGCGTTGCCTGACGCTGACTCCCGAGGTGCTGGTTCTCGACGAGGCGGTGAGCGCGCTCGATGTCTCGGTGCAGGCCCAGGTGCTCAACCTGCTCAAAGACCTGCAAGACGAGCTGGGGCTGGCCTACATCTTCATCAGCCACGACCTCGCCGTCGTTCGCTTCATGGCCGACGAGGTGATCGTCATGAAGGACGGCGAGGTGGTCGAGCAAGCCGACGTGGAGCAGATTCTCGAGCGGCCGCAGCAGGAGTACACGCGGCGCCTTCTCGACGCGATCCCTCGCGGCTACGCGGCGGCCGCGTGAGTCCGATCCGGTAACGCCTGCTTGCGAGATCGACGCGGCCGGTCGCGTCGGCGCACGGCTTGTCAGGCTCCGGCGCGGCCGAGCGGACCGGGATCGATCGACTCGTGAACGGCTTCACGGCGCGCTGCGTGGCACGAACGTTGCAAACCTTCGGCGTGAAATCCGGCGCATGCAACGAGTTGTTGCCCGGGCCGATCCGACCGAAAAGCCAACCCATGCTGCATCGATCCCTTTCCCCGGCCGCGTCGCCCCGCGGCGGCGCCTCCTCGCTGCTTCGCCTCGGCATCGGCACCGTGCCACCGGTGGCGCCGGCGCACTATTCGCAGCGCCCGTTCCTGCTGGCGCGGCACGGCTTCGTATCGCAACAGATGCCCCTGTTCGGGCCGCCAGGAGGCGGCCGCTAAACCACGCTTTGTCCTGAGTCGCGCCTATGCGGGCAGGAAGTGGGCGATCGAATTGGCGTAATAGCGGAGCAAGGGCAGCTCGATCTGGCGCGGCGCGTACAGGCCGTCTTTTTCTTCGACAAGGTGGCGCAGCGTGAGCATGCGCAGGCCGACGCCGACGGCGTAGTCGAGATCCTTGCGCGGAATGTAGGTGTGCGCGCCCGCCGCTTCGAGTCGTTCGATCAGGGCATTGACCTCCACCTTCAACTCGAACTCCGAGATCCCCGGGGCTTCGTGGGCAAGAACCACCGTGGCGACCAGCGGCACCGGCAGCACCGGAACGACACTGCCGACCGCCGCCATCAAGTGGCTGCCGAACTCGCCGATGGCGCGCTTGCGCTCGGCTGCGTCGAGCTTTTGGAAATCGATGCCGCGCTGCGTGCAGTAGTCGCGCATCGACACCGGCGCGCCGAAATTGACGCAGGCGTAGCCGTAGCGGCGCCAGCCGCTCTTGCCCATCAGGCGCAGGTTGTTGGCGATGAAGCCGAGCGTGTTCCACACTGTCCAGAAGCGGTTGGGTCTGCGTGCGTTCGGGTCGATCTCGAGAAGCTGAGTGCGGTCTTCCAGGACCCGGTCGTAGTTCAAGCCGAGCGGCACGAACACCAGGTCGCGCTCGCCACCCGGATGAAAGCCGCGCAGCATGTAGTCGATCACGCCCAACCGGGGCGCGCCCATCAGGCCGTCGCGGGTCAGGCGGCCCTCGGGAAACACGGCCTGCGGCACGCCCGCTTGCGTCGCCATCGCGATGTAGCACTCGAGCACGCGCCGGTACAGCTCGTCCTTCGAGTTCCGGCGCACGAAGTAGGCGCCCATCGAGCGGATCAGCGCCGAGAGCGGCCAGACGCGCGCCCATTCGCCGACCGCGTACGACAGCGCCGCCTGGTCGGCGGCGATGTGGCTGGCCAGGATGTAGTCCATGTTCGAGCGGTGGTTCATGACGAACACCACCGTCGCGTTGTCCGGCACGCGGCCCAGCGCCGCGGTGTCGACGAAGCCGAGACGCACCCGATACAGGCCGCGCGAGAGCTTGCGTCCGATCCAGTTGCTGATGCGGAAGTAGACGTAGGCGTTGAACGCCGGAACGATCTCGCGCGCGTAGTGCTCGATCGTCTTCAGCACCGCGGAGAGCGGCAGCTTTCGCTCGGCGGCGTAGCTTTCGGCCGCGGCCAGCACCTTGGGATCCGCGAGCAGGCGATGGATCAGCACCTGGCGGCGCGTGCGCTGGAAGGGCTTGACGCCGATGCGCAGCCGCGACGAAGCCTCCTCGAGAACGACGTTGACACGGCCGCGCACGAACCGGCGCAGCGCCGGCATGAGCAGCTTGTCGTAGGCGGCCCACGTGGCCAGGACCAGCACGACCACCGCGAACCACAGCGGCAGGACGACCGTCTCGTTCATGTCGCCCTATTGTGGGCGCCTGCCTACCGCGTGCTTACCCGTAGAACCGACGTCAGGCGCACCACTGCGGATGGCGCGCCGCGAACAGCTCGACCGCTTCTTCTTCCTCGATGCGCAGGCAATAGCCGCGGCCGTAGACCGTCTCGACGCGCAAGGCGTTGGCGCCGGCGTCGCGCAGCTTCTTGCGGATGCGGCAGATGTGCATGTCGGCGCTGCGCCGGCCGTCGCCGGCGCCGGCCGAGCTGCCGAGCGTGCGTCCGATCGTGTCGCGATGGACGAACTCGCCGGGTCGCGACGCCAGCAGGAGCAGCAGCTCGAACTCGCCGGTGGTGAGCGCGAGCGGCGCATCGCCGACGCTGGCCGTGGCACGGCGCGGGTCGAGACGCAAGGGCCCGAGCCGCACGACAGCGCGTCGCTCCTCGCTGCCGGGCGGCGGCCGCTCGCGGGCCATCTCGATGAGCCGGTGCAGCTTGGCGGCGATCAGGCGCGGTGACGCCGGCTTGACGATGACCTCGGTCGCGCCGACCTGCAGCGCCTCGATCTGGCGACGCTCGCTGAGGTCGCTCCAGACGAGGACGATCGGCGCGTTGGAACGGTCGCGCAATTCCGGCAGCGCGTGCATCAGTGCCTCGCCGTCACCGTCGCCGTCGACGATGAGCGCGTCGAACTGCCACTGGCGGATCAGGCCGAAGGCCGAGGCGAAGGTTTCGACCGCGTAAGGCTTGAAGCCGAGCAGCTCGAAGTCGCGGTTGAACCCCGCGGCAACGCCGGCGTCGGCGGCGATGATCAGGCAGAGAGGAAGCACGGTGCGCGGCCGGTGGCGTTCAGATCAGTCTTGCGAAGATTGCGGAACAGCGCCGAACGGCTGCCGAAGCCGGCCCGCGTCGCCGCTTCGCTGCAGGCGCTGCCGACGGCGAGGTGGCGGCGCGCCACGGCCGTGCGCTTCCGGAGCAGAAAGGCGTGCGGCGTCTCGCCCAGCACGAGGCTGAACAGGCGCACGAAGTGAAAACGCGACAGACTCGCGGCGCGCGCCATCTCGTCGAGCGAGAGCGGCTCGTCGTGGCGGCTGGCGATGAAGTCGGCGGCGAGCAGGATGCGGCGCAGCAGCTGCTCGCGCGTCGCCAGCTTGACGCAGGCGATCCGCGCCGCCCGGCGGCGCAGCGCCAGCTCCTCGGCGACGGCTTCCTGGACCAGGGCGATCCGGTCGGCGCGCTCGGCGGCCGGCGAGCGGCCCGCGGCGCGGCCCTGCGCGATCGCGAGCAGGCGAAGGCCGGCCGCGCCCTCGCGCGGGCGCAGGTTCTCGGCGAATGCGAAGCCCGCCGGATCAGCGACGTCAGCGGTTACGGCGCCCGTGTGCGGCCGGGCGTCGTCGAGCTCGCCGGTGCCGCCGGAGGCGGCGGCGAAGGCCGCGTCGCGCTCCGCAGGCGAGACAGCGACGACAAGAAGCCGGGTGCGAACCTCGGCGTCGACCTGCACCGAGCAGGCCTCGTTGCCGTCGAGAAGAAGCCACGCGTCCTCGTCGACGCGGACACGGCGATTGCGCCACGTCACGCTGGCAGCGCCTTCGAGCACGGCGCGAAAGATCAGCGCCGGCGGCTCGGCGGCCCAGGCCAGGGGTGCCGCCGGGCCGGATAGTGAATGCATATACATTGTTTTATGCAAATTTTTTTGGCGGGCAATCAGGCGACGGCGCGAGTCAGCCGGAGCAGCTTGCGATTGGTCTCGCTCAACTTGTCCTCGAGCACCGCGCTGACCTCTTGCTGCGCCTTCTTCCACAGCGGCAAGGCCTTGGCGAAGACCGCCCGGCCCTCGTCGGTCAGGGAGGCGAGGCGGCGCCGCCGGTCACCGCCGACGGCCAGGGCAACCCAGCCCTGCCGCTCGAGGCCGCGCAGGTTGCGGATCAGCGTCGTTTCGTCCATCGCGATCCGGGCGGCGAGTTGCTTGACGGCGAGCCCCTGCGTGCCCGCCACGGCCCAGAGCACCGCCATCTGGCTGGCCTGGACGCCGGCCTCGCGCAGGTGGCGGTCGTAGACGCTGGTGACGGCGCGCGCGGCCATGCGCAGGTTGCCGCAAACACAGTCAAAGCCGCGCGGAGCGAGTTGGTCGACGATGTCCATGGCGCAGTATAAATGCACCTACATTCGAATAGCT
>JANXXS010000265.1 GCA_025350505.1 Burkholderiales bacterium
GCCCGGCGACGTCCGCTACGGCACGACCGGCAAGCCCGTCGAAGGCTACGAGATCGAGCTGCGCGGCGAAGACGGACGGCCGGTCGCCGACGGCGAGGTCGGCGATCTCTTCATCAAGGGCCCGACCGCGGCCCTCATGTATTGGGGCAACCGCGAGAAATCGCGCGAGACCTTCCAGGGCGGCTGGACCAAGAGCGGCGACAAATACGTGCGCGACGCCGACGGCTACTACACCTACGCGGGCCGCAGCGACGACATGCTGAAGGTGAGCGGCATCTGGGTCTCGCCGTTCGAGGTCGAGGCGACGCTGATGCAGCACCCCTGCGTGCTCGAGTGCGCCGTCATCGGCACCGAAGACGCCGAGGGCCTGACCAAGACCAAGGCCTTCGTCGTCGTCAAGCCCGGACAGACGGTGAGCGATGTCGACCTGAAGGCCTTCGTCAAGGAAAAGCTCGCCGCCTACAAGTACCCGCGCGCCATCGAGTTCGTCGACGAGCTGCCGAAGACGGCCACCGGCAAGATCCAGCGCTTTCGCCTGCGCGAGCGCGAGCGCGGCGGCGCTGCAGCGTGAGCGCCGTGCTGCGCGCGCGCGAGCTCGCGCGCCTGCCCTGGCGCGGGCGCGAGATCCAGCTCGAGTACCAATGGGTCGGCGCCGCACGTTCGGCGACGTCGCCGGTCGTCGTCTTCCTGCACGAGGGCCTGGGCTCGATCTCGATGTGGCGCGAGTTCCCGCGCGAGTTCTGTCTGGCGCACGGCCTCCCGGGCTTCGTCTTCTCGCGCTACGGCTACGGAAACTCCAGCCCCAAGCCGCGCGACGAGCGCTGGGGGCCGGATTTCATGCAGCGCCAGGCGGACGAGGTGCTGCCTGCCCTGTTCGCCGCGGTCGGCATCGAGCGGCCCTGGCTCTTCGGGCACAGCGACGGCGGCACGATCGCCCTCCTCTACGCGGCACGCCATGCGGCGGCCGGCGTCATCGCCGTCGCGCCGCACCTCTTCGTCGAGGAGATCTCGGTGAAGAGCATCGAGCTGGCGCGCGGTACCTTCGAGTCGTCGGACCTGCGTGCCCGTCTCGCGAAGCACCACGCCGATCCCGACTCGGCGTTCCGCGGCTGGAACGACGCCTGGCTCTCGCCCGAATTCCGCGACTGGAACATCGAGCGCGACACCGAGACGATCGCCTGCCCGGTGCTCGCCGTGCAGGGGGAGGACGACGAGTACGGCACGCTCGAGCAGATCCGCGCGATCGCCCGGCGCGTGCCGCACGCCGTGCTGCTCGAGATTCCCGACTGCGGCCACTCGCCGCATCGCGACCAGCCGGCGCTGCTCTCGGCGGCGGCGGGCCGCTTCATCGCCGGGCACGCGGGCGGCCGCTAGGGCCTTTTAACGCTATCGCGGCTGCAGCGCCGTGCCGCTCAGGAGCACGACGCGCAGCGCCCGCGTCAGCTCGCGACCGCGCAGGCTCGCCGAGCGGCGGAACCACTCCAGAAAGGTGCCGTCGTTGGTCGCGAGGACGATCGCCGCGAGCTCGCGTACCGGCACGTCGGCGCGGATGCTGCCCGCCTTCTGGCCATCGGCGATCAGGCCCTCGATCAGGCGCCGCTGCTTGCGCTGCAGGCCGGCGATGAAGTCGTTCACCTCGCCCTGGCGCTCCTTGTACTCGAGCGACATGAGGATGAGGAGCAGCACCTCGTCGCGGTGCGTGATGCCGAGCCGCGCCTGGTAGTGGATGTAGGCGACGAGGCGCTGCACGGGGTCGTCCGCCGGGGCCGCCTCGACCGCCTCGAGCGCACGGTCGACCACGACCTCGCGCACGCGCTTGAGCACCTCGAGAAGCACCGACTCCTTGCTGCCGAAATAAAAATACACCGCGCCCTTGGTGAGCCCCGCCGCGCTCGAGATCTGCTCGAGGTTGGTGGCGCGAAAGCCCTGCGAGACGAACAGGCGCAGCGCGGCGCCGAGCAGCAGCTCGATGCTCGCCTCGCGGCGCTCGACGTTCTGCTTGACTTGCCTCTTCTTGGCCGGGATCGCGCGCGCAGTGCTCATCGTGTCGGCTGCATGGGGAACCGGCGGGAGTCTAGGGCCGGCGGCGGCGCCCGGCAATTGACCGGCGCCTTCGCACTTGAGATACTATCCGGACAGTATGTTGCAAGAAAGAGGTGGGCGATGAGCGATTCGACGGCGACGGCGGCGCCCCCGGGAACGGTCTGGAA
>JANXXS010000292.1 GCA_025350505.1 Burkholderiales bacterium
CACCGACATCGGGTTCCAGCGCGGCACCTTCTCGTTGCAGAAGGCGATGTGGTCCATCAGCACGCGCCGCGCGCCCGGCAGCGAGAGCCGGTAGAACATGTGGTTGGCGACGTAGTGCGAGATGTAGTCGCTCTGGTTCGATGTGCCGGTGACCGTCTTCCAGTCGACGCCGCGCCGCTCGGCGGTGACGAGCATGAAAGCGAGCAACGTGAAGGGCGAAGGATCGTTCAGCGCGCACGAGATGCGCGACAGGTCGACACCCTCGAGGCAGCGGTCCATGTGCTCGGCGTTGTCGAGGACGACGCCGCAGGTGCCGAGCAGCTCGGGCTCGACCGAGTCCATGTCGTAGCCGCGGTAGACCGAGTTGCAGGGGATGAGCGAGACGGCGGTGGCGCCGCGCGCCATGATCGCCAGCAGCCGCTCGTTGTAGTCGGCCGGCGTGCCGAGGCCGATCAGCTGGCGCTGCGTCCAGGTGCGGCCGCGGTGCATGGTGGCGTAGATGCCGCGCGTGTAGTCGGGCTGGCCGGGGTAGCCGAGCGGCTCGCGCTGTCCGTAAGCGGCCCAGTCGTCGGGGCCGTAGAGGGGCAGGATCGGGATGCCCGAGACGTTGACGGTCGCGCGGTCGGTCCCTATCGATTCGCCATAGTCGCGCTGCCAGCGCGCCTTCGCCTCCGAAGCAGTGCCGGCGAGGATCTGCGAGTCGATGGGCTTGTTCATGTCGCCTGCTCCTGGTCGGCGTGCGCGCCCGCCTCTCGCGCCTCGCGGGCGTAGTCGCGGATCTTCGTCGTGATCTCGTCCATCGTGCCGCCGGGATGGAAGACCTGGCGCACGCCGCATTCGAGCAGCATCTTTTCCTCGTTGTCGGGAACGATGCCGCCGACGACGACGCGCATGTGGCCGAGGCCGGCGTCGCGCAGCGCGGTCATCAGCTTGGGCACGATGAGGTGGTCGGTGGCCAGCGACGAGATGCCGACGACGTCGACGTCTTCCTCGAGCGCGAGCTTGACGACGGCGGCGATGGTCTGCCAGGGCGGCGTGTAGATCACTTCCATGCCGGCGTCGCGGCAGGCGGCGGCGACGATGCGGCTGCCGCGATCGTGGCCGTCGAGGCCGATCTTGGTCACCAGCACGCGCGGCCGGAACGAGTCTTCGGGGGTCATGCGGATTCCTTCGTTCTTTCGGCGAGGCTGGTCTTGAACAGGCCGACGAATCGCCTGGCGATGCGCGCCGGCGACGAGCCGCCGTCGTCGCGGTACCAGGTCTGGCTCCAGTTGAGGGCGCCCATCAGGAACAGGCGCAGATCGGCGCGGTTCACCGGCCGCTCGAGCGGCAGGTCGGCGACCAGCCGCGCCCAGCGCGCCTCGTACGAATCGCGCAACGCGACCAGTTCGTCGGCGACCGACGGGGCGTCGCTCGGCCGGACCCGGATCACCACCTGCGAGTAGTCGGTTTGGTCGAGCAGCGACGTGAGGTGGGCAACGCAGGCCGCCTCGAGCCGCGGCCAGGCCCCGGCGAGCGGCGCCACGGCGGCATCGACGGCCGCCGAGATGCGCTCGACGCCTTCCTTGTAGACGGCGACGAGCAAGGCTTCCTTGGTCGCGAAGTGGCAGTAGAGCGAGCCCGGCAGCATGCCGATCGGGCCGACGATTTCGCGCACCGAGGCGGCCGCGAAGCCGCGCTCCGCGAAGGCGCGCGCCGCCTCGTCGAGCAATTGCGGCAGGCGGCTGTGGCCGCGCCGGCGGGTCGTCTCCATGTCGTCATTAGAAATACAAACAGTTGTTTGGTCAAGGATGGAGGGCGACAATCGTCGATCGTGTTGCGCACCTCGTCTGCCGCTTACCTGCTCGCCCGCGCGCGCACGCCGGAGCCGCCCGAGCTCGCCGACATCGCGTGGCTGAAGGCGCTGCTGCCGAACGAGCGCGAGCGCGCACTGGCCGACCTGAAGGTCGTGCAGGTCGAGGGCGGCGAATTGCTCTGCCGCGTGGGCCGACCGGCGACCTACTGGTTCGGCGTCATCGACGGCCTCTTGAAGATGAGCAACGACACGGCGATCGGCGTGCCGATCACCTTCACCGGCATCGCGCCCGGCGGCTGGTTCGGCGAGGGCACGGTCATCAAGCGCGAGGCCTATCGCTACAACATCCAGGCGCTGCGCAAGAGCCTGGTCGCCGGGCTCACCGTCGAGACCTTCCACTGGCTGCTCGACCGCAGCATTCCCTTCAACCGCTTCATCGTCCAGCAGTTGAACGAGCGGCTCGGCCAGTTCATCGCCGCGCGCGAGATCGATCGCCTCGGCGACCCCGACGCGCGAGTCGCGCGCAGCCTTGCGGCGCTGTTCCACCCGATCCTCTATCCGAACGTCGGCTCGCTGTTGCGCATCACGCAGCAGGAGCTCGGCTACCTGGTCGGGCTGTCGCGGCAGCGCGTCAACGAGGCGCTGTCGCGGCTCGGCGTGAGCGAGGCCATTCGCGTCGAATACGGCGGCGTGCGCGTGCTCGACCTCGAGCGGCTGCGCGGCTACGGCATGCGCTAAGGTCGGGCCATGAAGCTGTCCCTGATCGCGCTCGTGCTCGTCTCTTCGCTGTCGCTGACGGCACCGGCCGCTGCGGCGGGCGAAAGCGTGTTCATCGAAGAGCTGACCTGGACCGACGTGCGCGATGCCGTTGCCGCCGGGCGCACGACGATCATCGTGCCGGTCGGCGGCACCGAGCAGGGCGGGCCGCACATGGCGCTCGGCAAGCACAACGTGCGCGCGCATGTGCTGGCGGGGCGCATCGCCGCCGAGCTCGGCAATGCGCTGGTCGCGCCGGTCGTCGCCTATGTCCCCGAAGGGCCGGTCGACGCGACTTCCGGGCACATGAAGTTTCCCGGCACCATCACCGTGCCGCCCGACGCCTTCAGGGCGGTGCTCGAAGGCGCGGCGCGCAGCTTTCGTCGCGCCGGCTTTCGCGACGTCGTGCTGATCGGCGACCACGGCGGATATCAGAGTGATCTGGCGGCGGTCGCAGCCCGGCTGAACCGTGAATGGGCGTCGACCCCGGTTCGCGCCCACTTCATCGCCGAGTACTACCGCGCCGGCGTCGAGCCGTACGCGCAGGCGCTGCGTGGCAAGGGGCTCACGGACGCGCAGATCGGCCTGCACGCGGGGGCCGCCGACACGTCGCTGATGCTCGCCGTCGACCCGCGCCTGGTGCGAGCCGATCGCCTTGCCGCGGCGCCGGTCGCCGGCGACGGCACGTCCGGCGATGCGCGGCCGTCGACGGCCGTGCTCGGCCAGCTCGGCGTCGATCTGATCGTCTTGCGCAGTGTCAACGCGATCCGCCGTGCTGTCGTCCGATAATCGAAGGCTCTCGATTCCAAGAACGACCTACCGCATGCAGAAGAAGACTCGGCTCGGCCTCGGCGCCGGCCTGTTCGCCGCGCTCAGCGTGTCGGCGTGGTGGGTGGGGGCGCAGCCCGGCACGGATGCGCCGGCATCGCCGATCGTCACCGTGCCGGGTATGCCCGGCGTCGCCGACCGCGACAACCTGTACAGCGAGACGGCAAGCGGCCATCTCTCGGCTGCAGTCGTTGGCGCGCTGCCGCGCGTCTACGTGCCCAATCGCTCCGCCAACACGGTCTCGGTGATCGACCCCGAGACGCTGAGGGTGATCGACACCTTCAAGGTCGGCGTCAACCCGCAGCACATCGTGCCGTCCTGGGACCTGAAGACGCTCTGGGTCGCCAACAACGCCGAAGGGCGCAAGGACGGCAGCTTGACGCCGATCGACCCGGGCACGGGCAAGCCCGGCAAGAGCATCGCCGTCGAGGATCCGTACAACATGTACTGGACGCCCGACGGCAAGCAGGCGATCGTCGTCGTCGAGGCGTTCAAGCGGCTCGACTTCCGCAACGCCGCGACGATGAAGGTCGAGGCCTCGATCGCCGCGCCGCAATGCGCGGGCATCAACCACGCCGACTTCTCGATCGACGGCCGCTACGCCATCTTTACCTGCGAGTTCTCGGGCACGGTGACCAAGATCGACCTGGTGAACCGCAAGGTGCTGGCGACGCTGAAGCTGAGCCGCTACTTCGCCCGTCCCGACGTGCTCGCGGTGATCGACAAACCGGGCAAGAAGCCGGTGAAGCTGCCCGACCCTTCCGGCAGCGGCGAGATCTGCACCACGCCCGGCATGCCACAGGACATCCGCATCTCGCCCGACGGCAAGCGCTTCTATGTCGCCGACATGATGGCCGACGGCGTCCACGTCGTCGACGGCGAGAGCTTCCGGCAGATCGGCTTCGTCGAGACCGGCATCGGCGCGCACGGCCTTTACCCCAGCCGCGACGGCAAGCGTCTCTACATCGCCAACCGCGGCAGCAACCTGATCCGCGGCAAGCCGAACGGCCCGGGCGGCGTCTCGGTGCTCGACTTCGCCACCGGCAAGGTCGCGCAGACCTGGCCGATCCCGGGCGGCGGCAGCCCCGACATGGGCAACGTCAGCGCCGACGGCAAGTACCTGTGGCTGTCGGGCCGCTTCGACGACGTCGTCTATCGCATCGACACCGCGAGCGGCGCGGTCGACAAGCTCAAGGTCGGCAAGGAGCCGCACGGGCTCACAGTCTGGCCGCAGCCGGGCCGCTATTCGCTGGGCCACACCGGCAACCTGCGCTGAAGGCGCGGCCGGCGGCAGCGCCGGCCTGCCCTAACCGTTCGAGATGCCCGACGCGACGTGCCCCGACGGCACGTGCGCGGCGGCATTTTCGATGTGCCCGGTCTGGTCGTCGAAGAAGAAGTCGGGCTCGAACTCGCGCAGGAACTCGCCCTTGGCCAGGCCGCCGAGGAACATCGCCTCGTCGATCTCGACGTTCCATTGCATGAGGGTTCGGATGGCCCGCTCGTGCGCCGGCGCGCTGCGCGCCGTGACGAGCGCGGTGCGGATGCCCATGCCGGGCACGCGGTCGTGCTGCAGTCGCTGCAAGGCCTGCAGCAAGGGCTTGAACGGGCCGGCGGCCAGCGGCGTCGTCGCCTGGTCGCGCTCGTGCGCCTGGAAGGCGTCGAGCCCGCTCTTCTGGAACACGCGCTCGGCCTCGTCGGAGAAGAGCACGGCGTCGCCGTCGAAGGCGATCCGGACTTCGTTGGGATGCTGGTCCGAGGCGCGCGCCGAGTGTGGATAGACGCGTGCTGCCGGCACACCGGCTTCGAGCGCGGAACGGACGTCGGCTTCGTTGGTCGACAAGAAGAGGTTGGCAGCGAGCGGCCGCAGATAGCGCCACGGCGACTCGCCGCGCGTGAACACGCCGCGCTGGATCGGCATGCCGTAGGCTTGCGCCGAACGGAACACCCGCATGCCGGAGACCGGGTCGTTGCGCGACAGGATCACGACCTCGACGCGCTGTGTCGTCGCATCGTTGAAGGCGAGAAGCTTTCGCACCAGCGAGAACGCGACGCCGGGCTTGGCCGCCTGCTCGATGCGCTCGAGCTGCAGCTGCATGTAGGCGCGGTCGTCGTGGGCCTCGAAGTGGCGGTTCTCTTCCTCAAAGTCGAACAGCGCCCGCGACGAAATCGCGACGACGAGCTGGCCTTCTAGCGATGCGGGCATCGAAGCATGATACGAGCGCATCGGAGCGCCCTGCGGTGCGAGGCGGTCAGACCGAAGGACTCCCTGTCATATGACACCGCGCCGCGAACGACCAACGGCTATGAACACGCTGGCGCGGGCGCTTTTGATTGGTTTGGTGGCCGGTGTCGTCTCCTGTGGCGGGGGTGGCGGGGGCGAGACCCTGCCCCCGGACGAGCCGCTGTACCTCGTTTTCATGCTCGAACCCATCGCGACCGAGCGGCCCAGCGAACCCCCAGCCACGCCGAAGGAAGCCTTCACGCGCTACGTCGATCTGTTGTCCCGGCGCCTGGGCGTGCACGCAACCGAACACCGGCAGCTGGGTTTCGGAATCCTTCTTTCGCCGTGGCTGCAGACGCCGCAAGAGATCGGCCTATGGATCGACGATGCCTTCGACGTTGCGCGCGAACGCTCCATCGCCGTCCACTTCGCCATCGAGTCTCACTACAACTGGGAAGGCCGCCCGGATCTGTGGAACTACTTCGATCCGGCCGGTCCCGGCTATGACCCGGCCAACGCGGACAACGTCGAATGGAGCGACTGGGGTCGCCACCCCTACCCGGCCCGCTTCATCGACTGGGGAACGCCGCAACGTCTGGCGCCGCATATGTGCTATGCGAGCCCACGCATACGCGCCGAAGTCGCTCGACTGGCCAAGGACGTGATCGGCGCTCGAATCGCCGCGCGAGTCGCCGAGTTGCGGGCCGCCGGGCTCGGGCGTCTGTTCTCCGGCATCACCGTCACGTCGGAGCCGTCGCTGGATGACTACTCGTCCGTCGGGGCGATTGACCCGGCTCTTGCCGCGTTCATCGATGCCCAGGGCGCGACGCGATCACAACTCGGTTACTGCGCTCTGACCAACGCGGGCTTTTCGTCGGGCGCGCCGCCCGTCGATCTGCGCGCTTCGCTTGCCGACGCCAATCGCGGCTGGGTGGCCTTGTGGGCGAGCGGCCTCAGGGCAGGCGGCATCGATCGCGAGCGCTTGTTCACCCATATCGCGGCGGGCGCTTCGTTGCCCGGGTCGGCCGGTGTCAATTTCACCAACGCGCCGCTCAGCGTGGCCTTCGTTGCCGACGCGCGGCCGGGCTTCACGACCTACGCCCAGGGCGACCTTGCACAGGGCTTCGCTCCGCTCTATGCGGAGCTGGAGCAGCGCCGGGCCGGACCGTGGGCGGGGGTGGAGGCAAGCTTCATCGATGCGCGAGGCGGAGCGATCGACGCCGAGACCTATCTGCGCTGGCACTTCGACCACGGGGCTGTGCGCCTGGTCATGAATGCAGGAGCCACCGGCGATCTCGGAATGCATCTCGCGCAGGTGAACTGGAGCAGCGCTGCGGTCGCCGCCTATCGCCGATTTCTGAGCAATGACCTGCGCTTCGAGAGCCATCCGTGAACCGGGAGGCGCTCGACCCGAGCCGGATTCATTTCACGAAGCTGTTGAGCTGGATGATGGGCAAGAGCACCGCCAGCACGATCAGCATCACGACCCCGCCCATGCCGACGATGAGCAGCGGCTCGAGGATGGTCGCCATCTGCATGGCGCGTCGCTGCACCTCGGCCGAGAGCTGCTTGGCGGCGCGCTCGAGCATCGTCGGCAGCTGGCCGGTTTGCTCGCCGAGCCGCGAGAACATGGCCAGGATGCCTGGGAAGCGCTTCTTGCCGGCGAGCGCCGAGGCGAGCGGCGCGCCTTCGCGCACCTGCACGAGCGCGTCCATCGCGTCGGCGCGCATGGCCCGGTTCGAGAGCGTCTCGGCCGCGGCCTGCAAGGCTTTGAGGATGGGCACGCCGGCGCCGGCGAGCATGGCCAGCGTGCCGGCAAAGCGCGCCGCGTTGTAGCCGCGGGCCAGCCGGCCGATCAGCGGCAGGTTCAGCCAGCCGGCATCGAAGCGCTCGCGAAACGGTTCGTTGCGCAAGGCCAGCAGCAAGGCGCCGACACCGGCGGCGCTGCAGATCACGAGCAGCCAGCCCCAGCTGCGCAGGAAGCTGCTGAACGCCATCATGGCGACGGTGAGGATGGGCAGCGCCCGCTTCGAGCTGGTGAACACCGTGGCCACCTGCGGCACGACGTAGGTGACGAGGAAGACGACGATGACGATAGCGATCAGCGAGACGATCGCCGGATACAGCGTCGCGCCGATGAGCCGGCCGCGCAGCTCCTGGCGCGCCTCGAGGTCGTCGGCGAGGCGCTCGAGGACGCGGCCGAGCGCGCCGCTCTGCTCGCCGGCGGCGACGACGCCGCGGTATACGTCGTCGAACTCGCGCGGCGCGCTCGCCAGCGCGCGCGCGAACGGCGCGCCGGCGTTGACCTCGCTGCGCAGGTGCGCTACCAGCTCGCGCTGCTTGGCGTCCTCGGCCTCGTCGCTCAAGGCGGTGAGCGCGCGTTCGAGCGGCAGGCCCGAGCCGACGAGGCCGGCGAGCTGGCGGGTCCAGACGGCGAGTCCGGTCGAATCGAAGACGCGACCACCGATGCGCAGGCCGACGCCGCCGGTGCCGGCGGAAGCGACCTGTGTGACGGCGAGCGGCACCAGCGCCTGCGCGCGCAGCTGCGAGCGCGCGGCGCGCGGGTTGTCGGCCTCGAGCAGGCCGCTCGTGGACTTGCCGAGGGCGTCGAGCGCTTCGAAGCGGAAGGCAGGCACGGCTTAGGCGATCACTCTCGCGTCACCCGGATGACTTCTTCGGCCGACGTGATGCCTTCGGCGACCAGCCGCTCGCCGTCTTCGCGCATCGAGCGCAGGCCCGAGGCCTCGGCGGCGGCGAAGATCTGCGCTTCGGCGGCGCGGTTGTGGATCAGCGCCTGGATCTCGTCGCCGACCTTCATCAGCTCGTAGACGCCGGTGCGGCCCTTGTAGCCGGTCATGCCGCACTGGTCGCAGCCCACGGGGTGGTAGCGGCCCATCGCGCCGAGCTTGCGGCAGTTCAGACAGAGCTTGCGCACCAGCCGCTGCGCCAGCACACCGATCAGGCTCGACGAAAGCAGGAAGGGCTCGACGCCCATGTCGATCATGCGCGTGACCGTGCTCGGCGCGTCGTTGGTGTGCACGGTGGCGAGCACCAGGTGGCCGGTGAGCGAGGCCTGGATCGCGATCTGCGCCGTTTCGTAGTCGCGGATCTCGCCGATCATGATGACGTCGGGGTCCTGGCGCAGGATCGCGCGCAGCGCCTTGGCGAAGGTCAGGTCGATCTTGGCGTTGACCTGCGTCTGGCCGATGCCGGCGAGCTCGTATTCGACCGGATCCTCGACCGTCAGCACGTTGGTGCCGGCGGTGTCGACGCGGCCGAGCGAGGCATAGAGCGTCGTCGTCTTGCCCGAGCCGGTCGGCCCGGTCACGAGGATGATGCCGTGCGGCTGATGGATCAGCGCGTCGAAGCTGGTGAGTACGTCGCCGCTCATGCCCAGGCCTTCGAGCGTGAACTTCGATTCGGCCTTGTCGAGCAGGCGCAACACGGCGCGCTCGCCGTGCGCCGAAGGCAGCGTGGAGACGCGCACGTCGACCGCCCGGCCGCCGATGCGCAGCGAGATGCGCCCGTCCTGCGGCAGGCGCCGCTCGGCGATATCGAGCTCGGCCATGATCTTCAACCGCGAGATCAGCGCCGCGTGCAGGGCGCGGTTCGGCTGCACCACCTCGCGCAGCGTGCCGTCGACGCGAAAGCGCACCGAGCTCGACCGCTCGTAGGGCTCGATGTGGATGTCGCTGGCACCGTCCTTGGCGGCCTGCGTCAGCAAGGCGTTGAGCATGCGGATGATCGGCGCGTCGTTCGAGGCCTCGAGCAGGTCTTCGATGGCCGGCAGCTCCTGCATCATGCGCGACAGGTCGACCGCGCTTTCGACCTCGCCGATCACCACCGCCGCGCTCGACTCGCCGCCGGCGTACGCGGCGGCGATGCGCCCGGCCAGCGTGTCGGCCGACTCGCGCTCGAAGGCGTCGACGTCGTAGACGCGCAGCACCTCCGAGAGCGCGGGAAGGCCGACCGTCTCGGGCGCCCAGAGCACGAGCCGCGCGCCGTCGTCTTCGAGCAGCAGCGTGTGCGCCTTGGCGTAGGCGTAGGGCAGGGGATGGCGTGCGCCCATGCGGATCAGCGGGTCGGTGCGGGCGCTGGCGCCGCACCCGACGCGGCCTCGGCCGGGGCCGACGCGGCGTTGTCCTGAGGTGTCGGCGGCTTCGGCTTCTGCAGCGCGCCGGGCGCGGTGCCGGGCGAGGTCTGCGGCGCGGCAATCGGCACGATCGAATCCTCGAGCTTGCGCAATGGCGGCACAACCGGCGAGTCGCCGACCGGGAGCAGGATGTTCGGCGTCGGCTGCTGGTCTTTCTGCGACGCGCGGAGCAGGTCGTAGCGGTCGACCGAAAGCTTGTTCGCGCTCTCCGCATCGCGCAGCACGGTCGGACGCAGGAAGACCATCAGGTTGGTCCGCTTCTTGGTGCGCGTTTCGCTGCGAAACAGGTTGCCGATGTAAGGGATGTCGCCGAGCAGCGGCACCTTCGACTTGTTGTCGGTGTACGAGTCTTCGATCAGGCCGCCGAGCACGAGGATCTGGCCGTCGTCGACGACGACGTTCGATTCGATCGAGCGCTTGTTGGTCGAGGGCCCGGCGTTCGAGGTGCCCGGCGCGGTGTCGGCCGACAAGCTGGACGACTCCTGGAAGATCGTCATCCGGATCGCGCCGTTCTCGCCGATCTGGGGCTTGATGCGCAGCGTGATGCCCACGTCCTTGCGCTCGATCGTCTGGAACGGATTGGTGGCCGCCGTGCCTGTCGCGGTGAACTGCCCGGTCACGAACGGCACGTTGCTGCCGACGATGATCTTGGCTTCTTCGTTGTCGAGCGTTACCAGGTTCGGCGTCGACATGATGTTGGTGTTGGCCTGCGACTGCAGGAAGTTCGCGATCGCCGCCAGGCCGAGGCTGCCGAAGAAGTTTCGCACCAGGCCGACGTTGAGGCCCGGGCTGAGGCTGATGCCGCCGGCGTTGCCGGAAACCTGTGCCTGGTCGATCGTGATCAGGTTCGTTCCCGTGGTACTGAAGTTGGTGCCGCCGACGATGATGTTCGAGCTGTTCTTGCCGCCGAGCAGGCCCTGCCACTGGAAGCCGAAGTCCGCGGTGTTGCTGCCCGTCACCTCGACAATCATGCTTTCGATGTAGACCTGCGCGCGCCGCTCGTCGAGCTGGTCGATCATGCCGCGCACCTGGCGATAGAGCGGCTCGGGCGCGGTGATGATGAGCGAGTTGGTCGACGGGTCGGCCTGGATGAAGCCGCCGGTCGAAGGCCCGGCCGAGGGCGCGAGCGGCGCCGCCGCCGCCGAGACGGCGTTGTTCGTGCCCGCCGCCCCGGGCGCATTCGCACCCGTCGGCAACGTCGTCGAGCCGCCGCCCGTCGAAGCACCGCCCGAGCCGGCGCTGAAGGCGGCCCGCAGCACCTGCGCCAGCTTGGTCGAGTCGGCGTTCTTCAGGTGCACGACCCAGATGTTGCCGCTTGCCGCCGAGCCCTGCGGCTGCACGTCGAGCTTGGCGATCAGCGACTTGACGCCGGCCATCTTGGTCGGGTTGGCGCTGCGCACGATCAGCGAATTGCTGCGCGCGTCGACCAGGATCGAAGGCGCGGCCGTGCCACCGGCGCCCTGGCCGGGTGCGGCACCCGGCGTGTTGCCGTCGGTCAGGCGCTGCAGCAGCGGCGCGATGTCGGAAGCGACCGCGTAGCGCAACGGGATCACCTCGACGTCGCCGGCGGCCGGCGTATCCATCGCGGCGATGATCTGGCCGAGCCGCTGCAGGTTGTCGGCGTAGTCGGTGATGACCAGTGTGTTGTTGCCGGGGTTGGCGTTGATCGTGTTGTTCGGCGTGATGAGCGGGCGCAGCACCGGCACCAGGTTGTTCGCGTTCTCGTGGTTGAGGCGAAAGATCTGCGTGATGACCTGGTCGCCGCGGCGCGAGACGCTGTCGATCGAAACGGTGCCGGCCTGCAGCTTGGCGTCGGCCTCGGGCACCACCTTGAAGATGCCGTTCACCTCGACCACCGTGAAGCCGAGGCCGCGCAGCGCGGCGAGAAAGTTGAGGTAGGCCTCGTTCGGCGTCAGCGGCTCTTCGCTGTAGAGCGTGATCGAGCCGCGCACGCGCGGGTCGACGATGAATTGCTGGCGCAGGATCGCCGCCATCGCCCGGGCCACGCCCTCGATGTCGGCGTTGACGAAGTTGAGCGTCACCGGCGCGCCGCGAAAGCGCGGCGCCGGTGCGCCGCTGCCGGTGGCGGCCGGCGTCGCCGCGGGCAGCGGCAGCGAGGCGATGAGCAGCGCGACCGCCAGGGCCGCGTTGCCGGCTCGGGCGGCGGCTCGGGGGCGCTTGGCGCGGGCAGAGGTCATGGTCATCCGATCGAGATGATCGACCGGGCGCCATCGCGCCGACCGATGATGTTGAGCAGGTTCGACAGCGCCGCTTCGTCGACGGTCGCCGAACGCGCCTCGCCGCGAAACTTGACGCCGCCCGGCCCCCAGGTGCCGCTGCCGGTGAGCTGCAGCGGCCCGTCCAGCGTGGACAGCGACAGGAGCATCGCACTGTTCGCGCCCGCGCCGCCCGTCAGCGACACGCGATAGTTGCCGAGAGTGTCGAGCGTGGACAGACGCGAGGACACGCCTTCGAGTTCCAGGTCGACCTTGCCGTCGAGCCGCCAGCGCCCCTCGACCTGCTCGAGCGAGAAGCCTTGCGAGGCGATGCGCGCGGTGCCGCCGAGCTGCAGGGTGTTCCAGGGCGTGCCCAGGCCACCCAGCCAGGCGCTCGGCCATTGGCCGATCGTTCCGCCGGCGGCCGGAACGACGGTGGCCTTGATGCGGCCGAGCCCCGGGCGCAGCTGCACGAGCATCGTGCCGTTGATGCAGCAGGCCTGACGTGCCGCCAGCTCGACGCCGTAGAAGCGAGGCGACAAGGTCCATTCGAGCCGGCCGGGCAGGTAGCTCGCATCGCGGCTGTCGGCGCCGCCGGTCAGCACCGGCACGGCGCTGCCCGACCAGATCGTGCCGCGTGCGTCGGCGAGGACGAGCTTCTGATCGCTTGCCGACGCCACCGCCCTGGCGAGCCAGGCCGCCGGCGCGAAGACGATGAAACCGACGATGAGGCCGAACAGCACGCCGGCGATCGACCAGCGCACCGCTGCGCCGCGCTCGACCACCCAGGCCTGCTCGGCCAGCGTCGATTCGCTCCAGCCGCTGCCGGCGATGGTCGTGCTCCAGAGCTGGCGACTGCGCCTGCGGCGGATCACGAAGCGCCTCCGATGCTTAGCGTGACGGAGCCGCTGTAGCCGGTCGCCGCCTTCACCAGTTGCGCCTCCATCGGCCTGGCCCGCGCGGCACTGCGCGCCTCGCCGAGGAAGGCGCGCAAGGCATCGGCCGGCACGCCGGTGAAGGTGAGCGTGGCGCGATCGCCCTGGATCGCCAGCTTGGCCCGTTCGCCGAGCTGCGCCGCCGCCGCGCGCAGGGCCGTCGCGGCCTGCTCGGCCGGCACCGGCGAAGCAGCGCGCAGGCTCTGCATCTCGCCGGCGGCGAGCTGCATCTGCTGCATCTGATGGTCGAGCCGGTCGAGGTCGATCGGCGCCTCGCGCAGCGTGCGCAGGGCCGGTTGCAACAGCGTCAGCCAGACGATCAGCGCGCCGACGGCGATGCCCATGACGACGATCAGCTGTCGCTCGCGCGGTGCCCGCGACTGCCAGAAGCGGCCGGCCTGCTGGCGGGCGTCGTTGAGCGCCGGCGGCAGGGAAGGGGAGTCGCTGGCCATGAGGGTGGCTCGCTAGGCGGCGGCCCGCGCGCGGGTGACGACGATCCGACCCTCGCTCGCGTCGACCTGGAAGCCGGCCGGCCGCAGCACGCCGCGGAACTGCTCGATCTGGGCGTCGCTCCAGCCGCTCGCGGCGAGGGTCAGCTTGCCGGACTCGAAACGCAGGTTCTCGACCGGCGGACGTTCGTTCGGCCACGCCGCGGCGGCGGCCTGCAACATCGGCTCGAGGTCGCTGTCGCCCGGCTTGCCGGCGAGCGTGCGCAAGGCCTGCGTCTCGCGCAGCATCACGGCGCTGGCGTCGCGCTGGATGTCGGCGTCGCTGACCCGCGGATAGGTCGCCTTGACCAGCGCCTGGATGGCGCTGCGCCGCGCTTCGACAGCATTTTTCTGGTGCCAGGCCCAGAGGTTGAGACCGACGAGCTGCGCCACGACGAGCACGGCGAAGCCGATACGTACCGGCCGCAGCGCCGGGCTCATCGCCTGGCGCAGCCAGTCACGCGCTGCGCGTGCGCCGCGGGTCTTGCGCGCCAGGTCGAACTGGCGCAGGTTCCAGAGGCTTCGGCCGGCCTGGAGCAGGCGCTGCTCGATCGGCATGACGGTGACCGGCGCGCCCAGCCACTGCTCGGCGGCGACGGCGGCGACCGGCGCGGCGGTCCAGCGCGTCGAGACCGGCACGGGGTCGGGAATGAGGGCACGGGCCAGTCCGCCATCGAGGCGCACGGTGGCGACGCCGTCGACGTGCGCCCAGGTGAGCACGGTGCCGCCCGCCGAAGCCGGGTCGCAGGGCGCCAGGACATGGAAGTGACCGATCGGCGGCTCATCGGGCCAGGCCATCGGCACGACGCGGTCGACGAAGACGCCGCCCTTCTGCAGGGCCGCCAGCTCCTCTTGCAGCCAGGCCTTGTCGATCGCGGCCACCCAGACCGGCTCGCCGGCCGCGGCGAGCGGCGCCACAGCCAGGTGAACCGAATCTGCATCTTCGAGCAGCGCGTCCTCGATCACGCCGGTGAGGGCGGCACGCAGCCGCGACGCCGGTGCCTTCGGCAGCGTGATGCGATGCCAGGCGACGTCGGACTCGCGCACGACGGCGATGACCTGCGAACGGCGTGGCAGCAGCGCCGCGGCGGCTTCGCCCTGGGCCTCGAACTCGATGCCGTCGGCGCTGGTCACGTAGACATACTCGCGGCGTCGTCCCGGATCGGGGGCAGCCTCGCCCGTGGACCGCGCGCGCAAGCGCGGGTGCTCAGGAAGCTGGATGACGAGGGTCGACATGGCGAGCGCAGAAGGCTACCCGCATTTTAGTTGGCCGAGAAACGAAAACCTTGGCAATCAAAGACTTACGCCTGCCTGTTGTAGCGGCTTCGCAGTATTGCTGCGCACTTTTGCCGAGCTCAGCTACCGCTCCCGTCACGCGCCGAGACGCGTTCGCGTTGCAGCACGACGACGTCGAGGTTCGGCAGCCGCTTGACCAGGGAGCGCTGCTCGAGCACCAGATCGCCCAGGCGCAGGCGGCCGCGCACCTCGAAGAAGTTCGATCCGGTGACGAGCCGATCGAGGCTGCCCGCGGGCAGGGCCGGCGCCAGCGCCTTCAGGTCGGCGGTCGACTTGATCGGCACGCGCTGGCGCGACTGGACGATGCGCTCCGCCGTGGCCAGGTCGAGTCCTGGCGTCGCGGCGACCAGGACCTCGCGCGGCGCGGTGTTGACGTTGACGAAGGTCCGCTCCGGCAGGATCACGATGTAGGGTTCGAGCGCACGCAGCGCCTCGGGGTCGATGCCGAGCCAGGCCAGTTGGCTGGCCGACCGCGGCATCAGCGGCGGGTTCTCGGGCGGCGTGACGGCCGGCGCGCTGGCGCCGCTCGCGCTCGGGTCGGGCGACGGCAGCGGCGAGGCGTCGCGCAGGCCGGCGCCGATGCGGGCGGCGACGTCGGCGGACACGCCGACCGTCTCGCACAGGCGCTGCAGCGCCGCCATCTCGACCGGGTCGATGCGGCCGGCGCTGGCGACGTTGGTGAGGTTGTAGCGACCCTGCGCGTCGGTGATCGAGCCCGAGAGGAAGGCATCGGGGGCGTCGTCGGTGTTGTCCTTGTCGGCGGCGAGGAAGGTCGACAGGCGCGCTTCGGCGAGCGGCACGGCCCAGGGCTCGCCGAGGTGATCGGTGCCGCCGTTGCGCGCGTCCTCACGCAGGATGAGTCGCGCCCAGTCGAGCGCGCCGGAGAGGATCCATGCCGACTGGGTGCGCGCGCGTTCCGCCGCCTCGACCTGGATCGCGCGCCACTGCTGCCAGAGCATCGAGCTGGCCAGGGTGGCGATCAGGGCGACGATGATCATCGCCGTGAGCAGAGCCGCACCGCGGCTCTG
>JANXXS010000293.1 GCA_025350505.1 Burkholderiales bacterium
TTGCATGGCATGCAAGAGGTCAGCGGTTCGATCCCGCTTACCTCCACCAAAGAGTCGACGTGAGTCCCCTTCGTCTAGAGGCCTAGGACACCACCCTTTCACGGTGATTACAGGGGTTCGAATCCCCTAGGGGACGCCACCTTATCCCCCCGGTTCTGCCGGTCGATGAGGGGCAGCAGACGAGTTGCGAAGTACCAGGAGTGGTAGTTCAGTTGGTTAGAATACCGGCCTGTCACGCCGGGGGTCGCGGGTTCGAGCCCCGTCCACTCCGCCAATAAAATCAACGGGTTACAGCAGAGACGCTGTAACCCGTTTGTCTTTTGCATTCACCAAGTCCTAGCCGTGTCCTAAATCTCACGGCTAGTCTTCATGTCGTAAGCGCGAGACATCGATGGCCGTCGGGAAGCCGCCGAGACCCCCTAATGGGCGCTGCCGGCGGCTGCAGTTCATGACGCGACCGGCGAAGTGCTCTGTCTTGGAGACAGACTCCGAACAGTACGGATGTGCCCGCAGAATCGGCCGCAGAAGTTGTTTGCCCGAACGAGCGCCTCATGAGCCCGACATGAAGACTCGTGTTCGTGCGAGATGCGCGAAGTGGCGCTACGTGTGAATTGCCGCCTCGTTCGAGCCATGCGGGTCATGCTACAAAGTGCAGAGCCAAGAACTGATCCGACTAACAAGGGGAGAACCGAATAGGCACATCGCAGGTCTCGACTCGGGAAGAATTTCGGTTCCGGTTCAAACTGGAAACGAGCCTTCTACAACGCGGCGACGCGAAACGTGGGCGCGCGAGCATGACGCGGGGCATTGAGAAGACGACCGGGAAGGCTGTCATTCTCAAGCATTGGCGGAGGTCCTCAGGCGTCGCAGATGATGAAGTACGCGAGATCTGGCGGCAGGAGATTCGCCAACTTCATAGGCTGGCGGGATTCCCCGGGGCGCGCGAATTCATCGTTGGTCTGCTCGACTCGGGCGAAGAAGACGACGGCTTCTACCTGGCCCTAAGTCCCGATCAACGCTCTCCTCTTGGCGCGTTACGAGCGCAACTGCCTAGTCATCACTACCTGCGTCAACCGCGCGGAGAAAAGAACCGTCTGTCGATCTGGCGCAATCTGGGGAGGATCGCAGGTTGGAGATCCTGCACACTCAAGGGTTGCTTCATAGAAATCTCGACGAGTGGGCGATCTTCACCGACGCAGGTGAGTCGCCGGACTTTCAACTCAGCGGCTTTGAATGGTCTATTCGGCTCGCGGCCGCGGTCGGCAAGTCCAACGCCAAACAGAAGGCGTCCGCCTCAACTCCTGTGGTTCAGTCTTTCGTTCAGGACTGGCGTGACTTCGGCCTCGTCGCTACTTCGTTGCTCGACGTCGATCCCGCTACGTTCGCGACTTCGAATCGCAGGGTCGGGGCTCGAGACTCAGCTTTGCATCTGACCGGCGCGGAGCGAGAACTTCTGCATCTACTGCTGCGCGCGGATTCGACGGACCGCATAGACGGCGAATTGGTCGAACAGAAGATCCTCTCGATCGTTACTGGGCTGGACGCGATAGTCGGGAAGCGTGAGTCTCAGTTGGTGTTGACCTGCGCTCTCGGCCCCGGCGCCCAGCTCTCGGGGGCCATTAGGGAGGCGAGCAATCGAACGATCGAGTCTGACGATCTCGACGCACAGATTGCGTTCGTTACCGAGGATCTTCAGGAGGAGCCGCTTCTCCTATTCTTCAAGCCTATTGCCGGCGCGACTTCTGCGCGTCTGGTCTTGGCAGGAAGGCAGCTCACATATCGAATCTCGCCGTTTCAACCGGGCGGCCGTGCTGCTGCGATCTCCTCCTGGGCCGTCGCGTATTGCGCCGACGTTTCGAGGGACCGGCCGGCGCCGGCGGCCATCGCGCACCAGGCGAGCCTCGCCGACAGAGGTATTCAGGTTCTACCGCTTTCAGAGGCAAGACGCCGTTATGCAGTGATCCAGGGGCGAGCGCCTCTTTGGGACAAACTCGGCGCCCAGGAGTCTGCGGCAAGCGAGCAGTCGTCAACACGAAGGAAGCAACACCGCGCGCTGCTGTTGATTCAAGTCCTGGAGGCGCTAATCACCGCCGCGGAAATATGGCCCGTAGCGATTCATGAAATCGCGGCGCTTCAGGATCGGTTTCGACTTCGACTCCGCGTGCGCGCGGATGACGAAAGAGAGCGACTGTCCAAGGCGCTGGCGATGGCTTCGCCGGCCGTTCGAATGCGCGAGACCTTTGCTGCGGACGCCACCTCAGCCGACGAAGACTGGGTCCTCACCGATGTCGGTGCGCTCGGCGAACGTGAGTCGCACCCGGCGCGATGGCGTCTCGTCGACGTGCTTGATGCGGATGGCGAGCAGGCCACGTACGAATTCGAGGGTCCCGGCCCGGCGCTCACCGGAGACCGACTCTTTTTGAGGCAGGCCGACCACGCTGGCGAGGACAAGCTTTTGCGTAGGCGCATTCGCGCGTTGCGAGCACTGCGGGATCACGTCGAATTGCTCGAGATGCTCGACGATCCCCGCTTGGGCGTACGGCGCACGCATGAGGTTCCTCTCGAAGACGGTCGATTTCTGGCACTCGACGAATCGAAGCAGAAGGCATTGCGGGCTATCTGGGCCGCCACGCCCCTGTTCCTTCTTCAGGGTCCACCGGGAGTCGGAAAGACCCGCCTCGTGAGAGAGATGGTAGGACGCCGAATTCGGGAGGATGGAAGCTCCAGGATCTTGTTGACTGCCCAGAGCCATCACGCGGTGGATCACCTCTTAGAGGAAGTCAGCAAGGAGTTGGCGGACGTCACCCCGGAGCCGCTGGTCGTTCGATCGCGTTCCAAGGACCGGAACGTTGCTTCCGACAAGTATGACTGTTGGCGCCGACCGCGAATTGATCCACTTGTGAGGGTTGTGCCGATCTCAAATTGACCCGGGTGTTCAGCCTACCCTGCTGCTTATTTGAGCAGCGGGGTATCAGGAGTGATCACCATGGCCATGATTGGCAAAGTGCT
>JANXXS010000307.1 GCA_025350505.1 Burkholderiales bacterium
GGCGATGGCCACGCCCTTGGCCAGGTCGATGCTCGAGCCGCCGCCGACGGCGACCAGGCCGTCGCAGCCGTTCTCGAGATAGACCTTCACGGCGAGCCGCACCGCCGCCTCGTTCGGATTCGACGGCGTGGCGTCGAACACGGCGTGCGGCATCGCGCCGAGCGCCGCGAGCGCGCGGTCGAGCAGGCCGGCGGCACGCACGCCAGCGTCGCTGACGACGAGCGGCTTCGTCATGCCGGCACGCGCGCATTCCTGCGGCAACATGGCGAGCACGCCGTAGTCGAGCTGGACCTGGGTGATGTAGTTGATCAGTGCCATGGCGACAGTCTGGCACACTCGAAATGCACCGAGGCCATGACCTTTCCATGCAACGTTCCGACTTCCGATTCTTCGAGCGACTGCGCGTCCGCTGGGCCGAGATCGACGCCCAGAAGATCGTCTTCAACGGCCACTACCTGATGTATTTCGACACGGCGGTGGCCGGATATTGGCGCGCCCTCGGCGTGCCCTATGCCGAGACGATGATCGCCCTCGACGGCGATCTGTTCGTGCGCAAGGCCGAGCTCGAATACATGGCCTCGGCGCGCTACGACGACGTGCTCGACGTCGGCATGCGCTGCGCTCGCGTCGGCACCTCGTCGGCGACCTTCGTCGGTGCCGCGTTCCGCCACGAGCAGCTGCTCGTCTCCTGCAACCTGACTTATGTGTTCGCCGATCCACTGGGCACGGCGTCGAAGCCGGTGCCGCGCGAGCTGCGCGATCTGTTCGACCGCTTCGAATCGGGCCAGCCGATGGTCGAGGTGCAGGTCGGCACCTGGGCCGAGCTCGGCGCCGCGGCGCGGGCGATCCGCACCGAGGTCTTCATCGCCGAGCAGAAGATCCCGGCCGACATGGAATGGGACGACGCCGACGAAGGCGCGGTCCATGCCGTCGCCTTCAACCGCCTCGGCCGCGGCCTGGCGACCGGGCGCATGCTCGAGCACGGGCCGGGCGTCGCCAAGATCGGCCGCATGGCGGTGCTCGCCAGCTCGCGGCACGGCGGTGTCGGGCGTGCCGTGCTCGACGCTTTGCTCGAGGCGGCGCGCGCGCGCGGCGAACGCGAGGCCGTGCTCCATGCGCAGCTCACGGCAGCGCGCTTCTACGAGCGCGCCGGATTCGTGCGGCGCGGGCCGGAGTTCGACGAAGCAGGCATCGCCCACGTCGAGATGCTGCGCGCGATTTGAGCGACGCCAGTCCGCCCGTGTCATTCCGAGCGCAGCGAAGAATCTCTTGCCGGTCGAGATCCTTCGCTGCGCTCAGGATGACAAGGCTTGCGACTCGAAGACTTCGACCTGACGTGCACCGTCGACCAGATGCGCCCAGGCCGCGGCGCTCGCTTCGACAAGCGCTTCGAGCGTGGCGTCGATGCCCTGGGCTTCGCCCTCGAGCGAATAGGTTTCCATCCAGGTCTGCGTTCCGCTGTTGGCGCCATGGCGCGTCAGCAGGCGCGCAAGCAATCCGGGCCGGGACTTTCGCAGCTCGTGCTGCATGACGCTGACCGCCTCGCGCGCCGAAGCCGCATCGGCGTCGCGAACCCGGTAGTAGATGAACAGCTCGCGCATCGTCGGGCGCGCGATGCCGGTCGAGTCAGGCCGCGGCTTCGGCGTCCAGCGCCAGCGGGTAGGGCAGCTCGGCGCGACGCAGCACCGGCCCGTCGGCGCTTCCGAGGCGCAGCTCGCCATCGCCCAGCGCAGCGAGGCGCAGCTCGATCAAGGCACTGCTGCCCGACCCATCGGGAGAGGGTGCCGCACTGGCCACGGTGCCGGCCGCTTCGCCGGCGGCGCCGGCCACGAACACGTCCTGGCCGGGACTTGCCAGCGCGTCGCTGTCGAAGAGAAAGGTACGCCGCTTGGTCGTGCCGCGGTACTGGCTGCGCGCGACCACTTCCTGGCCCGGGTAGCAGCCTTTCTGGAAATCGACGCCGCCGACGAGCTCGAAGTTCACCATTTGCGGCACGAAGCGGTCGACTGTCGCCGCTTCGACGGTGACGACGCCGCTTTGCACCTCGAGCCAGCGCCAGATCGCCGGCGTCAGGGTGCCGGTGGGAGCCAGTGCGATGGCGGCACCGTCGGGCACAGCCAGCAGGGCACGGCGCAGCCCGGCGCCGTCGGGTAAGCGAATCGAAGTCGCGCCGTCGTGGTCGCGTCGTTGCCAGGGCGTGGTATCTGTCAGCGTTTGAGCATCGGCACCGGCCGCACCCCATAGCGCGACTTCCTCGCTCGCATCGCCAAGCTTGCATTGCGCGCGCAGTACGAACATCGACAGGCGCTTCAGCGTCGGCGCGAGCAGACTGCGCGAGCAGGCGAGCAGGAACTCGTCGTCGGCGGGCCGCCAGACGACGAAGCTCGCCTGCAGGCGACCCTTGGCCGAACAGAAGCCTGCGAGTCGTGCGCTGGTCGAGCCGAGCGAAAGGACGTCGTTGGTGAGCTGCCCTTGCAGGAAGGTGGCGGCGTCGGCGCCGCGGGCGCGGATCACGCCCCAGTCGTCGATCCGGCACAGGCCGTGGAAAAGAGAGGGCGATTGCATGCGCCATTATCATCAGCCGCCATGGCAGACGTGGCAAAAGGGTGGTGCGCTCGCGAGGTCGTCGCGAGGCGATGAGGGCCGGGCGGATCAGCTTGGCGCTGCTGTTGGTGGCGACGGCGGCGCTGGCGTCGGCGGCGTGGTGGTGGCTGCATCAGCCGTTGTCGCTGGCCGCCGACCCGGTCGAGCTTTCGATCGAGCTGGGCAGCACGCCGCGCGATATCGCCGACGCCTGGGTTCGCGCCGGAGTGCAGACCCGACCCTTGTGGCTCTACGAATGGTTCCGATGGTCGGGGCAAGCGCGCCGCATCCGTGCCGGCAGCTACGAGGCGCCCGCCGGAACGACGCCGATCCGCCTGCTCGAGAAGATGGTGCGCGGCGACGAGACGCTGGCCGTCGTGCGTTTCACCGAGGGCTGGACCTTTCGCCAGATTCGCGCCGAGCTGGCCCATGCCGAGGCGCTGAAGGCGACGACCGCGGCGATGAGCGATGCCGAGGTCATGCAGGCGCTCGGCGCGCCCGGCCTTTCGCCCGAAGGCCGCTTTCATCCCGACACCTACGCCTACAGCAAGGGTTCGAGCGACCTCGCCTTGCTGAAGCGTGCCTATCGCGCCATGCAGCAGCGCCTGGCCGAGGCGTGGCAGGAGCGCGCTGCCGACAGCCCGCTGAAGAGCGCCGACGACGCGCTCACGCTCGCCTCGATCGTCGAGAAGGAAACCGGCGTCGGCGCCGATCGCGGGCTGGTCGCGGGCGTCTTCGTCAATCGGTTGCGCCTCGGCATGCCACTGCAGACCGACCCCACCGTCATCTTCGGCCTGGGCGCGGCCTTCGACGGCAACCTGCGCAAGCGCGACCTGCTGGCGGATACGCCCTACAACACCTACACGCGATCCGGCCTGCCACCGACACCGATTTCGATCCCGGGCAAGGCCGCGCTGATGGCCGCGGTGCGACCCGAGCCGACCAGGGCGCTCTACTTCGTGGCGCGCGGCGACGGCAGCAGCGAATTCAGCGAGACGCTGGCCGAGCACAATCGCGCGGTCAATCGCTTCCAGAGAAAGCCAGCCACGCCGTGACCGGACGATTCATCACCTTCGAAGGCATCGATGGCGCCGGCAAGTCGACGCACATCGAGCCGACCGCGACCGCCTTGCGCACCGCCGGCCGGACGGTGGTGTGCACGCGCGAGCCCGGAGGCACCGAGCTCGCCGAGCGGCTGCGCGACATGGTGCTGCATGCGGCCATGGACGGCGTCAGCGAGACCCTGCTCGTGTTCGCCGCGCGCCGGGATCACATCGGCCGCGTCATCTCCCCCGCGCTGGCCCGCGGCGAGATCGTGCTTTGCGACCGCTTCACCGATGCCACGTTCGCGTACCAGGGTTACGGCCGAGGACAGGACCTTGCACTGCTCGGTCGGCTCGAGGCCGAGGTCCAGCAAGGCCTGCAGCCCGACCTCACGCTCTGGTTCGACCTCGACCCGCAGGTCGCCGCCGAGCGCCGCGCCCAGGCGCGCGCCGCCGACCGCTTCGAGGCCGAGGACGTCGCCTTCTTCGAGCGCGTGCGCCATGGGTACCTGGCGCGCATGAGCGGGGCGCCAGAGCGCTTCGTGCGCATCGACGCATCGCAAGGCCGCGACGAAGTCGCGCGACGCGTCGCCGAGGCGTTGCGCGAGCGCCTCGATGGCTGAGGCTTCGCTGCTGCCGTCGCTGCCCTGGCTCGCCGCGCCGCTGCGCCGCGCCCTCGAGACGCAAACCGCGCACGCCCTGCTGTTGCACGGCCCGGGCGGTGTCGGCCAGTTCGAGCTGGCGTTGCTGCTGGCGCAGGGCTGGCTTTGCGAGTCGACGACGGTGCCGCTCGGCGATCGGCCGTGCGGCGTCTGCGCGAGCTGCCGGCTGGTGCTGGTGCGCTCGCATCCCGACATGCTCGTGCTGGTGCCCGAGGCCCTGCGCGAGGCGCTCGGCTGGACGACCGGCGATACCGAAGACGGCGGCGAAGAAAAGGCGGCTGGCAAGAAGAAGCCGAGCAAGGAGATCCGCGTCGAAGAGATCCGTGCCGTGATCGCGCTCGCGCTCAATACCTCGGCGCGCGGCCGCGGCAAGGCATTCGTCATTCATCCGGCCGAGCGCATGAACGACGTTGCCTCGAACGCCTTCCTGAAGACGCTGGAGGAGCCGGCCGGCGACGCCCGCTTCCTGCTCTGCAGCGCCGCGCCCGATGCGCTGGCGCCGACGATCCGCAGCCGCTGCCAGGCGATCGCTCTCGGCTTGCCGCCGGCGCAGGTCGCGAGCGACTGGCTGCGCGCCCAAGGCGTCGTTGCCCCCGAAGTCCTGCTCGCCGGCTGCGGCGGTCAGCCGCAGGACGCCCTGGCGCTGGCGCGGCTGGGCGTTGACGCAGCTGCGTGGCGCGCCTTGCCTCGCCGCGTCGGCGACGCTGATGCGGCGGCGCTGCGCGGCTGGCCGCTGCCTGTCGTCGTCGATGCCCTGCAGAAGCTTTGCCACGACGCCGCCTGCGTCGCTGCCGCCGCCGAGCCGCGCTACTTTCCGGCGGCGAGCTTGCCCACCGACGCCGACCCGGCCGCGCTCGTGCGCTGGGCCAACGCGCTGCGCCGGTTCGCGCGCGACGCCGACCATCCCTGGAATGCCGACCTCAGCGTCGAAAGCATGGTCGAACAAGGGCGGGAAGCGTTGCAAACGCCTCGATCGGCGCGGCGCGACGGCGGGGTCGACTCGCTACACTCCCGGCGATGAGCGAACCTGCTGCCCGCGCCGCGACACCGAGCGCCGCCGCGCCGTCGCCGAACGCCGGCCGGCCGAGCGTCATCCAGCTCGTGTTTCGCGAGAAGGGCGCGCTGTATGCCGCCTATATGCCGATGTTCTCGGAGGGCGGCATCTTCGTGCCGACGACTCGCGACTACAAGCTCGGCGAAGACATCTACCTCCTGCTGTCGCTGCCCGACGACCCGCAGCGTTACCCGGTGGCGGGCAAGGTCGGCTGGATCACGCCGGCCAACGCCTCGGGCGGCCGCACCCAGGGCGTCGGCGTGCGATTCCCGTCCGACGACAAGAGCCGGGCGCTGCGCGCGCGCATCGAAGAGACGCTCGGCACGTCGCTGTCGTCGTCCAAGCCCACGCAGACGATCTGAGCGGCCGGGCGGCGGGTCCGGTCCGGGCATGCGTCGCCTCCGCACCTCGCCATGTACGTCGATTCGCACTGCCACCTGAGCTTTCCCGAGCTCGCCGGCAGGATGATCGAGATCCGAGCCGCCATGGCCGCGGCGTCGGTCGACCGGGCGCTCTGCATCTGCACCACGCTCGAGGAGTTCGAGAGCGTGCACGCCCTGGCGATGGGCTTCGACAACTTTTGGTGCAGCGCCGGCGTGCATCCCGACAACGAGGATGTTCGCGAACCGAGTGTCGAGGATTTGCTGGCGCTGGCCGCCCTGCCGAAGGTCGTTGCGATCGGCGAGACCGGCCTCGACTACTACCGCCTGGGCGAGCGCAGCATCGCCGACATGGCCTGGCAGCGCGAGCGCTACCGGGTGCACATCCGGGCGGCGCGAGCGAGCGGCCTGCCACTCGTCATCCACACGCGAAGCGCGTCGAGCGACACGATCGGCGTGCTGCGCGAGGAGGGCAGCGGCCAGGCTCGCGGCGTCTTTCATTGCTTCACCGAGACCGCCGAGGTGGCCCGTGCCGCCCTCGACCTCGGTTTCTACATCTCCTTTTCAGGCATCTTGACCTTCAAGACCGCCGCCGATCTGCGCGCCGTGGCGGCCTTCGTCCCGCTCGACCGCTGCCTGATCGAGACCGACAGCCCGTACCTCGCCCCGGTGCCCTATCGAGGCAAGATCAACTCGCCGGCCTACGTGCCATGGGTGGCGCGGCAACTCGCCGAGGTGAAAGGCCTGGACGTCGAGACGGTAGCGGCGTCGACGAGCAGGAACTTCGAGCTGCTGTTCAACCGAACGCTTGGTGCAGACGGTTCGCAATCTTCATAAAGTACTTCAACATGCCGTTCCAAGCATCTTCAAACCTAGTGATAAAGTACTTTAGGTTTCATAAATAAACTACTGTCATAAAACGAATATATTCTTGGTTTTCCCGATGCGACGACACACTGCGCTGACAGCTTTGTCGGAATCTCGCTGACGCGACAAATCTCCAGCGACCCGCTATGTCGCGGTGCAGCGACTCCGTACATTGCCCTCGACGTCCACGCCCGAGGGAGATTTCATGGAACGCAGCACCGCCGCAAACAACCCCTTCGTTCTCATGATCGACCCGCAGACGGTCTTCGCCGCGATCGAGCGATCGGAGCGTCTGGCCCGGCTGCAGAGCACGATTTGCCGGCCACTCGACAAGCCGCGGCCTGAGAAGCCGGTCGAAAGCCTGAAAGCCTTCGACGCGGAGATCGAGTCGATCGAAGTCGTCGATTCGACCTTCGGCGAATAAGGGCCGGTCAGCCCGCGCGGCGCGAGCCGCGCCTCACACCAGTTCGGCGTTGATCGCAGCCAGCGCGGCCGAGCCGGGACAGAGGTCCTTGTCGCCGAGCCGGTTCAGCGCCGTGTCCACCGTGTTCAGGTGGCCATGCAGGTCTTCGGCGCCGGCGCGCACGTAGAGCAGGCCGGTCAGCACCTCGCCGCGTGCCTCGTAGGTGGCAATGTGCGTCATCGCGGCGAGGCGGTCGCCCGGGTCGTAGCCTTCGGCCAACTTGCGCAGGCGGAGCACGCTGCCGTCGTGTTGCGTCACCTCGATCACCTCGCCGGGCGCATACATCGCCGTGATGGCGTCGCGGTGCGGCATGAAGTCGAGCCGGTTCACCGCCTCGTTGTGGGCACGGACGTAGTCGTAGCTCTTGGTGCTGCCAGCGTGGTTGTTGAAGGCGACACAGGGACTAATGACGTCGATCAGCGCGGCGCCGCGATGGCTGAGCGCGCCCTTGATCAGCGGCACGAGCTGCTCCTTGTCGCCCGAAAAGCTGCGCGCGACGTAGCTCGCGCCGAGCTGCAGCGCATCGCGACCAGGTCGATCGCCGTGTCGGTGTTGACGACGCCCTTCTTGCTCTTGCTGCCTTGGTCGGCAGTGGCCGAGAACTGGCCCTTGGTCAAACCGTAGACGCCGTTGTTCTCGACGATGTAGGTCATGTTCACGCCGCGCCGCATCGCATGCGCGAACTGGCCGAGGCCGATCGATGCCGAGTCGCCGTCGCCGCTGACGCCGAGGTAGAGGAGCTCGCGGTTGGCCAGGTTGGCACCGGTCAGCACTGACGGCATGCGCCCGTGCACGGTGTTGAAGCCGTGCGACGCGCCGAGAAAATAGTCCGGCGTCTTCGACGAGCAGCCGATGCCGGAGAGCTTGGCGACGCGGTGCGGCTCGATCTCGAGCTCCCAGCAGGCCTGGATCAGCGCCGCCGAGATCGAGTCGTGGCCGCAACCGGCACAGAGCGTCGAGATCTTGCCTTCGTAGTCGCGCCGCGTGAAGCCGAGCTTGTTCGCCGGCAGGGTGGGGTGGTGCAGCCTGGGCTTGGCGAGGTAGGTCATGCCGCAGCCTTCCCTTTCTTCTTGCGGATCGGCTCGACGTTGTCCGCGCGCACGTGCTTGGCGATCTCTTCGATGATGAAGCGCGCCGTGATCGGCGTGCCGTCGTAGTGCAGGATCGGTTCGAGCTGCGCCGGATTGATCTCCTGCTCGTTGACGAGCAGCATGCGCAGCTGGGCATCGCGGTTCTGCTCGATGACGAAGACTTTTTCGTGCTGGGCGATGAAGCGATCGACGGCGGCGCTGAATGGAAAGGCTCGCACCCGCAACGCGTCAACGTGCACGCCTTTGGCCTGCAGTGCGTCGAAAGCCTCCGCCATTGCCGGGCTCGTCGAGCCGTAGTAGATGCAGCCGAAGCGCGTCTCGCGCGCCGCCTTGCGCAGCACAGGCTGGGGCACGAGCTCTTTCGCGGTCTCGAACTTCTTCAGCAGCCGCGTCACGTTGACCATGTAGTCGGGGCCGGCCTCCGAATAGCGCGCGTAGGTGTCGCGGGTCGTGCCCCGGGTGAAGTACGACCCTTTGCTCGGGTGCGTACCGGGCAGGGTGCGAAACGGGATGCCGTCGCCGTCGACGTCGAGGTAGCGGCCGAAGTCCTTGCCCGATTCGAGATCTTCCGCGCTCATCACCTTGCCGCGGTCCATGGTTCGGCCGTCGTCCCAGTCGAGCGGCTCGCACAGGCGGTGGTTCATGCCGATGTCGAGGTCGCTCATGACGAAGATCGGCGTCTGCAGCCGGTCGGCGAGGTCGAGCGACGCGACGGCGAAGTCGAAGCACTCGCGCGGGTCCTCGGGAAAGAGCAGGACGTGCTTGGTATCGCCGTGCGAGGCGTAGGCGCAGGCGATGACGTCGGCCTGCTGGGTGCGCGTCGGCATGCCGGTCGACGGGCCGCCGCGCTGCACGTTGATGATCGTCACCGGGATCTCGGCGAAGTAGGCGAGGCCGATGAACTCGGTCATCAGCGAGACGCCGGGGCCCGACGTGGTGGTGAAGGCGCGGGCGCCGTTCCAGCCGGCGCCGACGACGATGCCGATCGAGGCGATCTCGTCTTCGGCCTGGACGATCGCGAACCTGTTCTTGCCCGTGGCCTTGTCGACGCGCAGCTTGCTGCAGTACTTCTGGAACGCCTCGGCGAGCGACGAGCTCGGCGTGATCGGATACCAGGCGCACACCGTCGCGCCGCCGTAGACGCAACCGAGCGCGGCGGCGGCGTTGCCCTCGATGAAGATGCGCTTGCCGACGGCGTCGCGGCGCTCGATCTGCAGGCCGAGCGCGTCGTCGAAGTACTCGCGGCCGTGGTGCAGGCCCGTCATGAAGGCGTCGAGGTTGGGCTGCAGCAGCTTGGCCTTGCCCTTGTACTGCTCGCCGAGCAGCGTCGCGATCACTTCGGGCTCGACGCCGAGCATCGCCGCGAGCACGCCGACGTAGACGATGTTCTTCAGCAGCTGGCGTTCGCGCGGATCGGTGTAGCGCGTCGCGCAGAGGTCGGTGAGCGGCACGCCGAGCACATGGATGTCGGTGCGGAACTTCGAAGCCGGCATCGGCTTGGAGCTGTCGTAGAGCAGGTAGCCGCCCGGCTCGATCTCGGCCAGGTCCTTGTCCCAGGTCTGCGGGTTCATCGCCACCATCAGGTCGACGCCGCCGCGTCGCGCCAGGTAGCCCTTTTCGCTGACCCGCACCTCGTACCATGTGGGCAGGCCCTGGATGTTCGACGGGAAGATGTTGCGCGGGCTGACCGGCACGCCCATGCGCAACAGGCTCCTCGCGAACAGCTCGTTCGCCGATGCGGAACCGGAGCCGTTGACGTTGGCGAACTTGATGACGAAATCGTTGACGGCCTCGATCCGCGGCGCCGTGCCGGCTTGCACGTTCGACGTCATGTCAGTGTCACCACCTTCTTCGTTGCGCCTGCGGTTCGGCAGGCATGGCCGGCGCGAGGCTGCTTGATCATGAATTTCTGCATGTCCCAGGCACCGGTCGGGCAGCGCTCGGCGCAGAGGCCACAGTGCAGGCAGACGTCTTCGTCTTTCACCATGACGCGGCCGGTCTTCAGCTCGCCCGAGACGTAGAGCGCCTGGTCGGGATGCATCGTCGGTGCATGCAGCCGGGTGCGCAGATCGGCCTCCTCGCCATTGGCGGTGAAGGTGATGCAGTCGGTCGGGCAGATGTCGACGCAGGCGTCGCATTCGATGCACTGCCCGGTGTTGAAGACGGTCTGCACGTCGCAGTTCAGGCAGCGCTCGGCTTCCTTGAAGGCGGTCGCGACGTCGAAGCCGAGCTCGACCTCGACCTTGATGTTGCGCAGGGACTTGTTGATGTCGCGCCAGGGCACCTTGCTGCGCAGGTCGTTGGTGATGTCGTTGTCGTAGCTCCACTCGTGGATGCCCATCTTCTGCGACACCAGCGTCACGCCGGGAGCAGGGCGCTGATTCACGTCCTCGCCGTTCAGGAACTTGTCGATCGAGATCGCCGCGGCATGGCCTTGCGCCACCGCCCAGATGATGTTCTTGGGCCCGAGCGCAGCGTCGCCGCCGAAGAAGACGCGCGGCAAGCTCGACTGCAGGGTGATCGGGTCGAGCACCGGCATGTTCCATTCGTCGAAGGCGATGCCGGCGTCGCGCTCGATCCACGGGAAGGCGTTCTCCTGGCCGACCGCGACCAGCACGTCGTCGCACTCGAACACCTGCTCCGGCTCGCCGGTCGGGACGAGCTCGCGTCGGCCCTTGGCATCGCGCACGGCACGCACCTTGTCGAACGACATGCCGGTGAGCTTGCCGTCGGTGTGCAGAAAGGCTTTCGGCACCAGGCAATCGAGGATCGGGATGCCTTCGTGGACGGCGTCTTCTTTCTCCCAGGGCGACGCCTTCATCTCTTCGAAGGGCGAGCGCACGATCACCTTGACGTCGCTGCCGCCGAGGCGCTTGGAGCTGCGGCAGCAGTCCATCGCCGTGTTGCCGCCGCCGAGCACGATGACACGCTTGCCGATCTTCGTGACGTGGCCGAACGACACCGACGACAGCCAGTCGATGCCGATGTGGATGTGTGCCGCGGCTTCCTGGCGACCGGGGACCGAGAGGTCGCGGCCGCGCGGCGCGCCCGAGCCGACGAAGACGGCGTCCCAGCGCTCGCCGAGCAACTGCTTCATGGACTCGACGCGTGTGCCGCCGCGGAACTCGACGCCGAGTTTCAGCACGTAGCCGGTCTCTTCGTCGATCACTTCCTCGGGCAGGCGAAAGCGCGGGATCTGCGAGCGGATCATGCCGCCGGCTTTCGTGTCGCCATCGAACACGACCACCTCGTAGCCGAGCGGCGCCAGGTCGCGAGCCACGGTCAGCGCCGCCGGCCCGGCACCGACGCAAACGATGCGCTTGCCGTTTGGCGCGGCCACCAGCCGTGGCAAGTGCCCGGTGATGTCGTCCTTGTAGTCGGCGGCGACGCGCTTCAGGCGGCAGATCGCGACCGGCTCGGGCTTGGCGGCCTGCGCTTCCTCGACGCGACCGCGCCGGCACGCTGGCTCGCACGGTCGGTCGCAGGTGCGTCCGAGGATGCCGGGGAAGACGTTGGATTCCCAGTTCACCATGTAGGCGTCGGTGTAGCGACCGGCGGCTATCAGGCGGATGTACTCGGGGACGGGAGTGTGGGCGGGACAAGCCCACTGGCAGTCGACGACTTTGTGGAAGTAGTCGGGATGACCGATATCGGTA
>JANXXS010000320.1 GCA_025350505.1 Burkholderiales bacterium
GTCGTCCATCGAGTGGGCGATGCCAGACTTGGCCGAATGCAGGCCGATGCCGGTCATCGCGTCCTTGAACTTGAGCCGGTCCTCGGCCTTCTCGATCGCCTTCTCGTTGGCGCCGATCATCTCGACGCCGTACTTCTGCAGCACGCCGTGCCGGTGCAGGTCGAGCGCGCAGTTGAGCGCGGTCTGGCCGCCCATCGTCGGCAGCACGGCGTCGGGCCGCTCCTTGGCGATGATCTTCTCGACCACGCTCCAGGTGATCGGCTCGATGTAGGTGGCGTCGGCCATCTCCGGGTCGGTCATGATCGTCGCCGGATTGCTGTTGACGAGGACGACGCGATAGCCCTCTTCACGCAGCGCCTTGCAGGCCTGGGCGCCGGAGTAGTCGAACTCGCAGGCCTGGCCGATGACGATCGGCCCGGCGCCGATGATGAGGATGGTGTGCAGGTCGCTGCGCTTAGGCATGCGCGCTCCCGACGTCGGACCGCGATGCCGCGCCCTTGGCGTCGTCCATCAGGCCGACGAAGCGATCGAACAGGTAGCCGATGTCGTGCGGCCCGGGCGAGGCTTCCGGGTGGCCCTGGAAGCAGAACGCCGGCTTGCCGACATGGGCCAGGCCTTGCAAGGTGCCGTCGAACAGCGACACGTGCGTGGGACGAAGCGTCGCCGGCAGCGACTTCGGGTCGACCGCGAAGCCGTGGTTCTGGCTCGTGATGCTGACCCGGCCGCTGTCGAGGTCCTTGACCGGGTGGTTGGCGCCGTGGTGGCCGAACTTCATCTTGTAGGTGCGGGCGCCGCAGGCGAGCGCCATGATCTGGTGGCCGAGGCAGATGCCGAAGATCGGCAGGCCGCGTTCGATGACCGCGCGCGTCGCCTCGATGGCGTAGTCGCATGGCTCGGGATCGCCCGGGCCGTTGGCGAGGAAGACGCCGTCGGGTTGCATCGCGAACACCTCGGCAGCGGGCGTGCACGCCGGCACGACCGTGACCCGGCAACCGCGCGAAGCGAGCATGCGCAGGATGTTGAACTTGACGCCGAAGTCGTAGGCAACGACGTGCCGGCTCGGCGCGGCCAGTGCGCCGTAGCCGGTCTCGAGCGCCCAGGCGGTCTGGTTCCACTCGTAGGACGCGTCGACGCTCACCACCTTGGCCAGGTCGAGGCCGGACATCGACGGCGCCGAGCGCGCCTTGGAGATCGCCGATTCGATCAAGGGCGGCGTCGTCGCCGCTCCGGGCGCCAAGGCGACGATGCAGCCGTTTTGGGCGCCGTGCGTACGCAGCAGGCGGGTCAGGCGTCGCGTGTCGATGCCGGCGATGGCCACGGTGTTCGCGGCGCGCAGGTAGTCGCGCAGGGACGCCGTGCTGCGGAAGTTGGAGGCCAGCACCGGCACGTCCTTGACCACCAGTCCCGCCGCGAACACCTGGCGCGATTCGACATCGTCGGGACTCGATCCGTAGTTGCCGATGTGCGGATAGGTCAGCGTGACGATCTGCCGGCAATAGCTCGGATCGGTGAGGATTTCCTGGTAGCCCGTGAGCGCGGTGTTGAAGACGACCTCGCCGGTCGTCTCGCCCTCTGCCCCGATCGATGCCCCATGAAAGACCGTGCCGTCGGCGAGTGCCAGGAGGGCCTGGGCGTGGTCGGGCAGCAGTTGCGGGGACAAGGGGACAGCTCCGGAGCTAGGCGTGGCGGCGGGTGCGGGGTCGCTGGACAACGGGTCCCGCCGTCGGGGTTTTCGTCGCGACCGCCCCGGCCAACGCTGTCGAGCGGGCCGAGGCGGCAAATTGTAGCGCCCGGCCGAAGGTGATCGGCGAAAGAGGCCTTGCCAAGCGGGCATTGCAAAGCACGCGAACGCCCGCAAATCCACGCTGCATCGGTGCTTCTGGCGCCGGCTCGGGTTCGGACGGAGCTTCGTCGCCTGGTGGCGGAACTAGAATGTTCCGGGACAGTCTCAGTCACGGTCACTTTGTTCGGAGGTCTCATGGATCAAACGGTGCAAACAGTCGATGTCGGGTACGCCGGCGCGGTCGGCAGCGTCGAGCAACGCAACCGCGTTCTGCGCAATACGTATTGGCTGCTCGCATTGTCGATGGTGCCCACGGTGCTCGGCGCCTGGGTCGGCATCACGACCGGTGCGATGGCGACGCTCGGCGTTGGCATCAGCACGATCGTCTTCCTCGGCGGCGCTTTCGCGTTCATCTTCGCCATCGAGAAGACGAAGAACTCGGCGGCCGGCGTTCCGGTCCTGCTCGCATTCACCTTCTTCATGGGATTGATGCTGTCGAGGCTGCTGAGCTTCGTGCTGGGCTTCTCGAACGGAGCCGGGCTCATCATGACGGCCTTTGCCGGCACCGGCCTGGTCTTCCTCGGCATGGCGTTCCTTTCGACGGTGATCAAGCGCGACCTGTCGGCGATGGGCAAGTTCCTCTTCATCGGCGCCGTCATGGTGCTGGTAGCGATGATCGCCATCATCTTCCTGCAGTCGAGCGCATTGATGATCACGCTCTCGGTGCTGGTGATCGGCATCTTCTCGGCCTTCATCGTCTACGACCTGCAACGCGTCAAGAACGGCATGGAGACGAACTACATCACCGCCACGCTCGGCGTCTACATCAGCCTTTACAACGTGTTCTCCGCCCTGCTCTCGATCCTCGGGTTCGCCGGCGGCAATCGCAACTGACGGGCGCTTCGAGAAATCGAAGCTTCGCTGGATCAACAAGGCCTCGTTCGGGGCCTTGTTCTTTTGTGGATCAGGATTTGTCGAAGACGGCGATGCTCTCCACATGTGTGGTGTGCGGGAACATGTTGACCGCCCCAGCCGCGCCGCACCGGTAGCCGGCGCGATGCACCAGAAGCCCGGCGTCGCGCGCCAGCGTCGCCGGGTTGCAACTGACGTAGACGATGCGCTTCGGCGGCCGCCATGAGTCGTTCGGCGACTCGGCAAGCTCGGCGAGCGCCTTGACGATGGCGAAGGCGCCTTCGCGCGGCGGGTCGATCAGCCAGCGGTCGGCAGCGCCGATTTCCGACAGATTCTCGGGTGGCATCTCGAACAGGTTGCGCACCGCGAACCGCGTCTTGTCGGCAAAGCCGTTGAGCACGGCGGCTTCACGCGCCCGCTCGACCAGCGGCGCGCTGCCTTCGATGCCGAGCACCGAGCCGGCCCGCGTCGCCAGCGGCAGCGTGAAGTTGCCGAGTCCGCAGAACCAGTCGATCACCGAATCGCCCGCCTCGGGCGCGAGCAAGGCGACCGCCCGCGCGACCAGCGTTCGATTGACGTCGCGGTTGACCTGCGTGAAATCGGTCGGCCGGAACGGCATGCGGATGCCGAACTCCGGCAACGCGTAGTCGAGCGTCGAGGCCGCGCCGTCGAGCCGGCGCGCCGTGCCGGGACCCTTCGATTGCAGCCACCATTCGACCGCATGCTTGGCGGCGAAATCACGCAAGCGCACGAGGTCGTCGTCGACGAGCGGCTCGAGGTGGCGAAGCACGAGCGCCGTCGTCGTGTCGCCGACCGCCAGCTCGATCTGCGGAATGCGGTCGCGCCCATGCATCATGCCGACCAGGGCACGCAGCGGCAGCAGCATGGCGCTGACATGCCGCGGCAGCACCTCGCAGCTCGCGATCTCGGCGACGAAGCTCGACTTGCGCTCGTGGAATCCCACCAGCACGGTGCTCTTCTTGGCGACGTAGCGCACCGAGAGCCGCGCCCGCTGCCGGTAGCCCCAGGCCGGTCCTTCGATCGGCCTGAGAACACGCTCCGGCTTCACCTTGCCCAGATGCCAGAGCGCGTCTTCGAGCGCGCGCTGCTTGGTCGCGACCTGCGCCGAGACGTGCAGGTGCTGCATGGCGCAGCCGCCGCAGACGCCGAAGTGGCGGCAGCGCGGCACGACGCGCTGCGAACTCTCCGAGCGCATCGCGACCAGCGCCCCCTGCTCCCAGTTGTTCTTGCGCCGGCGCACCGCCACCTGCACTTCCTCGCCGGGCAAGGCGTCCTCGACGAAGACGACCTTGCCCTCGGCGTTGTGCGCCACGCCCTGCGCCTCGAGGTCGAGCGACTCGATGCGGAGCCACTCCTCGCTGTTCGTCATAGCGCTGATTATCGGAGCGCCGATCGCCGCTGCTAAACTGGCGGCTGCCAGGAGAGTGCTTCTTCACCGAAGCCGCCGAAGGCGCAGATGAGGCTCTCGGGCCACGTCGAACGCTCAGGCATCAAGGACTGGCAAGCGCCTGCGAAAGATTGCAGGCGTTCCTCGCTGGAGAGAGGTCCGCCCCGAGCGGACCCACCGAAGGGGCAAGCAGTGTCGTTCACTCGGCGCCGCCAATCTCTCAGGTAGAGCGGACAGCCAGGGCAAATGATCCCGCGCGGCCTTGGGCCATGCGGGTGTGAAGTTTGCTCCGGAGCCGCCATGTCCAGCGCCGATTCGCTCGCCTCGCCCACGGTGCTGCTGCACACGCCCTTGCATGCACTGCATCAG
>JANXXS010000328.1 GCA_025350505.1 Burkholderiales bacterium
TCAAGCAGGCCGGCCTTCCCGACGGCGTCTTCAACGTCGTGCAGGGCGACAAGGTCGCGGTCGATGCCTTGCTCGGCCATGCCGATGTCAAGGCGATCAGCTTCGTCGGCTCGACGCCGATCGCCCGCCACATCTACGAGACCGGCGCGCGCCACGGCAAGCGGGTGCAGGCGCTCGGCGGCGCCAAGAACCACATGGTCGTGATGCCCGACGCCAACCTTGAGCAGACGATCGACGCCCTGATCGGCTCGGCCTACGGCTCGGCCGGCGAGCGCTGCATGGCGATCTCGGTCGCGGTGCTGGTCGGCGACGTCGCCGACCGGATCGTGCCGCTGCTCGCCGAGCGCGCGGTCAGGCTCGTCGTGAGGAACGGCATGGAGAACGACGCCGAGATGGGGCCGCTGGTGACCAAGGAGGCGCTGCAGCGGGTCGAGTCGTACATCGCCTCCGGCGTCGAGGCCGGCGCGACCCTCGCCGTCGATGGCCGCAAGCTCTCGGTGCAGGGCCACGAACAGGGCTTCTTCACCGGCGGCACGCTGTTCGACCACGTCACGCCCGAGATGAAGATCTACCGCGAGGAGATCTTCGGGCCGGTGCTGTCTTGCATCCGCGTACCGGATTTCGAGGCGGCGCTGAAACTGGTCAACACGCACGAGTTCGGCAACGGCGTCGCCTGCTTCACCAGCGACGGCAATGTCGCGCGCGAGTTCGCGCGGCGGGTCGAGGTCGGCATGGTCGGCATCAACGTGCCGATCCCGGTGCCGATGGCCTGGCACGGCTTCGGCGGCTGGAAGTCGAGCATGTTCGGCGACATGAACGCCTACGGCGAGGAAGGCGTTCGCTTCTACACCCGGCAGAAGTCGGTGATGCAACGCTGGCCGGCCTCGACGCCGAAGGGCGCCGACTTCACGATGCCGACGTCGAAGTAGGTCTCGTGGCAAAACTCCACTTCGTCCTCCAAGCCGCGACGTCGAGGACCAGCGCAGACGCGATAGACAAGATTCTTTCGCTCAAGAACCTAGACCGAGCTCTGTTCTGCGTCGCCTATGTTCGAGAGTCAGGCGTGAGGCGGCACGAGGCAGCACTTCGCATGGTTGCGGGGAGGACGCGTGTGCTGATCGGGATTCGAAACGAGATCACATCCGTTCAGGCTGTCGAGAGGCTTCTGGCTACGGGCGTCGAGGTGTTCGCCGTCGATACGGCAAAGCGTGAACGCGTCTTTCATCCCAAGATCTACTTGTCCCGAAATGGCGAGGAGTCTCTGTTGTTGATCGGCAGTGCGAACCTTACGAGGGGTGGGATGGCTCGCAACATTGAGGCAAGCACCTTGATTGCTCTGTCATTGAAGGAGCCCGCGGACCTCGCGTACTTCGACGAAGTCTTGCGAACCTTTGAAACGTTTCGGACAGATCACCCCAAACACGTGTTTCGAGTGACGGATGCCGCTCACGCTCGACGCTTGCTTGAGCAGGGTCGGTTGTCAGACGAAAGGGTGGTTCAATTCCCGCCGGTTGCCGGGAGCCTTGGCGCTGGGAAGCAACGAGACGACCTGCCTCCGATGAAGCTCTTCCGTGGCGCGACTGATGATGCTCCCATCGCGCCCTTACGAGGCGGCCCTGCTGACACGTCGGAGGGCTATGTCTGCGTTTGGAAGAGTCGGCCTTTGAAGAAAAGCAATTTGAACATTCCGACCGGAGGCAAGCAAACGAATCCAACAGGGTTCATTGGGCTAGGCAAAGGCCTGCTCACCGACATCAATCAGCTCACGTACTTTAGAAGTCGGGTATTCAAGGGTTTGCAGTGGGCCCGCGATGATCCAAAAAAGCCACACCTAGAACTCGCACAAGCTGAAGTTCGGGTCGTCATCAAACAAGTTGACTACGGGACGTTCACGCTAAGTGTTCGACACAACTCCAACAAGAAGACGGCGACTGCCGCACAAGACAATCATGTGACGGCCTTGCGCTGGGGGCCAATGCGCGATCTCGTTGGGAAGAGAGACCTGTTGGGTAGGACCTTGACCCTTTATCGCAGGGATGGGCTGCGACCTACATTCTTAATCGACATCGACTAGGTCGGGATCTGCGATTCGCTGCCGCCGATTCCTCATCCGACTCCACGCAGCAAGAAGGTCCGCTCGGCAAGACGGCGAGGCACCTACCTTTGAAAGTACGAGGTCCCCTTGCGACTCCAACACGTCCTCGGCACTCAGCGTCCGTACAGCGAGGTCCAGTCTCCTAAGCCCCGGCCGGACAGCGGAGGGCAGTGGTACCAGCAGCTTCTCGATCTCACTGGGCACTAGCTCGAGAACGCCTCCCCCATAGTGGCGGCCTTCGAGTTCAGCGCTCAAGGCAGTCAACGGGTTCATGAAGCAATGAACCAGCTTTTCCGGAGCGCACACCGTCGCTTCGACCCGATAGGCTGTGTCGGTCGTGTAGGCGCCCAATCGATTGAGAATTAGTCGAGGAGTGTCGTGCGACCGCTTTAGCATGCCGACCGACGCGGCATAGACAGATGGAACCGTATACCAAGGGCTACGCACTCGGCACTTGTATCGGTTCTGGAGATTTTGTCGCTCGCCGTAGCGGATGTAGTCCAGTACTTTCTGGCTTCCGTGAACCGCTGCGTCCTTAAGCCAAATGAAGTTGGTGGGGTTGCCTCTTGTCGCGTTTACCGCATGTTGGGCCGCGTCGTAAATCACCCCCGGACAATGCTCGCTACGGCCAAACATCGGATGCGCGAAGTCGCGCAGCTGGTACTTGTCAACGGTCTCGTCATCAACCAGGAAAAACTTGTTCGCTCCCGTCACGATGCCCACGTCGACGCTAGCCACTTCCCCGAAACGATGCACAGCTTCGTGCTCAGCTAGGGACCGCACTAGGTCACGTTCTCGTCCTGTCAAAAGCGCGCGGGTCCATTTCCCTTCAACTGTCTTGCCATTGATACGAGGGGTCCGATCGAAAAGCGCGGATGGGTCACGCGAAAGAAATTCCCGCCCGGCGACTTTGATGATTCCGAGCCCTTCAGCATGCTCCGACACCGACTCCTTTTTTTCGGCAAGAAGGATCACCGCACCCTGCAACGTACCCTCGAACCAAATTTCTTCCGGGTCGATGATCAGCAATCGGCTGCACGTCTGACCGAGATACGTGCGCAAGGATTGCGCGTGCATGACGTGGATGATCTCGGCTGGCAAGATCATGCCCAATCGGCCGCCTGGCGCCAACAGTGAACACGAGGCAAGAACGAACGGGACCCACGCGTTAGTGTGTTTCGTGAACGGCAGATGCAGTAGCTTAAAAATCGCCTCCGCCTTACGCTGCGCATCTTCTGGAAGATACTGATAACGGATGAACGGGGGGTTACCAACCACCGCATCAAACGGGAGGCTTCCGGAGACCATCTTCGCGATGGCGTGGCCCAGAAAGTCCTGGGCGTGAACGGAGCATTGCAGACCTGCGGAAGCCTTGACGGCACGGCGGGCCTTTGCGGCTTCCGCTTCGACTAGCTCATAGGCCGTAATCGACAGTGCCCCGCGCAATGAAGACTCCGCTAGGGCCCTGAGGAAAACGCCGTCGCCACAACTTGGTTCTAGCACTCGTTGCGGACGTTTCTGCAGTACCCAACGACTGATGTAAGCGGCTAGATCGTCAGGCGTGTAGTAACCACCGCGAAGCTTCTGCTCGGTTTCGTTTTCAATGAAGTTCATCGTGGTCCTAAAACAAGCCGGACTGGCTAAACCCGCCAAACGGCTCACCTGTCGACGGACCCCGAGGGCGCCCTCGTTTGGGACCCAGTTGCATCAACGGGGGACGAAAGTCCAAGCCGTTCTCGGCGAGCTCTGCCATCAGCGTCACCATGATCGCAAGGTGCTTGGGGACCACGCCAACTTTGGCGTAGTTCGTCACTGAGTTTGGGTTGAGGCCAATCACGACGGCAAAGTCCTTTGCTGAGACGCCAGCTTTGCCCAGCCTCCTCTTGAACTCTTCATAGTTCATCATTCGATGATATGGGGCCACACCCGAAAGTGTCACACGAACTGTGGTGTCTATTACACTAATTTGTGTGCAGCCCGGCCCGGGCCATCCGCCGACGGCCCGGGCCGGGCGCACTACTCCAACGCTTTGGCTAGAGCTTTTCCGTTTCGCCGGCCGCCGGCTGCCAGCGCATCAGGCGTTTCTCGATGCGCCCGACGGCGGCATCGAGCGCCAGCGCGAACACCGTCAGCACGAGGATGCCGGCCATCACGGTGTTGATGTCGAACGAACCCTCGGCCTGCAGGATCAGGTAGCCGACGCCGTGCGACGAGCCGAGGTATTCGCCGACCACGGCGCCGACGAAGGCGAGCCCGACCGAGGTGTGCAGCGAGCTGAAGACCCAGCTCATCGCGCTCGGCCAGTAGACGTGACGCAGCAGGTCGCGCCGCGAGGCGCCGAGCATGCGCGCGTTGGCGAGCACCACCGGGCTCACCTCCTTGACGCCCTGGTAGACGTTGAAAAAAACGATGAAAAAGACGAGCGTGACGCCGAGCGCCACCTTGCTGGCCACGCCGAGGCCGAACCAGACGGCGAAGATCGGCGCCAGGATGACGCGCGGCATGCTGTTGAGCGCCTTGATGTACGGATCGGCGATCGCGCCTGCGATCGGGCTGAGCGCCAGCCAGAGGCCGAAGCCGAGGCCGAGCGCGGTGCCGATGACGAAGGCGAGCACGGTCTCGATGAGCGTGATCCAGAGGTGCTCGTAGATGTCGGCATGGCCGAAGAACCACTGCCAGATGCGCCCGAAGATCTTCAAGGGCTCGCCGAAGAAGAACGCCGCCTGGCGGTCGTTCTCGAACATGAAGTTCGGCAACAGGCCCGGCGTCGTCAGCAGGTACCAGACGACGAAGATGACGACAAGCAGGCTGAGCTGCCAGAGGCGCAGATATTTCATGCGTTCATGCCGCCAGCTGCTGCCGGTAGCCGGCCAGCACCTCTTCGCGCAGCACGTCCCAGATCGCCTTGTGCAGCTCGACGAAGCGCGCCGTGGCCCGCACCTCGGCGACGTCGCGCGGCCGCGGCAGGTCGATCGCGAATTCGCCGATCGGATGCGAGCCCGGCCCGGCCGAGAGACAGACGACGCGGTCGCTCATGGCGATCGCCTCGTCGAGGTCGTGGGTGATGAAGAGCACCGCCTTCTTCTTCTCGGCCCAGAGCGCGAGCAATTCGTTCTCCATGAGCTGGCGGGTCTGGATGTCGAGCGCCGAGAAGGGCTCGTCCATGAGGATGATGTCGGGGTCGAGCACCAGCGTCTGCGCCAGGCTGACGCGCTTTCTCATGCCGCCCGAGAGCTGGTGCGGATAGCGATCGCCGAAGCCGCCGAGGCCGACCCGCTTCAGCCATTCGAGCGCCTGCGTCTTCGCATCGGCGACGCCGTGGAATTCGAGGCCGGCGGCGACATTGCCGAGCGCCGTGCGCCACGGCATCAGGCTGTCGGCCTGGAACATGTAGCCGGCGCGCCGGTTCAGGCCGGCGAGCTTCTCGCCGAACACCTCGACGCTGCCGGTGCTCGGGCCGAGCAGCCCGGCGGCGACGTTGAGCAGCGTGCTCTTGCCGCAGCCGGTCGGGCCGACCACCGAGACGAATTCGCCGCCGCCGACCGACAGGGTCACATCCCGCACGGCGGTGTAGCGCTGGCCCGGGTCGTCCTTCGCAAGGAAGGTGCAGGAGACGCCGCGCAGCGCCAGGGCAGCCGCGCCGGGAACGGGTGGCGTCATGCCTTCTCCGCCGCCGCGTGCATCGCCTCCGGCGCACGGCGCCGTTCGAGCCGGCGCGACCAGGGGCTGATGACCGCCATCAGGATGAACGCCGCATTGCCGATCGCCGGAACCGGCACCAGCGCGGCGATGACCACCGCCACCGCGCTGACGACGATGACGCCGACGATGCGCATCCGCGCGCCCTCGTAGACGCCGGGTGGCATCGGCGCCGTGCCGAGCTGGGGACGCTGGCGCACGTGGCGCAGCACGAGCAGCGCGGTGATGCCGAGCGCGGCCATGTTCGCCGAGTAGACGACCTGCGACACCAGGTAGCCGCCGAACTCGCCCGAGAGCGCCGAGGAAAACGGCATCAGGCTGACTGCGGCGAGCTCGAGGAGATTGAGGACGACGAGGCGCGAATCGGCCCGTCGCAGGTGCGCGAAGACCCGGTGGTGGCCGATCCAGAACAAGGCCAGGACGAAGAAGCTGAGCACCCAGGCGATCGCTTTCGGCAACAGCGCGAACAACGCCGCGTGCAGGTCCTCGGCCGAGTGGACGAGCCCATGCTCTGGCAACTTCAGTTCGATGACGAGCAAGGTCATCGCGACCGCGAAGATGCCGTCGGTCAGCGCCTCGCTGCGATTGAGCGGAAGATAGCCGGGCTCGTGCCGCGCGTCGGACATGGCGGATCCTCCTGCGGCGCCTCAACCCTTCGGGTACTTCGCGTTGGCACGCTTGGTGTAGTCGTTGCTCCAGATCGCCGCGAGGTCGATCTTCGCGCTGGCGATCTCGGGGTCGATGCTGGCCAGGGCGCGGCGCGCCGTCTCGGGGCCGGCCTCGGGAATCATGCCGTCCACCGACAGCGCGCCCTTGGCGGCGAGAAAGGCGTCGACATAGACAGCCCGGTCGCCGAGCAGGTAGTTCTCGGGCACCGCCTTGATGATCTCGCTGGCACCGGCGTTCTGGATCCACTTGTCGGCGCGCACGATGGCATTGGCGAGCGCCTGCGCCGTGGCCGGGTACTTGTCGAGAAAGGTCTGCTGCGTGTAGAGGCAGCCCGCGGGCATCGGCCCGCCGAACACCTTGTCGGCCTCGGCGACGATGCGCGTGTCGGAGAGGATCTTGAGGTCGCCCGATCGCGACAGCAGCGTGATCACCGGGTCGAGATTGGAGATCGCGTCGATCTGCCCGGCACGCATCGCCGCGACGGCGCCGCTGCCGGCGCCGACGCCGATGATCGAGACGTCGCCCGGCTTCAGCCCGGCCTTGCCGAGCACGAAGTTGGCGAGCACGTTGGTCGACGAGCCCGGCGCCGTGACGCCGAGCTTCTTGCCCTTCAGCTCGGCCACCGACTTGAAGTTCGGCATCGTCTTCGGATTGATGCCTAGCACGATCTGCGGCGCGCGCCCCTGCAGCACGAAGGCGCGCAGGCGCTGGCCTTTCACCTGCATGTTGATGGTGTGCTCGAAGGCGCCCGAGACGATGTCGGCGCTACCGCCGACGAGCGCTTGCAGCGCGCGCGAACCGCCGGCGAAGTCGGCGACCGTGACCTCGAGCCCTTCGGCCTTGAAGTAGCCCTGCGTCTCGGCGATGGTGAGCGGCAGGTAGTAGAGCAGGTTCTTGCCGCCCACCGCGACCGTCAGCTTGGGCTTCTCGACGGCCTGACTCCAGGTCAGCGTCGGCAGCGCCAGCGTGGCGGCGCTGGCGGAAATGAGCGTGCGACGGCGCATCGGCTGTCTCCGGGATGATCAGGGGGCCGACTGTAGCGAAGGCCCGCGCCGCCGCGAACCCCGATCAACCCGCCGCCGCCCGCCGCGGCGCGGCGTCGCCTCAGCCGGCGCCGCTCGCCAGTTGCGGTACGGGAACGGTGAAGGTGCGGTCGATCGTGCCGTCCTTGCCGTAGTCGATCGCGATCGTCGCCATGCCGCTGCCGACCGTGACCGTGATGATCTGGCGCGGCAGCGTGACCGTCCACATGCCCGAGACCGGCGTGCCGTCGGCGGCGTAGCTGACGCCACCCGAGGTCGCCACGCTGTAGCTGAAGCTGGCGTTCGGCAGTGTCCCGGTCAGGGTGTGGTGACCGTCGATGGTGCTCGACTGCAAGGCGCCGCCCACCCAGGTCGCGGTGCGCAGGATGTCGGCGTTGCTGAGCGTGAAGCTGCTCGAGCGCGCGTTGTAGTGCGTCGCCAGCGTCAGGCTCGGCGTGGTGAAGTGGCTGCTCAGATGCACCGTGCCGTCGCTGTCGGTGGCGACGCTGAATTGCCGCTCGGTGCTGCCGTCCAGCGTGGCGCCGCCATGGGGCAGGGCAAGCGTGAGGTTGGTCGCTGTCGTCGACAGGGCGAGCGTACCGTTGGCACTGTCGCCGGTCACGCTTTCGACGGTCATCGCCAGCGTGCCGTCGAGCTGGGCCATGCCGGCCGCGCCCGTACACGCGGTGAAGCTCACCTGGTAGACCTCGCCGGCGTCGAGCTTGCCGTTCACCTCGCTCGCCGGCGTGCCGCCGGTGATCGACACCGTCGCGCTGCCGCCGCCCGGGCAAGGTCGCGAGGTCGCGAACAGCGGCGCGGCGTTCGCGCTCAGCGCCATGGCGCGATCGTCGCTCGCCGCCATGCCGGCGCCAGCGGAGATCATCGCCTGGGCGGCGAGCACGCCGGCGTCGGTGGCGGTCATGGCGTCGCTGCCGATCTGCGTCGCGTTGGCGGCATAGGCCGTCGCCGTGGCGTCGTCGATGGCGGCGCTGCCGCTGCTGGGGTCTGAGCCGCCGCCGCCGCAGGCGGCGAGCAAGACCGCGCCGAGCAGCGAAACGGCGAGCGCCAGGGCAGTTTTTCGGGTCGATGAAACGGAGCCGTGCATGTGAGTTCTCCTGAAGAAGGTTGCAAAGGCAGCGCAGCCGCATGCCGTGCCGCCAGTGTCGAGAGCCCCCGTTTCCGCTGCGTGAGCGCAAATCGTCCAGCTGTGAGCGGCGATGTCGGCGGGCGCCTCCTGTCATCGTTTGTCATCGATGCGGCGCCAACCCGCGGTGGCCGCGGGTCTTTGCAGGGCACTCGTAGAATGCGTTTGGATGAGTTTGCGCCGGCCCCTCCTGATTTGCGTGTCGGTCCTGCTCGCCCTGTCGACGCCGCTCGGCAGCGCGGCGCCGCCGGTCCCCGCGACCCGGCCGACCGCCGCCTCCGCACCGCCCGCCGCCGCCGAGGCTGCGTCTTCGGCGGCGGCCACCGCCGCGGCGCCGGTCTCGCTCTCGGCGAAGAAGATCTACGAGCAAGCGCGCTCGCAGCTCGTGCAGATCCGCACCGTGCTGAAGGGCCGCGCCAGCCAGACCTCGGTCGGCTCGGGCTTTTTCGTGACCGGGGACGGCCTCATCGTCACCAACTTCCACGTCGTCAGCGAAGCGGCGCTCAAACCCGACCGTCACGACCTCGTCTACGTCACCGCCGACGGCCGCGAGGCGCCGCTGCAGGTCCTGCAGCTCGACGTGCTGCACGACCTCGCCCTGCTCAAGGCCGCCGACGCGACCGGACGCAGCTTCGATGCGCTCGCCTTTCGCCCCGAGGCCGAACCGCTGTCGCAGGGCGAACGCATCTACTCGCTCGGCAACCCGCTCGACGTCGGCTTCGCCGTCGTGCAAGGCACCTACAACGGGCTCGTCAAGCGGAGCTTCTATCCGCAGATCTTCTTCGGCGGCGCACTCTCGGGCGGCATGAGCGGCGGCCCGGCGCTCGACGAGGAAGGGCACGTCGTCGGCATCAACGTGGCACGCCGCGTCGACGGTGAGCAGGTCAGCTTTCTCGTGCCGGCAAGCTTTGCCACCGCCCTGCTCGCGCGCGGCAAGGACGCTGCGCCGCTGAGCGGCCCGGCTTATGCAATCGTCGACGAGCAACTGCAGAAACACCAGGCGCTCCTGACCGAACGCTTCCTTCAGCAGGGCTGGAAGCCCGCCACCCACCCGCGCTACAAGGTGCCGGTGCCGCCCGACGTCTTCATGCGTTGCTGGGGATCGAGCGAGCCTTCACGCACCGGCGGCCTCGACTTCGAGCGTTCCGACTGCGTCATGGATACGCGCATCTTTGTCGGCGACTTCAATACCGGCACGATCTCGCTGCGCCACGAAAGCTACGACGGCGCCAAGCTCGGGCCGCTGCGCTTTGCCGCGCGCTACTCGCAGAGCTTTCGCAACGAGGCCTTCGTCCGCCTCTCGCCGCAACACCAGACCAAACCGCGCTGCAACGAGGACTTCATCGACCGCGACGGCCTGCCCTTGCGCGCCGTGGTCTGCATGCGCGCCTACAAGAAGCTGCCCCAGCTCTACGACGTGTCGGTGCTGGTGGCGACGCTCGACGAGAGCGAGACCGGCGTGCAGGGCCGCTTCGACGCGCAGGGGGTGAGCTTCGCCAATGCGCAGCGGCTTGCCAGGTACTACCTGGACGCGTATCGATGGGTCCGCTGATGCACGTCGTCGCCGACTCCGAAGCCGAACCCGCTGCCGCGCTGCCTGCCGAGGCCGCGCCGCCGCCGGGCACGGCGCTGCTCGAGGCGATCGACCGCGAGGGCCTGGTGCGGCAAGCCTGGCGCATCGAGCGCTGGCCGGTGACGATAGGCCGCGCCCTCGACAACGACGTCGTGCTGACCGACCCGCATGTCGCCGCGCACCACGCGCGCATCGAATTCGTGCCCGCAGCCGGCGCCGCCGCGACGGCGACGATCGTCGTCAGCGCCGGCGAAACGAACAATGGCCTGGCGGTGGCGCGCGAGCGCGTTGCCGGCGGCGCATCGACGACGCTCGTCGACAACGGCCGCGACCTCGACCTGCACATCGGCCGCACCGCCCTGCGCCTGCGCCTGCCCGGCCATGCGCTGGCGCCGGAGCAGCCGCTGGCGCCGATGCTGTTGCGCGAGCTGCGCTGGCTGCCGACCCTGGGCCTCGCCGTGCTGGCGATCCTTTCCGTCATGGCCAACACCTACGTCGATACCGACCCCGATGGCCTGGCCCGCGCCATCGGCACAGCGGTGCTCGGCACCTTGATGGTGGCGGCGCTCTGGTGCGGCTTCTGGGCACTGCTGTCGAAGATCTTCGCGCGGCAGAGCAGCTTCGGCTGGCATGTGCGCGTCTTCGTCGTCGCCAGTCTGGCCGGCGTCGTGCTCGGCGTGCTGCCGGCGCTGATCGCGTTCACGTTCTCGTGGCCCTGGGTCACCGATTTCACTTTCGTCGCGATCTACGCGACGATCGCTGCGACGATCTATTTCCACCTGCTCGCGGTCGAGCCCGGGCGACAGCGCCTGATGCGCGCCGTCGCCGTCGCCGCCTTCGCCGCCGGCGTCGCGCTGCAGCTCTGGTTCAACGTGCAGCGCAGCGGCCGGCCCGGCGAGGAGCTGTACATGAATCATCTGTTCCCGCCCGCCTTGCGTCTGGCGCGCCCGCTGCCGGTCGAGCGTTTCGTCGAGGGCCTGGCGCCGATGCAGGCGATCCTCGACAAGAAGGCCAAGGAACAGAGCGGCACCGACGGCGACTCGCGCGGAGGCAGCGGCGATGATGACGAATGAGGCCGCCGGCGCTGCGCGCACGGTGCTCGTCACCGGCGGCGGGCGCGGCATCGGCGCGGCGACGAGCCTGCTCTGCGCGGCACGTGGCTGGGCCGTCGGCGTCAACTACGCGCGCGATGCGGCGGCGGCCGGGCGCGTCGTCGCCGCGATCCGCGAAGGCGGCGGCACGGCGCTCGCGCTGCCGGCCGACGTCGCCAGCGACGCCGAGGTGGTGGCGATGTTCGACCGCATCGACGCCGAGCTGCCGCCGCTGACCGGCCTGGTCAACAACGCCGGCGTCGTCGATCTGGCGTCGCGCGTCGATGCGATGTCGGCGGCACGCCTGCAACGCATGTTCGCGATCAACGTCTACGGCAGCTTCTTCTGCGCGCGCGAGGCGATCCGCCGCATGACGACGCGCCCCGGCGATGCCGCGCGCGGCCCCGAGGGCAGGCACACCGGCGGCGCCATCGTCAACCTCTCGTCGGCGGCGGCCAAGCTCGGCGGGCCCGGACAGTACGTCGACTACGCGGCTGCCAAGGGCGCGATCGAGAGCTTCACGATCGGCCTGGCCAAGGAGCTTGCCGGCGAAGGCATCCGTGTCAACGCGGTGCGGCCCGGCATCATAGAGACGGAGATCCACGCCTCGGGCGGCGCGCCGGACCGGGTCCGCCAGATGGCCGCGCAACTGCCCATGCATCGCGCCGGCACGGCCGAGGAGGTGGCCGAGGCAATCGTCTGGTTGCTTTCCGGCGCGTCGAGCTACACGACCGGTTCGGTCGTCGAGGTCACCGGCGGGCGTTGAGGCTCAGGCCGCTTCGGCCATCGCCTTCAGCGCGCCGAGCAGCGCCGTCGCGGCCGCCTTCTCGGCGGCGCTGGCGATGCCGAGATACGGCTCGAGCGTGAAGCGCGCTTCGGTGTGCACCGAGTCCCACATGCCGGGCGACGGCACGCGTGCGCGCAGGCTCGTGAAGGCATCGACCAGCTCCGGCGTTTCGCCGGCCAGCCGTTGCGCCGCCAGGGCAACGAGCAGGCGCAGCTCGATCTGGCCGACGACGGCCCAGAAGTCGGGGCGCTCGTTCGCCGCGCGGGCCAGCGATTCGCGGACCGCCTCGATGCGATCGAGGGCAAGCTCGGCCGGACGCTGCTCGAGAAAGGCGAGCCGCAGCTCGGCGCTGATGCCGTTCTTGGCCGGATAGAAGAGGTTGCCGGCCTGGCTCTGGCGCGCCAGGCGCTCGGCGTTGCCGTAATGCAGCGCCATCGCCCGCAATGCCGCGAGACGGTCGCCGGCGACGGTGCGCTGGCCTCGGCGGCGCTTGCCTCGCGCGGTTGATCCGCTTGCGTCGGTGCGGCCTTCGATCATGACGAGCCGCTTGTAGGCCGAGCCGAGCAGCGCCTCGCGCTCGGCGGTCGGCTGCATCGCCACGAGCCGGTCGAGGTGGTCGATCGCTTCTTCGACGTCGCGCTGTCCGCGTGCCGAATCGGCGTCGGCCTCGCCGCGCCGCGCCAGCTGGTCGCCGAGCTGCTCGGCGGCCTTGAACGAGGCGCTGCCGTCGTCGGCACGCACGGCAGTGCGATACCAGTCGATTGCCTTGTCGAGATCGCGCGCGTCGGCGAAGGCCAGGCCGAAGGCCTCGGCGACCGCGCCCATCGTGCCCCAGAGCGGCGCGAACCTGGCCTCGAGAAAGCGGACCTTGTCGCGTTGCGCCTGCAACGACGCGCCGCCGTCGCTGCCGAAGCGCAGCCGGATCGAGATCGTCTCGAGCGCCAGCGCCAGGGCCGGCGCCGATGAGACGGCAGCGAACTCGTCGCCGAGCGTTGCCGCCGCGCCGTGCGACATGCCGCCGCGCTGCCAGGTCCAGCCTGGGTCGCCGTAGCACTGGTAGGCAGCCCAGGTGTTGCCGCTGCCGCTGGCCCGCCAGGCCGCGCCGCGGGCCGCCGCCACCGCGTCGATGAAGCGGCCGCCGGCGAGCAGGCTGTCGTAGAAGGTGGTGGCGAAGATCTCGGCCGGCTCGTCCTCGACCGCCCAACCGGCGGCGATGACGCAGCGCACGCCGACCTCGATCAGCGCCTCGGCGATGTTGGCGGCGAACTCGGCGCGGTCGTACGGCGCGAGCGTGCTCTGCGCATCGCGCGCCGCGAGGTGGCAGCAGTTGAGAAATACCAGCTCCGGCACGACGCGCATCGCCTGCACTTCGGCGGCGCCGAGAAAGGTGTTGCCCGACAAGACGACGCCGCCCTTCGCGCCCGGCGCGCCGTGGCCGGCGACGTGGATGACGCGGTAGGAGCGCTCGAACAGCGCGTTGATGATGTTGCGCGCGTCGTCGTTGCCGCTGGTGAGTGCCCGCACGTGCGCCGCGTCCAGTCCGGTAGGCCCGCCGGTGAGGCGCGCCGCGACGGCGATCGCCTCCTCGCGCGCGCCGGGCAGCGGCGGGTAGCGGGTTTCGTCGACGAGCGGCTCGCCGATGACGAGGACGCTGCCGTCGGCGTCGGCATCCGAGGGCTGGGCGCGGAACTCGTTGGTGCGGAGCTTGCGCAACAGCTTGGAGCGG
>JANXXS010000335.1 GCA_025350505.1 Burkholderiales bacterium
CGTCCTGCCTCAACCACCTGCTTGACCGCCGCGTCCCGAAACTCCAGCGTGTATCGCCGATCTGGTCCTGACTTCATATGTCCTCCACAAGGTCAAAAATAACAGACCTCGTGGCGTCCACTTTTCGGGGACCAGTTCAGATGCGACGGCCGTCGATGACAGCGCGCATTGAGCAGCAGCGTCAGACTGTCGAGGTCATCTGCTTCTTGCGCGTGAGCTTGCTGGAGCTGACCGACGCTGCGCTGATGCAGGCCTCACGCCGTAGCCAGGACCTGTTTCGGCGCGCGGCCGAACGGGTCCACAAAGGTCGCTTGCGCAGCAGCGGCCAAGTGCTGCAGCAGGCGATCAGAGCGAAGTCGGTCCTCCATGACCAGGCGAAGTCCTGGCGCGACCGCGTGCTCGAGGCGCGCGCCCTGCTCGACGACTTGGGTGACGTCGGTGCGACCAGCTTCGCGTCGCAGGTGCGCCGGGCGCTGGCTGAGGACAGCCGTCGCGTTCACGCCCACTTGGCCGGCCTGCGCGACATCGAGTTTGCAGGGAAGCGCGGCGACCCCGGCCACGAACAATGGCAAGCCTGGTTGCAGTTGCAGGCGCTCAGCACCAGCGAGGTTCCGCCGGGTTTCAAACTGCCGTCCGCGGGTGCGGCCTGGAACGCGATCGTGAGCGATCTTGATCCGCGCTCTCGCTTTCGGGCGTTCGAGGCAAGCACGATGATGGCTTTGCGCAAGAGCCTTAGCCGCGGCAGTGCGTGGGTGAACCACTCGATTGCGTTCCGCCCGCGCGAATCGATGCTCATCGCCGCCTCGGACTGGGCGGAGTCAAGGGAACAGCATCTTCAGATCCTCGGTGTGCCGGCGCACGCGATGGATTTTCTGGAACCTGTTCTGGCCGCCGTATCGGTCGGTCTCTCGGGCCTCGCCGAAGCTGCCGGCCGCGGAGGCGTAGAGATCGGAGCCGACAAGCTGCTCCATCTGCCGCCCATTCGTGCGCTGGACGAAGACGTCGAGCCACGCAAGACCCGAGAGGCTGTCTTCAGGCACATCGGCCACGTGCAGCTGCCGGATCTACTCATGGAGGTCGACGCGGTGACCCATTTCAGCGAGGCGCTTCTGGCCCGGCGACCCTCCTCGAGCAGCGAGCTGCTGGCCGTCTACGGGGCCCTACTTGCGCACGGGACAGACGTCGACGCCAAGGGCGTGGGCTCGATGATTCCAGGCGTTGACGCGGCGCACATCACCACGGCGATGCGTGCCATCGAATTCAGCGGCAGGTTGCGTCGCGCCAATTCGCGCGTGTCGGAATATCAGAACGCCTTGCCCATCGCCGCCCTCTGGGGTGACGGCACTAAAGGATCGGCCGACATGATGGCCATGGATGCGAGCCAGCACCTCTGGACTGCGCGGGTGGATCCGCGGCGCCGCACGTATGCCGCCGGCATGTACACCCACGTTCGGGACCGATGGGGCCTGTTCTATGACCAGCCCATCGTGCTCAACGAGCGCCAGGCGGGCGCCGCTGTCGAAGGCGTTGAGCAGCACAACCGCGCCGAGGATCGGATCCGCGTCTCGCTGCTCGCCGTCGATACCCATGGCGTCACAAACGTGGCGATGGCCCTCGCCAAGCTGCTGGGCTTCGACCTATGCCCGCGACTTCGCGATCTCAGCGAGCGCAAGCTCTTCGTCCCCAGGGGCTGGCGGGTGCCGGAAAGTCTCGAGATGGTCACGGTGCGCAGGGTCTCCCTCAAGGCAATCGAGCGCGGATGGGACGACCTCGTGCGCCTGGTCGCCTCCATCCGCGCCGGCAAGGTTTCGGCGGCACATGCCATTCACCGCCTGGGCTCAGCCGCTGTCGGTGATCCGTTGCATCGCGCTGCGGAACATCTTGGGCGTCTGCTGCGAACGCTGTTCTTGTGCGACTACCTGACCATTCCGGACTTCCGGCGCGAGATTCACACGCTGCTCAACCGCGGCGAATCGGTGCACCAGCTGCAGCGAGCGATTCACGGTGGACAGGTGGCGCCGGAGCGGGGCCGACGGCCCCAGGAAATGGCGGCCATCTCCGGCGCGCACGCGCTACTGACGAATATCGTGCTGGCATGGAACACGAGCCGCATGGACGCGGTCGTGGCTCGCCTCGAGAGCGATGGTGTGCGGATTGAGGAGGACTGGCTCCGGCGAATCGGGCCGGCGCACTTCTCGCACATCAACTTCCGCGGCACGTTCAGGTTCAATCTCGAGAGGTATGCGGCGTTGCTGGTCGAGCCGCCCACCGGCAAGGCGGCGGTCAAGTCGAGGCACTGAAGCGCGGCTAGTGAACGCGGCTAGCGCGGAGTCGAACGGGCACCGCCTCGTCAAAGCGTGTCAATCTGCACCGAAAACCGCCGGCCCAACAAAGAGCCGCTTTTGCAAGTGCTTGTCGCGACTGAAATATCTCTGGTCGAGCGTGTCAATCTGCATGAAAGATACGATTACCCCGGCCTCTGGAACGTCGTCTTCCTGCGCTCCGATCTGGAACGCGCGAACGTCGCCGCCGAAGAGCTGCGCGTGCTCGCCGTCGCGGGCGAGCACCCCGGCCGACTCTTCGACGCCCACGCCAAGCTCGGCCAGACCTGCCTGCACCAGGGCGACTTCGCCAATGCGCGCAAGCACCTGGAACACGCGCTCGCCCTGGCCGAAGGCAGCGACGAGCCGAATTGCGTGCGCGACGTGCCACGCGCCGCGGTCTACCTGGCGTGGACGCTCTGGCACATCGGCCTTCCAGCCCAGGCGCTCGCGCGCGCCGAGGAAGCGCTGGCGATGGCGCGCCGCGCCGCCAGCCCGCACACCAGCGTCTTCGTGCTCGGCTACGCCAGCCTGCTGCACGTATTCCGCGGCGACCTGGCGCAAGCCCTCGCGCTGGCGCGACAGCAAACCATTTGGAGCCTCGAGCACGATCTCCTGTACTGGAGCGTGCTGGGCGACTTCACGCAGGGATTCGTCGAAGCGCGCCAGGGCGACGCGGAGCGCGGCGCCGCGGCGATGAATGCCGCCATCGACGCGATGCGCGCCACCGGCGCCGAAGTAGGCGTCTGGTACCTTCAGTGCCTCCTGGCCGAAGCCGAGCTCGCCGCGGGCAAACCGGATCGGGCTCGCGCAGCGCTGGCCGAAACGACGAACGGCGGCGGCAACTCGCGCAACGGCGCCGAGATCGATCGCCTGCGGGGCGAGGTCGCGCTCGCCGACAACGACGATGCGGCCGGCCGCCAGCTCGCCGAGCGCCACTTCAGCTCGGCCCTTTCGCTGGCGCGCCGCCAGGGTGCGCGCGCGCTCGAGCTGCGCGCGGCGACCAGCCTGGCCTCGCTCTGGGCGGACGACGAACACGCGACACGCGCGATCGAGCTGCTCCAGCCGGTCGCGGAGACATTCAACGAAGGCGACGACACGCTCGACCTGATCCGCGCGCGCGCTGCTGGACCGGCTCGCGGGGCGACACCCAAAGACGCGGCGATTCAGGACGAAGCGCTGAGCGGGGCGGCTCCGATCAGATCGGCGACGCGATGCGCGGTCCGACGCGCGGCGCCCCGATGCTCGCTCGCGAACGCCAGGGCCCGGCGCGACTGTTCCTCGCGTCGCTGGCGTCCGCCGACGCCGGCCAGCGCGACCGCGGCGGCGACGCCGGCAGGCATGTCCTCGACCCGCGTCGCCGCGCCGGCGGCCGACGCCAGCGCCGCGGCCTCCTTGAAGTTGAAGGTGTGCGGCCCCATGACGACGGGGCAGCCGCAGGCCGCCGCCTCGATCAGGTTCTGGCCGCCGAGCGGCGCGAAGCTGCCGCCGAGCAGCGCCGCGTCGCCGAGCGCGTACCAGGCGGGCATTTCCTGCATCGAGTCGCCGAGCCAGACGTCGACGCTGGCCGCCTGCGTCGGCGGCATGTCGGCCCATTGGCTGCGCCGCGACAGGGAGAAGCCGGCCGCCGCAATCAGCCCCGCCACTGCCTCGAAGCGCTGCGGATGGCGCGGCACGACGACGAGCAGCGGCCGCGGCAGCGCCACCGCGTGCCAGGCGGCGAGCAGGCTCGCCTCTTCGCCTTCGCGAGTCACCGCGCCGAGCACCACGGGCCGCCCCTGCAGACCGCTCTTCCATTGCCTGCCCAGGGCGATGAGGCCAGCGGCGGGCGCGATGTCGTACTTCAGGTTGCCCTCGACGGCCACCTGCTTTACGCCGGCTTCGCGCAGCCGTGCCGCATCGGCCTCGGTCTGCGCGAAGGCCGCGCTGAGGCTCTCGAACGCCGGCCGCAGCAGCGCACGCACGCGCTCGCCACGGCGCCGGCTGCGCGCGCTCAGGCGCGCGTTGGCGAGCAGCATGGGCACGCCGCGCGCCTGCGCCTCGGCGAGCAGGTTGGGCCAGATCTCGGTCTCCATCAGGACGCCGGCGACCGGCGCGAAGTGCTCGAAGAAGCGATGCACCGCGCCGGGCGTGTCGAAGGGCAGCCAGGCCTGCACGTCGCCTTCCTTCAGCAGCGACGCGCCGGCGCTGCTGCCGGTGGCCGTGCCGTGCGTCAGCAAGAGCGCGCGGCCCGGCAGCGCGTGCCGGAGCGCGTCGATGAGCGGCCCGGCAGCGAGCGTCTCGCCGAGCGAGACGGCATGGATCCAGAGCGCGCCGGGCTTGGCCGGGGCGAGGTAGCGGCCGACGCGCTCGCCGATGGACGTCGCGTAGAGCGGCTCGCTGCGCCCGCGCCGCAACACGCGCAGCAGATAGAGCGGGAGGCCGACGCGCAACAGCAGCGAATACGCGGCGCGCTCAAGACGCGCCATCATCGCCGTCGCACCTCCCGCCATGCCGCCCACACCGCATCGACGTCCGGGATCGGCGCCCCTTCGATCGACACCTGGTGGCGATGCCCGTGCCGCTGCTGCGGCCCGGTGCGCCAGGCGGTCGGGTGGTTGTAGATCTGCACGTGCGGCAGGTCGAGCGCGACGGCGAGATGGCTCGGCCCGCTGTCGACACCGATCGCGCCGGCGGTCGTCGCCATGCGGTCGATCAGTGCGCCGAGGTCCATCGCCGGCCAGACCTCGCAGGCTTCGCCGAGGGCTGCGGCGATGCGCAGCGCACGCTCGTGCTCCGCCGCGTCGGCGCGCGGCAAGGCGATCGTCATGCCGGAGGCGATGATGCGCCCGCCGAGCCCGATCCAGTCGGCTTCGGGCCAGAGCTTGTCGGCGCGCGAGCTGCCGTGCACGAAGACGACGCGATCCGGGTCGGCCTTCGTCGCCTGCGTGGTGCCGAGACCGAACGACGGCGGCTCGCCGGTCGAGGTGCCGAAGGCGCGCGACACGAGCTCGCGCGACCGGTCGAGCGCATGGCTTCGAGCCTCGACGCGGATGGCATGCGTGACGAGCCAGCGCGCCGGCCATTCGTGGCTGGCGCCATCGGTGCGGTTGGCGAGGCCGTAGCTCGGCCCGCACGCCAGGACGGTGACGAGCGCCGATTTGGTCAGCCCCTGCAGGTCGACGACCGCGTCGTAGCGCTCGCGACGCAACCGCCGCACGAAGGCGCCAGGCTCGCCGCGCCGCGCTGCGCCGAGCCAGCCGGTCTTCGTCCAGCGCCTGAGCGGCAGCTCGATCACTTCGGCGATGCCGTGGACCCGGCGCAGCACCGGCGCGAACGCCGGCTCGACGACCCAGTCGACGACCGCGTCGTGGTGCGCCGCGTGGAGGTCGGCGATGACCGGAAGCGCATGCACGACGTCGCCAAGCGACGAGAGCTTGACGATCAGGAAGCGCATGTCGATGGCGAGGCCGGCGACACGCGGCGAGCGTTCAATGCGCGGCCGCGACGATCTGCGCGTCCGGCTTGACCGCACGCAGCGCCGCCATGCAGTCGGCCTCGATGCGTGCCAGCGCCGCGGGCGTCGCGCCTTCGAAGCGCAGCACCAGCACCGGCGTCGTGTTCGAGGCGCGGATCAGGCCGAAGCCGTCGTCGTATTCGACGCGCACGCCGTCGATGGTGACGATCTCGCGCGCGCCGGGAAAGGTCGCTTCGGCCTGCAATCGTGCCACCACGTTGGCCGGCTCGCCTTCGGCGCAGGCGACGTTCAGCTCGGGCGTGCTGAAGCCTTCGGGCAAGGCATCCAGCACGGCGCTCGGGTTCTTGCCGCGGCTCAGGATCTCGAGCAGCCGCGCAGCGGTGTAGGTGGCGTCGTCGAAGCCGTACCAGCGCTCGCCGAAGAAGATATGGCCGCTCATCTCGCCGGCGAGCGGCGAGGCGAACTCCTTCATCTTCGCCTTGACCAGCGAGTGTCCGGTCTTCCACATCACCGGCTCGCCGCCGGCGGCACGGATCAGCGGCGCGAGGTGCTGCGAGCACTTGACGTCGAAGAGGATGGGCGCACCGGGGTTGCGCGAGAGCACGTCCTTTGCGAACAGCATCAGCTGGCGGTCCGGATAGACGATGTGGCCCTGCTTCGTGACGACGCCGAGCCGGTCGCCGTCGCCGTCGAAGGCGAGGCCGATCTCGGCATCGCCTTCGGCCACGGCGGCGATCAGGTCGGCCAGGTTTTCCGGCTTGCTCGGGTCCGGATGATGGTTCGGAAAGTCGCCGTCGACCTGCGAATACAGCTCCTGCACCGCGCAGCCGAGGGCGCGCAGCACGCCGGGCGCCGAGGCGCCGGCGATGCCGTTGCCGCAGTCGATCACCAACCGCATCGGCCGCGAGAGGCGGCAGTCGCCGGCGATGCGTGCCGAGTACTCGGCAACGATGTCCATCGACGCGCTGCGGCCGCGCCCGGTCGCGTAGTCCTCGGCCTCGATGCGGCGGCGCAGGCGCTGGATGTCCTCGCCGTAGATCGCACGACCCGCCAGGACCATCTTGAAGCCGTTGTAGTCCTTCGGGTTGTGACTGCCCGTCACCTGCACGCCGCTCGTGCAGCCGTGCGCGCCGCGCGTCGCGGCGACGTAGTAGAGCATCGGCGTCGTCACCGCGCCGAGATCGACGACGTCGAGGCCGGTCGAGGCCAGGCCGCGAATCAGCGCGGCAACGAATCCGGGCCCTGAGTGGCGCCCGTCGCGACCGACCGCGACGGCGCGCTCGCCGACCAGAATCGCCTCGCTGCCGAAGGCGCGACCGAGATGCTCGGCGAAGCGCTCGTCGATCGTCTTGTCGACGATGCCGCGGATGTCGTAGGCCTTGAAGACCGAGGCGTGAACCTGCATCGAATGGCTGGGGAGCGAAGGGCCGGCGCATTGTAGGGAGCGCGGTTCGCGGCCCGGCCTTGCCGCTCGCGCTCGGTGTACGCGCCTCGTCGGCCCGGCTGTCGACCGGTCGAGCCGACCCGGCCCGACGCGGCGGCCCTTCGTACACTCGTTGCCATGACGATTGCCGAGACCCTGCGACGCTCGTGGCGCGGCTACCTGAGCAGCGACGAGCGGGAGGCCGGGCCGTGGTGGGCCAGCCTCGTCTGGACGATCGTGTTTTCGACGGGCTGCGCGATCGGCTTCACGATCCTCGGCATCGCGCTCAACGCCGGCAGCGGCGGCGCGCGCCTGCCGGCCTGGTGGAACTGGTTCCAGGCCGTCATGGTCCGCGCCTACGTGCACCTGTTCAAGGCGACGTAGGCCGCCGCGGGCGATCAGGCGTCGTACTTGAACGACAGCGAAACGCGCGCGCGGTAGGCGACCACCTTGCCGCCTTCGATCTTCATGTCGAGCTTGCTGACTTCGGCGACGCGCAGGTCGCGCAGCGATTTGGCCGCCGTCTCGACCGCATTCTTCGCCGCGTTCTCCCAGGAGACCGGGCTCGTGCCGATGATTTCAGTGACGCGATATACACCGGATTCGCTTGCCTTCTTGGCCATGTCTCGCTCCTTGTCGTTCAGAGGCGCAGGGCCCGCCCCTGCCTCGGAGAAATCATCATAGGCGCGTTGCCGTGCGGCATGCACAGGGTTCAGCCCGACCCGGCCGAAGTGACCATCAGGTCGTCGAGCAGCCGGTAATCGGGCAGCCGCGTGTCGATGGCGCGGCCGCTGCGCAGCACGGCACGGTCGAACTGCGCGCGCGACAGCATCTCGGAAAAGCTCCGTGCCTTGAGCAGGATCAGGTCGGCCGCCGCGCCCGCGGCAAGGACGCCGGCCTCGATGCCCATGATCGCCGCCGGCGTTTCGGTGGCGGCGCGGATCCAGTCGCCGAAGGGATGGTCGAGGTGGACGATCTTCACGGCCTGCGTGTAGGTGTCGAGCATGTCGTGGTCGCCGTAAGCGTAGAACGGGTCGCGGCAGTTGTCGCCGGCGACGGCGACGCGCAGGCCGCCGGCCTTCATCTCGTGCAGCACGGTGACGCCACGCCAGCGCGGCGTGCGCGCGCCGGCGGTCCGGTCCTGCAGGTACATGTTGACGGTGGGCAGGCTGACGATGTCGACGCCGGCGTCGCGGCAGGCGGCGATCGTCGCGGCGATGAACTCGTCGGTCTGCAGGGCCAGCGACGTGCAGTGGCCGCACAGGATGCGGCCCGCGAAGCCGAACTGCGACGCGACCTGCGCGACGCGGATCAGCGCGCGCGAGCGCGGATCGGTCGACTCGTCGACGTGCAGGTCGAGGTCGAGGCCGCGCTCCGTCGCCAGCGCCATGAGGCGCGCCAGCGCCTCGTCGAGCTCGTCCGGCATCGGCTCGTCGGGATACTTCGCGAAGCGCGTCACGGCGCCGAGCCGGCCGCCGCTTTCGGCGACGATGTCGGCGAGCTGGCGTCCCTCGTCGCCCATGAATGGATCGAGCGGCGCGATCGACGAGACCTGCATGGCGATGCGCCCGGCCCAGCGCTCGCGCACTTCACGAAACACCGGAAACGAGATCGATGCCTGCGGCGCCAGCGAATCGAGGTGCGTGCGGATCGCGACCACGCCTTTCGCATAGGCGGTGGCGAGGCCGAACTCCATGCGCCGGCGCACGTCGTCGGCGTTCCAGTTCGCAACGCGATCCTGACCGGTCGCGCGCGAGGCGCCGGGCACGTCGCCGGTGGGGTTGGGCTGGCGCGGCCAGATGTGGCCCTTGTCGAGATGGGTGTGGCAATCGACCATGCCGGGCAGGACCATCGAGGCGTCGAGGTCGGGGCCGAGCGCCGCCGGCAGGCGGCCGGCCGGCTCGATCGCGGCGATGCTGCCGGCGTCGATCAGGAGGTCGACGGCGACGAGATCCGTGTCGCCGGGCGCCAGCTCGGCGCGCACCAGGCAACGTGGCGCGCGCACATTGCGCAAGGCGAAGCGCGCGCCCTCGGGCGGCGTGAAGAACGCGTGGCTCATGCGACGACGAAAAGCGAAGCGGCACGCATCAACGCCGCGCCACGAAGTCGATCTCCACCCGTGCTCCCTTGGCCAGCCCGGTCACGCCGACGCAGGTGCGCGCCGGCCGCTTGCCGGGCGCGAAGTAGCTGGCGTAGACCGCGTTCATGGCCGCGAAGTCGGCGTCGAACCAGGTCAGGAAGACGCGCGCCGAAACGACGTTGGCGAGACCGAGGCCGCAGCCCTTCAGCACCGTCTCGAGGTTCTTCATGACCTGGTGCGTCTGCGCCTCGATGCCTTCGGGATACGGCTCGTCGACCGAGGTGCCGACGAAGGGCATCTGCCCGGTGACGAAGACCCAGCCGTCGGCTTCGACGGCGTGGCTGTACGGGGCGACCGTGTCAGGCGCGCCGGCAATCATGTGGAAGATCGGTGCCATGCGGCATTCTCTGCCAGCGGGCGAGGTCGTGTCGGGCCCGGGCGCGCCGGACACACCCTTCGCTACCATGCGCGCCGATGAACTCGAACCTCGACGACGCGGCTGGCGGCGATCGCCGCCGGCGCTGGCTCGCCCTCGGCGTGGTCTGTCTGGGCGTGCTCATGGCCGTGCTCGACGCGACCATCGTCAACGTCGCCCTGCCTTCGATCCGCGCTGACCTCGGCTTCACCGAGGCGACGCTGGTCTGGGTCGTCAACGCCTACATGCTCACCTGCGGCGGCTTCCTGCTGCTCGGTGGCCGCCTTGGCGACCTGTACGGGCAGCGGCGCCTGTTCATGATCGGCATCATGCTGTTCACGCTCGCTTCGCTGGCCTGCGGCGGGTCGAGCGCGCAGTTGCCGCTGGTCGTGGCGCGGGCCGTGCAAGGCATCGGCGGCGCGATCGTCGAAGCGGTCGCATTGGCGCTGCTCATGAACCTCTTCACCGAGCCGGCCGAGCGGGCCAAGGCAATGGGCGTCTATGGCTTCGTCTGCGCCAGCGGCGGCAGCATCGGCGTCCTGCTCGGCGGCGTCCTCACCGGGGGTCTCAGCTGGCACTGGATCTTTCTCGTCAACCTGCCGATCGGCCTGGCCGTGCTGGGACTCAGCCTCGCGCTGCTGCCCGCGGCGGCCGCGCCCGCCGAGCGGGTCCGGCTCGACGTCGCCGGTGCGACTACCGTCACCGTGGCGCTGATGCTCGCCGTCTACGCCATCGTCGGCGGCAACGAGGCCGGCTGGACCAGCCAGCGCACGCTCGTCCTGCTGCTGCTCGCGGCCGCGCTCCTCGCCGTCTTTCTGCTCATCGAAGCGCGCGTCGAGAAACCGATGATGCCCTTGCGACTGCTGCGGTCGAAGCCGATCGCGGTCTCGAACGCGATCGGCATCCTCTGGTCGGCGGCGATGTTCGCCTGGTTCTTTCTCTCCGCGCTCTACAAGCAGCGCGTGCTCGGCTACAGCGCGATGCAGGTCGGCCTCGCCTTCCTGCCCGGCAACGTCCTGATGGCGGTGTGCTCGCTCGGCATCTCGGCGCGCGTCGTCACGCGCTACGGCATCCGCGGACCGCTCGTCGCCGGCCTGGCCTCGGCCGCGCTTGGCCTGGTGCTGTTCGCGCGCGCACCGGTCGACGGCGGCTTCGTCGTCGACATCCTGCCCGGCATGCTGCTGCTCGGCCTCGGCGCCGGCATTGCCTTCAACCCGCTGCTGCTGGCGGCGATGAGTGGTGTCGACGAGAGCGAATCGGGCCTCGCTTCGGGCATCGTCAACACCTCGTTCATGATGGGCGGCACGCTCGGCCTGGCGGTGCTGGCCAGCCTCGCCGCGGCGCGCACCGGGTTGGACGCGGCAGCGACGAGCGAAGCGGAACGGATCGCGCTGAACCAGGGCTACCAGTTCGCCTTCGGCGTCGGTGCGGCGTTCGCGCTGGTCGCCGCGATGCTGGGCGGGTTGCTGCCGGTGCGCGCGACGCAAGCGGCGTCGCTCGCCCCGGCCGAGTGATCCGATCGTCGACTGACACGAGAGGGACGTGACCATGTTCGAAGGACGGTGTTGGTGGATCACGGGCGCTTCGTCCGGAATCGGCGAGGGCCTGGCACGCGCGCTCGCCGTACGCGGCGCCAGGCTCGTCCTGTCGGGCCGAAACGTCGCCGCGCTCGAGGCGGTCGCGCGCGACTGCGCCGACGCCCTGGTGCTGCCTTTCGAGGCGACCGACTTCGAGCGGCTCAATGCCATCGCCGGGCAGGCCTGGGCGTGGCAGGGCCGCATCGACGGACTCGTCAACAACGCCGGCATCTCGCAACGATCGCTGGCGAGCGAAACCGCCTTCGCGGTCTACCAGAAGATGATCGCCGTCGACCTGCTCGCGCCGATCGCCTTGACCCAGGCCGTGCTGCCGAAGATGCTCGCTGCCGGCGGCGGCCGGATCGTCGCGATCTCGAGCGTCGCCGGCATCATCGGTGCGCCGCTGCGCTCGGCCTACAGCGCCGCCAAGCATGGCCTGATCGGCTATCACGATTCGGTGCGGGCCGAGAACGAGCACCTCGGCATCCAGGTTCATGTCGTGGCGCCGGGATCGGTCAGTACCAACGTGTCGAAGAACGCGTTGACCGGCGACGGTTCGGTACGCGGCTTCAGCGACGCCGCGATCGACAACGGCATGTCGCCGGCGCAGTCGGCCGAGGCCATCCTCGCGGCGATCGAAGCCGGCAGGCGCGAGCTCGTGCTGGCGACCGGCACCGAGCTGGAGTGGGCGCTGCTGCGGCGCAGCGACCCCGAGGCGCTGTTCGACCGCATCTCGGCGGTCGTTCGCGCCGGCTATGCAAAGCAGATGGCGGCGCGTTCCACCGAGGGCTGAACGCGCCGTTCGGACCAGCGCATCCCGGCAACGACGAGACAACGGTCCGCGGAATAGACTGCCCTCCGTGTCTGCCGCATCCAAAAGCGCCATCGTCAGCTGGCATGCGCACGTCTACTTCGATCCGGCCACGACACGGCCGCAGGCCGAGCAGGTGCGCGCCGGCATCGCCGCGCGCTTCAAGGTGCAACTCGGGCGCTGGCACGAGGTGGCGATCGGCCCGCACAGCGCCGCGATGTACCAGGTCGCCTTCGACGTTCCGGTCTTCGCCGACCTGGTGCCGTGGCTGGCGCTGCATCGCCAGGGATTGAGCGTGCTCGTCCATCCCAACACGCTGGCGCCGCGTGCCGATCACCTGATGCACGCGATCTGGCTGGGCCCAGCGATGCCTTTGCGCGCCGACATGCTGCCGGCGTCGATCGACGCCGCCGAGGAAGCGGCGATCGTGCCCAACACCTGAGCCCGGCGACTGAGACGTCCCGGGTTCCGTGACCGGCCGCTCAGAGCGCGGGCTCGGTCTCTTGCAGCGCCTCGTAGAGCTTGGCGAACGCGGCATCGGGCTGCCCGTCGGCAGCGCTGAACCGGGCGCGCACGCCGGCCGGCAGGGCGGCCAGCGCGACTTCGGCGCTGTCGTTGCGGGCCACCGACGAGGCCAGCGCAGAGGCGCCGCGCAAGACGCGATCGAGCGGCCCGTCGCTGTCGCCCGGAGACTCGGCGGCCTTGCGGATCGTGTCCGCCACGGACTGCGGGAAACCCAGGCTTTCCACCCAGAGCGCACCGACGGCCGGATGGTCGATGCCGAAGGCGCCCATCTCGATGCCGGCGAGATCGGCGCCGCGAACGACGGCGAAGCCGGTGAACATGACGTTGGCGATCTCCGGGTAGGTCTGGCACAGGATCAGGTGGCCGGTGGCATGCAGCAGGCCGCAGGTATAGGCCTCCTCGGCGTCGGCCTGCAGGCGCGGCGCCAGCTTGTTGGCGGCGGTCGCCGCGACCAGCGCGTCGCGCCAGAAGGTGCGCAGGTCGATGCCCGGAATCTCCTTGAACGACGACGAGACGCCGCAGGCGACGATGAGCCGGTTGAGCGCCTGGATGCCGACCATCGCCACCGCCGCGTCGATCGACGACATCGAGCGCTGGCCGCCGAAGAAGGCCGAGTTGGCGAGGCGCAGCACCTTGGCGCTGAGCACCGGATCCTGGACCAGCGCCTCGCCGATCTTGCGCGTGTCGACATCGGGATCGCGCAGGGCGGCGATGAGGCGCTGCACGACGCGCGGAATCGTCGGCAGCTCGACCCGGCCGGCGGCGATGTCGTTGATGAAGTTGGGCCGGCGCACGACCTCGGCGGCGCTCGTGTCGACGGCTTTCCTGGTCGGCTCGAGGGTGAACGCCGGAACGTAGGCTTGGATCATGTCGGCGGCTCTCTGCAACGGCTCGAAAAGTGCAATCCGCAGTGTTCACGATGTGGCCCGGGCGCGCACGTCCATCAGCCTTGTGAATCGAGCCTTTCTCCGCGATTTGGCGCCCTGCGTGGCGGCCGGCCGATCACCAGCGCTTACAAAGCCGTCCGTCCGCAGATCGCGACGCCGCGCCTCGTCGAGCAGCGCGTCCGACGACACGGCATTCAGTTCTTTTCGGCCAGCTGCTCCAGGATGGCCGGGTTCTCGAGCGTGCTCGTGTCCTGCGTGATCGCCTCGCCGTTGGCCACCGACCGGAGCAGGCGGCGCATGATCTTGCCGCTGCGCGTCTTCGGCAGGTTGTCGCCGAAGCGGATGTCCTTGGGCTTGGCGATCGGGCCGATCTCCTTGGCGACCCAGTCGCGCAGCTCCTTGGCGATCTTCTTCGCCTCTTCGCCGGTCGGGCGCGGGCGCTTGAGCACGACGAAGGCGCAGATCGCCTCGCCGGTCGTTTCGTCGGGCCGGCCGACGACCGCGGCCTCGGCGACAAGCACGGTGTGCGAGACCAGTGCCGACTCGATTTCCATCGTGCCCATGCGATGGCCGCTGACGTTGAGCACGTCGTCGATGCGGCCGGTGATGGTGAAGTAGCCGGTCTTCTCGTCGCGGATCGCGCCGTCGCCGGCCAGGTAGTAGGTGCCGCCGAGCTCTTCGGGGTAGTAGCTCTTCCTGAAGCGCTCGGGGTCACCGTAGATCGTGCGGATCATGCTCGGCCACGGCTTCTTGACGACGAGGATGCCGCCCTTGCCGTTCGGCACGTCGTGGCCCTGCTCGTCGACGATGGCCGCGGCGATGCCCGGAAACGGCAGCGTGCACGAGCCGGGCACCAGCGGCGTCGCGCCGGGCAGCGGCGTGATCATGTGGCCGCCGGTCTCGGTCTGCCAGAAGGTGTCGACGATCGGGCAGCGGCCGCCGCCGATGTGCAGGTGGTACCACTCCCAGGCGGCCGGGTTGATCGGCTCGCCGACCGAGCCGAGGATGCGCAGGCTCGTCAGGTCGTAGTTCCTCGGGTGCGCCTTCTCGTTGCCCTCGGCCGCCTTGATGAGCGAGCGGATCGCCGTCGGCGCGGTGTAGAAGATGGTGACCTTGTGCTTCTCGATCATCTTCCAGAAGCGGCCGGCGTCGGGCCAGGTCGGGATGCCCTCGAAGACGATCTCGGTGCCGCCGAGCGCGAGCGGCCCGTAAGTGATGTAGGTGTGGCCGGTCACCCAGCCGATGTCGGCGGTGCACCAGAACACGTCGTCGGGCTTCAGGTCGAAGGTCCACTTCGTCGTCAGCGCGGCGTGCAGCAGGTAGCCGCCGGTCGAATGCTGCACGCCCTTGGGCTTGCCGGTCGATCCCGAGGTGTAGAGCAAAAACAGCGGATGCTCGGCACCGACCCATTCCGGCTCGCAGCTCGCTGGCTCCTTCGCGGCCACGTCGTGCAGCCACTTGTCGCGCGGCGCCTGGAAGGCGACCGCGCCGCCGGTGCGCTTGTAGACGAAGACGTCGCGCACCGCGTGGCCGGGGCCGGACAGCGCCTCGTCGACAATCGCCTTCAGCGGCAGCGCCTTGCCGCCGCGCATCTGCTCGTCGGCGGTGACGACGAGCACCGCGCCCGTGTCGGCGATGCGGTCGCGCAGGCTGTGCGCCGAAAAGCCGCCGAACACCACCGAGTGGATCGCGCCGATCCGCGCGCAGGCCTGCATCGCGACGACGCCCTCGACCGACATCGGCATGTAGATGACGACCCGGTCGCCCTTGACGATGCCGCGCGCCTTCATGGCGTTGGCCAGGCGGCAGGTGCGCTCGAGCAAATCCTTGTAGGTGACGCGCGCCACCGTGCCGTCGTCGGCCTCGAAGACGATCGCCGTCTTTTCGCCGAGGCCGGCCTCGACGTGCCGGTCGAGGCAGTTGTACGAGGCGTTGAGCGTGCCGTCCTCGAACCATTTGAAAAACGGCGCCTGCTCGGCGTTGAGGATCTTCGTGAACGGCGTGTGCCAGCTCAGCAACTCGCGCGCCAGGCGCGCCCAGTAGGCTTCGTGATCGCGCTCGGCCTCGGCGCAGAGCGTCCAGTAGGCGTCCATGCCCGAAACCCAGGCGTTCTTCACGGCGCGCTCGGGCGCCTCGTAGACGTGGGCGGTGCTCATGGCGATGTCTCCAGGTTCGCGATCATCCGTTTTTACCTCATGTCGGACGCCTACAATTTGTCAGCGCGCAACTCAAGGATCAGAATGGCCCACCCGCCCGCCTCTCCCGACCCGACCGGCGCGCCCCGCCGGCCGCTGCGGCCCCTGCCCAATTTCATCTTCATGAGCCGGTGGCTGCAGCTGCCGCTCTACCTCGGGCTGATCCTCGCCCAGTGCGTCTACGTCTACCACTTCTGGGTCGAGCTGACGCACCTGATCGAGGCAGCGATCGGCAACCAGGGCGCCCTCGTCGAGCTGATCAGCGGCATCGGCTACGAATTCCCGAAGGTCGCCGGCGCAAACGAGGCGGTGCCGCGGCTGACCGAGACGGTGATCATGCTGGCGGTGCTCGGCCTGATCGACGTCGTGATGATCTCCAACCTGCTCATCATGGTCATCGTCGGTGGCTACGAGACCTTCGTCAGCCGGCTCGAGCTCGAAGGCCACCCCGACGAGCCGGAATGGCTCTCGCACGTGAACGCCTCGGTGCTCAAGGTCAAGCTCGGCACTGCGATCATCGGCATCAGCTCGATCCACCTGTTGAAGACCTTCATCAATGCCGACGCCACCGAGCCCAAGGTTCTGATCGGTCAGACCGCGATCCATCTTGCCTTCCTCCTTTCGGCGATCGCCATCGCCTACACCGACCGCCTGCTTAACCTGGCGCAGGAAGACGTGCACCGTACGCATCCGCCCGGAGAAGGCGTCTGACCCATTCCCCAATGACCACGACCGTCCGCCACGCCGACTTCGTCGACAGCATCGCCGGCGCGCTGCAGTACATCTCGTACTACCACCCGGCCGACTACATCGCCCACCTGGCCCGGGCTTACGAAATCGAGCAGGGCCCGGCGGCGAAGGACGCGATCGCGCAGATCCTCACCAACTCGAAGATGTGTGCCGAGGGGCACCGGCCGATCTGCCAGGACACCGGCATCGTCAACGTGTTCCTGAAGATCGGCATGGACGTGCGCTTCGAGGGCTTCGCCGGCAGCGTCGAAGACGCGGTCAACGACGGCGTGAGGAAAGGCTACCTCGACACCGACAACCCGTTGCGCGCCTCGATCGTCGGCGACCCGCACTTCGAGCGGAAGAACACCAGGGACAACACGCCGGCCGTCGTGCAGATGACGCTGGTGCCCGGCGCGACCGTCGACGTCATCGTCGCGGCCAAAGGCGGCGGCAGCGAGAACAAGGCCAAATTTGTCATGATGAACCCAAGCGACGACCTCGTCGCTTGGGTGCTGAAGACGGTGCCGACGATGGGCGCCGGCTGGTGCCCGCCGGGCATGCTCGGCATCGGCATCGGCGGCACTGCCGAGAAGGCGATGCTGATGGCCAAGCAGAGCCTGATGGAAGACATCGACATGGCCGAGTTGAAGGCGAGAGGGCCGCGCGACAAGACAGAGGCGCTGCGCATCGAGCTCTGCGACAAGGTCAACGCGCTCGGCATCGGTGCGCAAGGCCTCGGCGGCCTGACGACGGTGCTCGACGTGAAGATCGCGATGGCACCGACCCATGCCGCAAGCAAGCCCGTGGCGATGATCCCAAACTGCGCCGCGACGCGTCATGCCCACTTCGTGCTCGACGGCTCGGGCCCAACCTTTCTCGATCCGCCGCCGCTCGACCTGTGGCCCGACGTGAAGTGGGCGCCCGACTACAACCAGTCGAAGACGGTGAACGTCGACACGCTGACGCGCGAACAGGTCGCCGCATGGAAACCGGGCGACCGGCTGCTGCTGAGCGGCAGGATCCTGACCGGCCGCGACGCCGCGCACAAGCGCATCCAGGACATGCTGGCCAAGGGCGAAAAGCCGCCCGTCGACTTTGCCGGCCGCATCATCTACTACGTCGGCCCGGTCGACCCGGTGCGCGACGAGGTCGTCGGCCCCGCCGGCCCGACGACGGCGACCCGCATGGACAAGTTCACCGAGATGATGCTGGCCGAGACCGGCCTGATCGCCATGATCGGCAAGGCCGAGCGTGGGCCTGTCGCCATCGAGGCGATCAGAAAGCACAGGAGCGCTTACCTGATGGGTGTCGGCGGCGCCGCCTATCTGGTCTCGAAGGCGATCAAGCAGGCCAGGGTCATCGGCTTTGCCGACCTCGGCATGGAAGCGATCTACGAGTTCGAGGTCAAGGACATGCCGGTGACGGTCGCCGTCGACGCCAACGGCACCTCGGTGCACGAGACCGGGCCGGCGACCTGGAAGGCGAAGATCGCCGGCATTCCGGTGGCCGTCGCCTGAGCGTATCCATGCCTGTCGCCCTGAGCGAAGCGAACGGTCTCGGCGCTGGCGAGATCCTTCGCTGCGCTCAGGATGACAGCGAGGCATGAGCGC
>JANXXS010000291.1 GCA_025350505.1 Burkholderiales bacterium
CGTTGCGATGGGCAAAGCGCTCGGCGGCGGCTCGGGCTGGGTGTTGTTGACCTTCCTTCCGCGCGAGGGGACATTGGTCAATCAGTGGGCTGCCGATCACACGAACGCGACGGCCGGCGGGGTTCCGATCCTCGCGCTCGACATGTTCGAGCACGCCTACCACCTCGACTACGGTGCCGGTGCCGCCGCGTATGTCGACGCCTTCATGGGCAACATCGACTGGGCGCGGGTCTACGAGCGTTACCAGGCGGCCGTGCATGGCGCGAGCGAGGCGTTCGCGGCGGGTCCCGACGACGTCGCGGCCTCGCAGCTGCTGGATGTGCGCCGGGCGGGCATGTTTGACAAGGCCGAGACGCTCATCGCGGGCGCGAGCTGGCGGGATCCTGCTGCGGTCGCCGATTGGGCCCGCGACGTGCCCAGGGACAAGGAGATCGTGGTCTATTGCGTGTATGGGCACGAGGTGGGACGGGCAACGGCATTGCGGCTGCGCGCCCAAGGCGTCAACGCCCGCTTTCTGCGTGGAGGCATCGACGCCTGGCAAGACGCCGGGCGCGCGGTCGATCCAAAGGAAGCCGCGTCGTGAAAGCGGCAGGAGATGCTGATGCGATCCGTTCTCTGCGTTGCACTCTGGTGTTTGGCGGCGAGCGCCATGGCTGAGACGATGAACTTCAGCGCCGACGCTGTCGGCCAGCCGCCCGCGGGATGGCGTTGCGGCATGACCGGCCGCGGCGCCCCCCAGTGGACGGTCGAAGCCGATCCGAGCGCGCCAGGGGGTAAGGTGCTGCGCCAATCAGGCTCGGCGACCTTTCCCTGGTGCGTCAGGAGCGATGCCAACCTGGCGGACGGCTGGGTCGAGACGAAGTTCAAGCCGCTCTCCGGAAAGGAAGATCAGGCCGGCGGCGTGGTCTGGCGCTGGAAGGACGGCGACAACTACTACGTCGCGCGCGCCAACGCGCTCGAGAACAACGTCTCGCTCTACTACACCGCGCGCGGCATCCGCAAGACGCTGAAGTACGTCGATGCGCCGATGCCGACCGGCCAGTGGCACACGCTGCGGGTCGAGTTCGCCGGCACGAAGATCTCGGTGTCGCTCGACGGCAAGCGCTACATCGATTTCAGCGACGATCACATCACCGGCGCCGGCAGTGTCGGCGTCTGGACCAAGGCCGACAGCGTGACGGCCTTCAGCGAGTTCGCCTATGAAGCAACTCGTCCTTGAGCAACTCTTGGCGCCGATGCCTTCGGGCGTCGTGGCGCGCAGACACAACAACACTCTGGGAAAAGGGAACCGGGCCGCAAGGCGCATCTTTTCAATCTTCCGAAGGACTTCACATGCTTCGCTCATCAGTTACCGCGTTGGCGTTTCTTGCCGCCGTGGTCACCCCCGCCGTCCGGGCCGCTGATCCTCCCCTCGACACGGCCGCGATCGAATCGATCACCGGCATCAAGGGGACCATGAACAACGCCGAGAACGTCTTCAAGGTCAGCAAACCTCGGACCGACATCGAGCCGAATGTCGACCGCTGGACGCTGCCGCCGTTCATGGGGATCACTTCCTATGCCGCCTTCATGCCGGTCGTGGGCGGGACGATGCTGATGGGTGACACCGTCCTTCTCGAGGACGAGGTGAATCTGGCCATGAGCGCGGCGCTCGACGCGGGTCTCGAGGTCACGGCCCTGCACAATCACTTCTTTTTCGACCAGCCGAAGATCTATTTCATGCACATCGGCGGCTTGGGCGAGACGGCGCGGATGGCACGCGGCGTCAAGGCCGTCTACGACCGGGTCGCCCAGATCCGGTCCGGTCAGGCCACGCCGGCTAGCGCATTTCCGGGCGACATTCCGGCGACGAGCAGCATCACGGCCGCGCCGATCGAGGAGATCTTCGGCACGAAGTCGCAGAGCAGCAACGGCATGGTGAAAGTCGTGATCGGGCGCAAGACGACGATGCACGGCGTCGACGTCGGCAACGAGATGGGTGTCAACACCTGGGCGGCGTTCGCCGGCAGCGACGACAACGCGGTCGTCGACGGCGACTTCGCGATGCTCGAAAACGAGCTGCAGACGGTGCTGAAGACGATGCGCGCGAGCGGCATCAACATCGTGGCCATCCACCAGCACATGACCCAGGAGAGCCCGCGGATCATGTTCCTGCACTACTGGGGCAAGGGCAAGGCGGTCGACTTGGCGCGCGCGGTCAAGAAGGCCGTAGACACGCAGAAGCTGTGACCCCTGAGTGCAGCGAGTGATGCAGTCCGGAGCCTCGCGCTGGCCCGCGCTTCGAGGCGGATTGCTCGCGCTGACCGCGGCCGCTCTTTTCGGCGTCAGCACGCCACTCGTGCAACGCTTCGGCGCAGGGATGGGGAGCCTTGCCACGGCGGCGCTCCTGTATGCCGGCGCGGCGCTGATAGGCGCCGTGCTACGGCGGCCGGTCGAGCGAGAGGCTCGGGTGCAACGCGGCGATGCAGCCACGCTCGGGCTCATGG
>JANXXS010000381.1 GCA_025350505.1 Burkholderiales bacterium
CTCGGCGCGGATGTCGTCGATCCAGAACGCCATGTCGTCGGTCTCTTCGACGTTGAGCCCGGACGACGGCTCGTCGAGCAACAGCAGCTTCGGCTCGGTGCAGAGCGCCCGCGCCAGCTCGACCACCTTGCGCACGCCATAGGGAAGACCGGCGACCAGCGACTCGCGATGGTGCTGAAGATCGAGCAGGTCGATGACGCGTTCGACCGCCTCGCGCGCGGCCAGCTCGGCGGCGCGCACCCTCGGCGTGAAGAAGAGCTCGCTCCAGACGCCGGTCGAGCGGTGCGTGTGCCTGCCGATGAGCAGGTTCTGCAGCACCGTCGCGTTCTCGAACAGCTCGATGTTCTGGAAGGTGCGGGCGATACCGAGCGCGGCGACCTCGTGCGGCGCCTTGTCGGCGAGGCGCACGCCCTCGAACTCGATCTCGCCCGTGGTCGGCGCGTAGAGGCGGCTGATGAGGTTGAAGACCGTCGTCTTGCCGGCGCCGTTCGGGCCGATCAGCGTGAACACCTCGCCGCGCTTGACGTCGAAGCTCACGTCGTTGACGGCGAGCACGCCGCCGAAGCGGATGCCCAGATTTCTGGCCGAGAGGATCAGACCTTTCATCGCAGTGGTCATGCCGACCGCCGGGCCGCCCCAAGGCGGCATGCGCCCCCTCGGGGGGCAGCGCAGCGGCGAAGCCGCAAGCGTGCGGGCTTCATTTCAGCCGGTCCGATTTCAGGAAGCTCTTCTGCCGCTTGAACATGCCCTGGCGGTAGAAGGGAAAGATCTGGAAATAGGTGCGCAGCTTGAGCCAGCGGCCGTAGACGCCGAGCGGCTCGAACAGCACGAAGCCGATCAGCACGAAGCCGTACACCGCCCCCTGCAGCCCGGGCGCCTGGCCGACCGCCGGCGGCAGCACGTCCTTGGCCAGCGCGATGACCTGCGGCATCGTGATGTAGAAGATGGCGCCGAGAAACGCGCCGTGCACCGAGCCGACGCCACCGACGACGATCATCAGCACGAGATTGATCGACTCGATGATGTCGAACTGGTCGGGCGAGATGAACTTGAGCTTGTGCGCGTAGAGCGCGCCGCCGATGCCGGCGAGCGCCGCCGAGATCGCGAACGAGAGCGTCTTGTAGCGCGCGAGGTGGATGCCCAGGCTTTGCGCCGAGACCTCGGAATCGCGGATGGCGACGAAAGCGCGGCCGGTCGGCGAACGCAGCAGGTTGAGGATCGCCAGCGTCGCCAGCACGGCGACGGCAAGGCAGACGAAATAGAACGAGAGGTCCGAGTCGGCGCTCCAGCCCAGCACCTGAGGTGCCTTGACGTTCTTGCCGGCGTTGCCCCCCGTGACGCTCTCCCAGCGCGCGAACACCTCGACGACGATGAAGCCGAACGACAGCGTCGCGATGGCGAGGTAGATGCCCTTGACGCGCAGCGCCGGCAGGCCGACGACGACGCCCACGCCGGCCGAGACCAAACCCGCCGCCGCCATGGCGAGCGGAAACGGCGTGCCGACACCGACCAGCGCCGCTTCGGTGTACGCGCCGACACCGAGGAAGGCGGCATGCCCGAGCGAGAACAGGCCGGTGAATCCGGACAGCAGCATCAGGCCGAGGCCGACCACCGAATAGATGAGGATGAAGGTGAGCTGGGCCAGCCAGTACTCCGAGATCGTCCATGGCGCTGCGAGCAGCGCGAGCACGAGCAGGCCGTACCAGAAAACCTGGCCGCCGTGCTTCGCAAGACGGATGTCCTGCAGGTAGCTGGTCTTGAAAATGAAACGCATCAGACCTTCTTGCGCAGCTTGTCGCCGAACAAGCCGTTCGGTCGCACGACGAGCATGACCAGGACGACGACGTAGGGCGCGATGTCCTTGAAGCCCTCGGGCAGATAGAAGCCCGACAGCGATTCGACGATGCCGATGACGAGCCCGCCGACGATCGCCCCGGGCAGGCTGCCGAAGCCGCCGACCACCGCCGCCGGAATCGCCTTCAGGCCGATGAAGCCCATGTTCGCGTAGACGAAGGTGATGGGCGCGAGCAGCAGCCCGGCGATCGCTGCGACGGCGGCGGCGAGCCCCCAGACCAGTCCGTTCAACCGCCTAACCGGGATGCCCATGTAGTAGGCGGCGAGCTGGTTCTGCGACGATGCCTGCATGGCGATGCCGACGCGGGTGTAGCGGAACATCGCGTACAGCAGCGCGCTGAGCGCGCAGGTGGCGGCGATGACGACCATCTGCTCGACGTTGAGGACGAGCGCGCCGACATTCCAGGTCTGGTCCTTGTACGGCACGGCCAGGGTGTGCGTCTCGGTGCCGATGCCGGGGATCATGGTCACCAGCCCGCGCGCCGCGTAGCCGATGCCGATCGTCAGCATGACGAGCGTGAAGGCCGGCTGGCCGAGGATCGGCCGGATGACGATGCGCTCGAGGGCGATGCCGAACACGCCCATGCCCAGCACCGTGGCGATGAAGGCGAGCCAGAACGGAAGGCCGGCCAGCGTCATCAGGCCGTAGCCGGCAAAGGCGCCGAGCATCATGAGCTCGCCATGCGCGAAGCTGACCGTCTCGGTCGTCTTGTAGATGAGCACCAGGCCGAGCGCGATGAGGCCGTAGATGCAGCCTTGGGCGGCGCCGCTGATGACGATCTGCAGGGCCTGAAGCACGGGTCTCCTCGGGAGGACTGGGGAACCGCGTTTCGCGTTGCGGTCGGGTACCGCTCGTCGGCTATTCTTGGCTCGCAGGCCAGGGTTGTCGCTTTGTAGCGAAGATGCCCGTGGATCGCGAGCGTACAAACCCCAGACACACACTCGGCGCCGAACCGCGGCGCTGCTTCGAAGGGAAGAGGCATGAACACGATCCGCGTCGACCGCGCAGCGCAGGTCTGGACCGTGACGATCACGCGCCCCGAGGTACGCAACGCCGTCGACGGCCCGACGGCGCACGCGCTGGCCGACGCCTTTCGCGCGTTCGACGCCGATGCCGAAGCGCAGGTCGCCATCCTCACCGGCGAAGGCGGCCACTTCTGCGCCGGCGCCGACCTGCGCACTGTCGCCAGCGGCATCTCGCCCGGCGAGCTCGGCGCGGCCGACCAGGGCCTGACGCTCGCCCTCGACGACGACATGAGCCACGACGGCCCGATGGGTCCGAGCCGGCTCGACCTGACCAAGCCGGTGATCGCCGCCGTCGAGGGCTACGCCGTCGCCGGCGGCCTCGAGCTCGCGGTCTGGTGCGACCTGCGCGTCGCCGCGAAGACGGCGACCTTCGGCGTCTACTGCCGGCGCTTCGGCGTGCCGCTGATCGACGGCGGCACGATCCGCCTGACGCGGCTGCTCGGCGAAAGCCGGGCCATGGACCTGATCCTCACAGGCCGCGGCGTCGGCGCGGAAGAGGCGCTGCTGCTCGGCCTCGCCAATCGCGTCGTTGGCCATGGCGAGGCGCTCGCCGCCGCGCAGATGCTGGCCGGGCAGATCGCCGCCTTTCCGCAGCAGTGCCTGCGCAACGACCGGCGGAGCGCGCGCCGCCAGCATGGCCTTTCGATGCGCGACGCGCTGGCCCAGGAGTTCGCGCTCGGCCGCGCCACTCTTGCTTCCGGCGAGGCCCAGGGCGGCGCGCAGCGCTTCGTCTCGGGGGCCGGCAAGCACGGGCGCTTCGACGGCGCGTGACGATTCAGGCGGGCGGTCGATCGGCGGCGCGCAAACGCAGCGCCGTGAGTTGATCGCCCCACCACATTCCCATCATGCGGATGAAGGCCGGCCGCTCCTGGCCATGTCGGGCCGGATGATCGGCACGGATCGCGGCCCAGCCGCGATGCACGACCGTCACCATCGTGCCGCTCGAAGCGGCGCGGAACAGCACCTCGACCTCGGTGCGCTCGTCCTTCGCGAAGTTGACGTTGCGCCACTCGAGCACGAGCCGGTGCGGCGGCTCCCAGACGAGCGTGCGGCCGATCTCGACGACGCGCTCGCCGGCTTCGGTGTCGAACGACTCGAAGAGGCGCCCGCCGACGCCGGGCTCGATGCAGACGATGCCGCGTTCGCCCGGCGCGTTGCGGAAGCGCCGGCCGCGTCGCCACCAGAAATCGACCTCTTCGGTGAAGACGCGAAAGGTCGCGTCGATCGGCAGGGCGATGCTGACGGTGGCGCGCACCTCGTCACCAGCGATGACCGCGGCGCTCATCCGCGCCGCCTGCCTTGCGGTCGCGCCGGCGCCGACTTCTCGGCATGCGCCTTGAACGACTGCAGCTGATCGCCCCAGAATGCCTGCAGCTCGTCGAGCCAGCCGCGCAACGGCGCGAGCGACTCCGGCCGCAAGCGGTAGAGACGGACGCGCGCATCGTGCTCGGGCTCGTCGTCGGCGACGAGGCCGCTCTTGCGCAGCACGCGCAGGTGCCGGCTGAGCGAAGGCGGCGCCATCGCCAGCGTCGCCGCGAGTTCGCCGGCGCGCTGCGGGCCATGCGCAAGAAGCGCGACGACCGCACGCCGCGTCGGGTCGGTCAGCGCCGCGAGGGCGACACCGAGCGCGGCATCGTCGCGACCGGCAGACGCCGTACGCGCCTTAGCCACCGCGGATGCGCTGCGTGAACCACCAGAGGTGGCCTTCAGGGTCGATCGCGCCGTAGCTGCGGTCGGCCCAGTAGTCGTCGCCGTAGTCGTGCAACTCGGGCTCGGCGACGATGCGCGCGCCCCTGGCCCGTGCGTGCGCGCAATGCGTGTCGACGTCGTCGACGTAGACCATGAGGTTTTGCGTGTTGCAGCCGGCGTCGAGCGGGCTTCGGATCGTCGTCTCGAAGCGGTGCGCTTTCTCGCCCGTCGACGCGCCGACCATGACGAGGCCGTCGCCGTACGTCAACTCGCTGTGCACGATGCTGCCGCCCTCGCCTTCGACCTTGAGCCGCACTTCGAAGCCGTAGGCCTCGCACAGCCAGTCGATCATCTTCGCGGCCTCGCGGTAGTAGATGCCCGACGAGATGCGCGGCCAGCCGGCGGGGGTGGGTTTCATCGGTGTTCCTCGGCTCGATGGATGACGGAATTCTGCGCCGCCATCAGCTTGCCGATTGTTTTCCATGTTGTCAACTATTTACCGACTCGTTCGTCTCGCGGACATGTCCGGAAACGGCGAGTCCGGGCGGCCTCAACGACGACAATGGCGCCATGACGATCGATGGCGATGCCGCTTACCAGGTGCTCCTCGCGCGCGACGCGCGCTTCGACGGCCGGCTCTTCGTCGGCGTCACCTCGACGGGCATCTACTGCCGCCCGATCTGCCGCGTGCGCACGCCGGCGCGGCGCAACTGCCGCTTCTTCGACACGCCGGCGCAGGCCGAGGCCGAGGCGTTTCGGCCTTGCCTGAAATGCCGCCCGGAGATCGCGCCGGGGCCCGGCCTCGCCTGGACGGTAATGGACGCCTCGCGCACGCTCGCCGTACAGGCGGCGTCGGCCCTCGACGCGAGCGCGGCGAACGGCGACGAGTCGCCGAGCGTCGTCGCGTTGGCCACGAAGCTCGGCGTCAGCGACCGGCATCTGCGTCGGATCTTCTTCGCCGAGCACGGCGTGACGCCGCTGCAATACCTGCAGACGCGACGGCTCCTTCTCGCCAAGCAGCTCCTGACCGACACGAAGATGCCGATCGCGCAGGTTGCGCTGTCGAGCGGCTTCAAGAGCCTGCGCCGCTTCAACGCCGCGTTCGTCGGCGGCTATCGCATGAACCCGACGCGTCTGCGCCGTTCGTCGAAGGCCGATCGCGCCTCGCCGGCCGAAGCGGCGGCGGCGAGCGACGACGCGCCCTTCACGGTAACGCTCGGCTACCGCGCACCGCACGACGAAGCGGCCCTGCTCGCCTTCATCGCTCAGCGCGCCATCGCGCATGTCGAGGTCGCCTCGGGCCTGACGATCCGGCGCAGCCTCCGCCCCGGCGCGATCGCCGGCGACACGACCGGCGCCGCCGGCTGGCTCGAGGTGCGCTTCGTGCCGGCGTCATCGCGCGTGCTGCTCTCGTTCGCGCCGGCCCTCGGTCCGGCGAGCGGCGCCGTCATCGCCGCCGTGCGCCGATGGCTCGACCTCGACGCCGCACCGTCGGCCATCGACGCCGCCCTCGCCGACCTGCCCGGCGCGCCGGGCCTGCGCCTGCCCGGCAGCGTCGACGGCTTCGAGCTCGCGGTGCGCGCCGTGCTCGGCCAGCAGGTGACGGTCGCCGGCGCACGCACCCTGGCACGCCGCCTCGTCGAGCGGTTCGGCGTCGATGTCGCGACGCCGTGGTCCGACGTCGATCGCACCTTCCCCGCGCCCGAGGCGCTGGCGGCCGCGCCGATCGAGCGCATCGCCGAGCTCGGCATCATCCGCAGCCGCGCCGGTGCGATCCTCTCGCTGGCCTGCGAATGGCCGACGCTTGCGCCGCTGATCGCCCTCGGCGGCTCGCCCGAGCGACTGGTCCAGCGGCTGCGCGAACTGCCCGGCGTCGGCGCCTGGACGGCGCACTACGTCGCCATGCGCGCCCTCGGCTGGCCCGACGCCTTTGCGCCCGGCGACGTCGCTGCGCTGAAGGCCATGCAACGCCTGTTCGGCACCGCCTCGGCACGCGAAGCCGAGGCGCGCGCCGAACGCTGGCGGCCGTGGCGCGCCTACGCGCTGCTGCGCCTCTGGAATTCACTGTCGAACGGAGTCACGACATGAGCTACGCCACTGATCACATCCCGATGCGCTGCACGGCGCAGATGCGCTACGCGTCGCCGCTCGGCCCGCTGCTGCTGGCGCGCACCGAGGGCGGCTTGGCCGGCGCCTGGTTCGACGCGCAGAAGCACCACCCCGCCGCAATCGATGCACCCGAGCGCGATGACGACCCGCTGTTGCAGCGCGCGGCGCAGCAGCTCGGCGCCTACTTCGCCGGCAGCGATGCCGACTTCGACCTGCCGCTCGACCTGCTCGGCACGCCGTTTCAGCGCGCCGTCTGGAAGGAGCTGTTGCAGATCGAGCGCGGCGCGACGACGAGCTACGGCGACATCGCGCGCCGTCTCGGCAAGCCGTCGGCGAGCCGTGCCGTCGGCGCCGCGGTCGGCCGCAATCCGGTCTCGATCATCGTGCCCTGCCATCGCGTGCTCGGCAGCGGCGGTGCCTTGACCGGATACGCAGGCGGACTCGATCGCAAGACCGCGCTGCTGAGTCTCGAACAGGCACAGGCGCCGGCACGGCGCGGCCGGCCGGCGCAGCTGGAGATGCATTGAGGCCACGCGACCTCGCCGAGCTGATCGCGCTGGCCGCGCTCTGGGGCGGCTCGTTCCTGTTCATGCGCCTGGCGGAGCCGGCGTTCGGCCCGGTCGCCGTCGCGGCGCTGCGCGTCACCGGCGCCGCGCTCATGCTCGTGCCGCTGCTCGCGCTGCGCGGCGAGCTCGGCGCGCTGCGCCGGCACTGGCGGCCGATCGCCGTCGTCGGCCTGACGAACTCGGCGCTGCCCTTCCTCGCCTTCGCCTACGCCGCGCTCTCGATCGATGCCGGCGTGCTTGCCATCTTCAACTCGGCGTCGCCGCTGTTCGCCGCCGTCATCGCCTGGCTCTGGCTCGCCGACCGCCTGACGGCTTCGCGCGTGCTTGGCCTGGTCATCGGCTTTGCCGGCGTCGTCTGGATCGCCGCCTACAAGGCCGGCCTGCACGGCGCCGGCACGATCGGCGCGATCCTCGCCTGCATCGCCGCCGCGCTCTGCTATGGCGTTTCGCCCAACCTCACGAAACGACATCTCTCCGGCGTGCCGCCGCTCGCCATCGCGGCGGGCAGCCAGATCGCGGCGGCGGCCTTTCTTGCCGTGCCGGCGGTGCTGGCCTGGCCGGCGGTGATGCCGGTCCCGAGCGGCTGGCTCGTCGTCGCCGCCCTCGCCTTCTTCTGCACCGGCCTGGCCTATATCCTCTACTTCAGGCTGATCGCCAACGCCGGCCCGGCGAACGCGATCTCGGTCACCTACCTGGTGCCGATCTTCGCCGTCGCCTGGGGCGGCCTGTTCCTCGGCGAGACGCTGAGCTGGCCGATCGTCGCCGGCTGCGCCGTCGTCTTCGCCGGCACGGCGCTGGCCACCGGCGTGATCAGGCCGCGCTGGCTCGCGCCGAGAGCGACGCCGCTCCGAAAACCCTGACCGTAACGATCGTTACGATCTCGAGCGCTTGCGGTACAGTCGGGCGGAGACGAGCCCACGGGATCCTGCATGCGAACCGCCGCCTACGAACGCCAGCCCCAGCAACGCGTGCACGTCTTCGACGCCAGCGCCATGCCCTGGGAAGAAACGGCGCGGCCCGGGCTGCGCCTGAAATCGATCCACATCGACGACGCGCGCGGCGAGTTCCTCGGCCAGATCGCCTTCGACCCCTACGTGCGCAGCGGCCTGCATCAGCACCAGGGCGTCGCCACCAGCTTCATCCTGGAGGGCGGGCTCACCGACTACATGGGCCACGTCAACCTCAACGAGGTCGGCATCAACTATCCGGGCTCGACGCACGACGCCATGTCGTACATGCCGACGGTGCTCGTCTCCAAACTCGAAGGGCCGGTCACCTATCCGCCCGAAGACAAGCTGCTGAGCGGCGTGCACGCCGGCTCGACCTACCAGAGCTTCCGCAATCCCGACCCCGATATGCCGCCAGAGATCAACGTCGCCGTCGATCGGGTCGCGGCGGTCGCCACCGGCATCGCCGGGCTGACCCGGCAGGCGATCTACGACTACGCCGGAACGGGAACGAACCGGCGCCTGGTGCAGTGGAAGCTGCGTCCCGAGACCGAGCTGCCCGCCTGGCAGGCGAGCGACTGGACCGAGCTGTGGATCCGCGGCGGCGAGATCGCCGTCAACGGCCAGAAGGCGTTCGCCAACTGCTTCGTCGTCGTCGAGCCGGGCGCCACGGTGCGCATCGACTCGCCGTTCGGCGCGCTGGCGCTGGTGTGGGCCGAGGGCCGCGAGAGCTGGCCGGGGCGCAGCGGCGACACGAACCTGTTCGGCTTCTGAAACTGCCATCCTGAGTAGAGCGAAGGATCTCTGCGTTCGAGGTGTCGGGATCCTTCGCTTCGCTCAGGATGACACCGGGCCGGCGTCGGCGGCGAGCAGCGTCGCGATCAAAGTATCCAGCGTTCGCGATAGGTGCTCCTGGTCGCCCCGGCCGACCGCCGAGAACAACTGCGCTTCGCGGGCCTTGCCGCCGATACCGATCTTCTCGTAGACGCGCTGACCGGCGGCGCTGAGCCAAAGGCAGGTGCGCCGCTTGTCGGCGGCATCGATCTTCTTGACGAGCCGGCCATGCCGCGCCAGGCCAGCCAGGGCCCGGCTCACCGTCATCTTGTCGAGACCGGTGTGCAGCGCCACTTCCTGCGCCGCCGCGCCGGGATGACTGGCGAGGACAAGCGTGACGCGCCATTCGTTGAGCGTGAGGCGGTTGGCCCGGCCGATCGATTCGGCGAACGGACGCGCCGTCAGGTTGACGACGCGGACCAGCTTGAAGAAGATCGAGTCGTCCATCGGCAGAACGACGCCGCCCTTCTTCATGTCTTGCGCGACTTGGCGACGATCTCCTCGATCTTGCTGACGAGGCGCGGCTCGGTCTGCGCCTTGTAGCGCGCATAGGGCCGGCGCGCCGCGATCTGCCAGGCCTCCATCTCGGGCGGGGTCGGCACATGCACCGCGACACCGAGCGCCGAGACGCGCTCGACGTCCTCGGCGAAGAGTTTGCGCACGATCAACACCTGTTGCCGCGCTGCGTCGATCGCCGCCTCGCGCACTATTCGCTGGTCGGCCGGCGTCCAGCTCGCCCAGACCGGCGCGGCGATCGCGAACAGCAGGATGTCGTTCGAGTAGTTCCACTTCGTCACGAACTTCTGGCCGAGGGTGTGGATCCTGGCGGCGAGAAAGACCTCGAGCGGGTTCTCCTGGCCGTCGATGGCGCCCGAGGCGAGGGCAGGCTGGGCGTCGGCGAAGCTCATGAAGGTCGGGTTGGCGCCCATCGAACTCATGATCTCGCCGTACATCGGGCTGCCGACGACGCGGATCTTCAGCCCCTTCAGGTCGTCGGGCTTGACGAGCGGCCGCTTGCTGTTGCTGATCTGCCGGTAGCCGGTTTCGCCGATCGCGAGCGGCTCGGCGCCGGCCTTCCTCACCATCTCGAAGTAGTCTCTGACGAGTTGCTCGTTGCCCATCACCGCGTCCCAGGCCTTGTGGTCGGGCATGAGGAAGGGCAGGGTGAAGACGCCGAGCTGCGGCACGGTCGACGTCCAGTTGATCGGCGCGCCGCACAGCACGTCGATGACGCCCTGGCGCATCGCCGAGAACTCGCGGTCCTGCTGGCCCTGCACCAGCGACGCGCCCGGGTACTGCTTGATGACGATGCGACCGTTGGTGCGCTCCTTCACCAGCGTCAGGAAGATCTCGCCGCCCTTGCCCCAGGCGAACGCCGGCGGCACGACCGTCGACATCTTGTACTCGGCCTTGTAGGCGTTCTGTGCGTGGGCGAAGCGCGGCAAGCCGAGCGCGGCGACGGCGCCGGTGGCGGCGAAGGAATGCAGGACAAGGCGACGGGTAGTCATGAACGGACTCCTTGCAAGGAAATGAATGGCGACTTCAGTAGCCCAGATATCGCGGCAACCAGAGCGCGACCTCGGGAACGAACAGGACGACCAGCGTCGCCGCCACGAACGAGACGATCAGCCAGCCGACCCATGGAATCGTCTCGTCGATGCGCACCTTGGCGATGCGGCAGGCGACCATCAGATTGACGGCCATCGGCGGCGTGAACTGGCCGATCGCGATCTTCATCGTCAACAGCACGCCGAACCAGACCGGGTCCCAGTTGAATGCCAGCATCAGCGGATAGAGCAGCGGCAGGAAGACGAGGAAGATCGAGACGCCGTCGAGCACCATGCCGAGCACCGTCATGACGATGAAGAGCAGGATCAGCGTGCCGGTCGAGCCGAGGCCGAGGTTCTTGACCCAGGCGACGAGCGGATCGGCGATGCCGAGGGTATTGACCGCGTAGGCGAAGATGCCGGCCAGCGCGAGCACCAGCATGATCACCGCCGAGACTTCGCTGGCTTCGCGAAAGATCGGATAGAGATCGCGCCAGCCGATCGAGCGATGCACGGCCATGCCGATGAAAAGGCCATAGGCGACGGCGACGACGGCGGCTTCCGTCGGCGTGAACCAGCCGACGCGCATGCCGCCCAGGATCAGCACCGGCGCCGCCAGTCCCCAGGCCGCCTCGCGAAGCGAGCGCCAGAACGGCGGCCGCGCGGCGTTGCGGCCGGCTTCGCCGAACCCGTGCTGGCGCGAGATGAGGACCGCCGGAACGATCAGCGCAAGCCCGGCCAGGATGCCCGGCACCATGCCCGCGGCGAACAGCGCCGGCACCGAGGCGCCCGGCACGTTGACGCTGTAGACGATGAAGGCGATCGACGGCGGAATGAGGATGTCGGTGGCGGCGGCGGCGCCGACGACGCTGGCCGAGAACGCGGCCGGATAGCCGGCGCGCGACATCGCCAGGATCATCACGCCGCCGACCGCCGCCGCCGTCGCCGGACCCGAGCCCGAGATGCCACCGAGCAACATGGCGACGAGGATCGCGACCATCGGCAGCATGCCGGGCGCGTGGCCGACGCAGGCCTGGGCAAAGCTGACGAGCCGCCCGGCCACGCCCGAGCGGTCGAAGATCGAGCCGACGAGCACGAACATCGGCAGTGCGAGCAGCGGGTACTTGGCGATCGAGGCGTGCATGTTCTGCGGCGCCGCGAGCAGGCCCCACCACGGCGCGTCGGCGTTCGCCGCGCCGATGGCGAGCATGCCGCCGAGGCCGAGCGCCACGGCGATCGGCACGCCGGCCAGCATCAGGCCGACGAACACGACGACGAGCAGCGTCGCGATCATGCGCGAGGCGTATCGCCAACGCCGCTGTCATCCTGAGCGGAGCGAAGGATCTCGACTTTCGCATCGCCCGGATCCTTCGCTTCGCTCGGGATGACAGACGAGCTCCAGGCGAGCCAACCGGCCCAGGCGGCGCGCAGGGCGATCGCCAGGCAAAGCGGCGGGATGGCGACGGTGAACCACCAGCGCGGCACGCCGAGGCCCATCGAGGTCTCGTTCCAGCGCAGCTCGCCGGCGAGCGTGGCGCCGAACAGCACGGCGAGGACGATGAAGCAGAGCGCCGACGCCGTTGCCGCGACCAGGCGAAGGGCGCGCCGGCGCTCGACGCTGCCGCGGTCGTAGAAATACTCGATGCGGATGTGGCCGTCGCGGCCGGCCACGCCGGCGGCGCCGGCGAGCGTCATGACGACGATGAGAAAGACCGAGATCTCCTCGGTCCAGGCGAACGACTCGTCGCTGAAGTAGCGCGTCAGCACGTTGCCGAGGGTGATGAGCGTGAGCACCACCATGCTGGCAACGCCGATCCACTCCTCGACCTTCGGACGCGTCTTCAAGGGCTTCTCCCGCAGCGCCGGGCGGCGAGCGGCCGGCAGTCGCGCCGATAGTAACGATCGTTACCGATCGGCTTTCTCTCGTTTTCCCGCGGGCGCGGCGGCGCGCAGAGGCGCGTCAGGCGGGCGGAGCGACGGCCGATGCGGGGGGCACCTCGATGTCGCTGCCCCAGCCGCGTTGCAGCAGCAGCCAGCGCCACTTGGAGACGGCGCGAAACTCGCGCGTCACGCCGGCCGGTCCGGCGACCGGAACGCCTTCGGCCATCTGCACAGTGATCGAGCGCTGCGCGTCGGCGTTGGGCTTGCAGTGCCAGTTGCGCCCGTCCTGGATCGTGCACTCGCCGAACTTGCCCGATGGCTCTTTCGATCCGACGGTCCAGAAGATGACTTCGCTGTGCGGCTTCAGGGCCCGGTAACGGTAGCGGTTTCCGGCCGCCAGCTGGCCGCCGCAGCGGTCGCCCTGCCAGGCCCCGTTGCGACAGTCGACGGTGTAGACGGTGCGTTCCCCCTGCATCGTGACGAAGTCCGAGCACCAACCGGCGAAGCCGAGCGCGGCGAGGATCACGATCACGAACGCCCAGACACGGATCATCGGCAACGGCCCACTCACGCCGGAAAAGCGCGGTGCGGATTGTGCGCCTCGCCCGGGCGTCGCAGACGCGGGTAAGACCCTGTGCGCCGCCCGCGAACCGGCCCTAGATCACGCTTTCGGCAGGCCGACCGGCTCGTGGTGGCCGGGCGCCTCCTCCGGCAGGCGGCCGGGGATGGAGGTGCCGTCGTCGGGCTCGACCGGCAGCGCGTCGGGTTCGGGCTCGTCGGTCTGGGGCAGGCCGGGAAGTGTCGCCACGGGATTTGTGCGTCGTCGTGGCGAAGGTACCACGACAACAGCCGCGACGGCGTGACCCGGCTCGCCGCAGCCAACGAGCTGTTCGGTGGCGACCTGCTGTTCTACGTGACCGTGGCCAGCCTCATCATGCCGTCGATCATCGTCTCGTTCGGCATCGGCCGGCAGTTCCGGCGCATCGACGCGGCGCTGAAAGGCCTACCGGGGAGCGACTGCACCTCAAGCGGTCCTAGTGCACCAACAAGGCCGCCGAGCAGGCCGCCACGGTCACGACCAGCGCCACTGTCAGCACCCGGCCCCAGGCGGAGGGCGGGAGCGGGTCGTTCTGGTGCTCCGATGACAGATACGAGGCCGAGTCGACGAAGGGAGGGCGCATGGCGGGTCGGTGGTGCAGGTCTCGTGCCACTGTAGTGAGGGCAGGAGGTCTTCTCCATCGTCAGGAAGAGGGAACCGCCAGCATTGCTTCGAGGAGAGATCGCCATGGCCCGACCGGAAGAGGAGCGCTACACCGATTTGCTGCGCCATCTCGCCGCACCCTCGAAGGTCGACCCCGAAGGTCTGGTGGCTTCGCTGCGCGAGGTCGAGCACCTCTTCTCGATGGGGCACATCACGCGCGGTCAGGCCGACGAGGCGCGCAAGGCCTAAGCCGCGACGATCGAGCGCGAGCCGGCCCAGGGCCCGCCGAAATCGCCGGAGATCCGCGCCGACGAGCGCTAGCGCCGAAGCGTCCGCGCCTGGGCAAAGATCGGCACGCCGGCAGCGTCGCTGGCGACCCGCGTCGTGCCACGCGCCGGTGCGCTGCGCTTGCCCGGCCGACGCGCGAGGTGGGTTCCACCCGAGGACGGCGGAACGTTGGCCGGCACCCAGCTTCCGTCCTTGGTCCGGTGCGCGGGGATGACCACGTCGCCGGAAGCAGCCTGCGCGGCAGGCCAGGACGTGACCACGAATGCAGCGCAGGCAGCGAAGAGGTATCGGGACGGCGACATCGTCGGATCACTGTATCGAGCGGGGCTTCGGCGCGGTGCATCCGAACGTAAGGATTGCGCTGCGGGCGTTGAAACGATCTCTCTTGCCTCGTATGCGCCCGCCTCAACGTCGAGCCGGATCGCGCTCGCTGGCGCGCGCCGAGCTGGCATCCGCCATGGCGGTCGCTGGCGTGCATGATTGGTGACAGGTTCCTTCGCAGGACGACAACCGCCGAATGAGGTGCAAACGATATGAAGAAGAGTGCAGCGACCGTGGGCGAATCGCCGTCTCGGCTGATCGACGCAAGGATCCAAGGACTCGACGACTGGCGGGGCAAGACGCTCGCCCGTGTCCGCACGCTCATCAAACAGGCTGACCACGAGGTGGCCAAGGAGTGGAAGTGGAGCGTTCCGGTCTGGTCGCACGATGGATTGATCTGTACCGGCGAGACGTACAAGAGCGCCGTGAAGCTGACTTTCGCCAGGGGCGCTTCGCTCGCGCCGAAGAGGAGTGCTGGCCGACGTGTGAGACGAGTAGCGCCGATCGGCCGACGCCGATCGATGCGCGGCAACGAGGGGCGCAGTGGGCTCACCTGATACCGTGCGCCTAAATATCGCGTCCGCTCGGTTCAGCGCGATGGTCTTTTACCCGCTATGTTGCGGGTCCGACCCTCCGCTTGTCCTGCCGAAAGACTTGCTTGCGTACCCGCTACTCCGCCTGGAACCTGTTCGCCGCGGCCCGCGCCGGCCATCGCGACTGGGCGCCCGCGTGGCGCGAGGCGGAACCCAAGCCACGCTACGACGTCGTGATCGTCGGCGGCGGCGGTCACGGTCTGGCGACGGCGTACTACCTGGCGAAGAACCACGGCGTCACGAATGTCGCCGTCATCGAGGCCGGCTGGATCGGCGGCGGCAACACGGGCCGCAACACGACGATCATCCGCTCGAACTACCTCTACCCCGAGAGCGCCGCGCTGTACGACTTCTCGGTCAAGCTCTACGAAGGCCTCGCCCAGGAGCTCAACTTCAACATCATGTTCAGCCAGCGCGGCATGATGATCCTCGCTCACTCGCGCCACGATCTCGACAGCCACGCGCGCTGGACGAATGCCATGCGCTTCAACGGCGTCGACGCCGAGATGCTCGACGGCGAAGCGGTTCGCCGCCTGGCGCCCCGACTCAACTTCGCTGCCGGCGCGCGCTTTCCGATCCTCGGGGGCTTCATCCAGCGCCGCGGCGGACCAGCGCGTCACGACGCGGTCGCCTGGGGCTATGCGCGAGGTGCCTCGAACCTGGGCGTCGACATCGTCCAGAACTGTCCGGTCACCGGCTTCCTGAAGCAGGGCGACACGATCGTCGGCGTGCGAACGCCGCGAGGCGAGATCCGCGCCGACAAGGTCGCGATGGCCGTCGCCGGCCATTCGACGGTACTCGCCGAGATGGCGGGCTTTCGCCTGCCGGTCACGAGCTACGCATTGCAGGCGATGGTCTCCGAGCCGGTCAAGCCGGTGCTCGACACCGTCGTCCTGTCGCCGGCGGTCGGCGCCTACTGGAGCCAGAGCGACAAGGGCGAGGTGGTCATCGGTGGCGGGCTCGACCTGTATCCGTCGTACGCACAGCGCGGCAGCTACGCGACGACCCAGCAGGTGCTCGCCGCGACGCTCGAGCTGTTCCCCTCGTTCTCGCGCTTGCGCCTGCTGCGCCAATGGGCGGGCATCGTCGACGTCGTGCACGATTCGAGTCCGATCATCGGCCCCACGCCGGTGCCCGGCCTGTACCTGAACTGCGGCTGGGGCACAGGAGGATTCAAGGCGATACCGGTCGGCGGCTGGACCCTTGCGCATGTGCTCGCCACCGGCCGCAACCATGAGCTCGCCGCGCCGTTCCAGCTGGAACGTTTCGCCACGGGCCGGCTGATCGACGAAGCCGCGGCAGCCGGCATCGCCCACTGAAAGGACGACGCGGATCATGATGCGCATCGACTGCCCGCAATGCGGCCCGCGCCCGGAAAGCGAGTTCCGCTGCGGCGGCCAGAGCCACATCCAGCGCCCACCGCTCGACTGCAGCGATGCCGTCTGGGGCGACTACCTGTTCGGCCGCGACAATGCCAGGGGCGAGCACCCGGAGCGCTGGCGCCACACCTATGGCTGCGGCCGCTGGTTCAACGTGCTGCGCGACACCGTCACGCACGACATCGGCGCGGTCTACGCGATGACCGACCGGCGCCCGGACACGCCCGCGCCGCTGGCGCCGGCGGCCACACCATGAGGCGGCTGCCCTGATGGCCGGCTATCGCCTCGCTGCGCCGGCCGGCGACGCTATCGACCGCGCCAGGCTCCTTCGCTTCACATTCAACGGCCGCGGCATCGAGGGCTTTGCCGGCGACACGCTCGCTTCGGCGTTGATCGCCGCTGGCGTTCGCCTCGTCGGCCGCAGCTTCAAATACCACCGTCCGCGCGGCATCGCCAGCTGCGGCGTCGAGGAGCCGACCGGGTTGCTCGACATCGGCCACGGCGCATCACGGCTCGCGAACACTCGCGCCACCGACGTCGCGCTGGCCGATGGCATGGTCGCGGGCGCGGGCAATGCCTGGCCGAGCCTTGATCTCGATCTCGGTGCGGCGACTGCGATGCTCGGCAACACGGTCAGCGCCGGCTTCTACTACAAGACATTCATGTGGCCTCACTGGCATCTGTTCGAGCCGATGATCCGCCGCATGGCCGGTCTCGGCCGCATCGGCGACGGCGCCGATCCCGATCGCTACGACGAGCTCTCGCTGAACGTCGAGGTCCTCGTCGTCGGGGCGGGGCTGGCCGGGCTCGAAGCCGCAGTCGCCGCGGCCGAAGGCGGCAATGACGTGCTGCTGCTGGAAGGCGATCCGTGGCTCGGCGGCTGGGCGGCGACGGTCGGCGCCGGCAGGAGCGTCGAAGGCGTCGCGCTGCGCGAGGCGGTCGCATCGCTGATCGAGCGTGCGTCTCGCGCCGGCGTGGCGGTTCGCCGGCGCTGCACGGCGTTCGGCGTATACGACCATGGCTTCGTCGCCGCCGTCGAACCGGGTCTGCCTTCCGATCAGGTCGGCGCCGTTCGCGAGCGGGTGCTGAAGATCCGCGCACGGCGCATCATCCTGGCGACCGGTTGCTTCGACCGGCCGATGCTCTTCCCCGACAACGACCGGCCCGGCGTCATGTTCGCGCATGGCGCCGAGCGCTACGCGGCGCACTACGGCGTGTCGGTCGGACGCCGCGTCATCGTCGCGACCGCCTGCGACGCCGGGCTTGCCCTGGCCGAGCGACTGCGTGCGCTCGGCATCGAGATTGCCGATGTACTCGACCGGCGACGCGGCGAGTGCGTCGTCGGCGTGCATGGCGCCAAGGCACTGAGCGCGGTCGACGTGGTTCGCGGCGACGGCGCCGCGCCCCGCCGCATCGACGCCGACACGCTCTTGCATACCGGCGGCCCGACGCCCAACGTCAGCCTGCACTCGCAGTCCGGCGGCGGCCTGCGCTGGGACGACGCCGGCGCCATGTTCGTGCCGTCGCGGCTGGCCAACGGCGTCGCCGTCGTCGGCGCTTGTGCCGGCGCGTTCGATGCCGACGCGGCGCGGGAGCATGCGCGTGCGGTCGGCCGCGGCGGCAGCGTCGCCGCCCCCGTCGGCGGCGTGGGCCGCGTCGCTGCCGACAACTCGCCGCCGACGCAGGTGCTCGCAGCGCCCGGCCGCCGACCCGGCAAGATCTTCGTCGACCTGCAGAACGACGTGACCTCGGCAGATGTCGCGCTCGCTGCGCGCGAGAACTACCGCTCGGTGGAGCACCTGAAGCGCTACACGACGACCGGCATGGCCACGGACCAGGGCAAGACGAGCAACGTCAATGCGCTGGTCCTGCTCGGCGCGGCGACCGGGCGAGCGCCCGGCGACGTCGGCACGACGAAGTTCCGGCCACCGTACAAGCCGGTCACGCTCGGCGCGATCGTCGCCGGCCGGCAGGGCGAGCGCTACCGGCCGCTCAGGCACTTGCCCGCCCACGACTTTCATGTCGCTCGCGGCGCCTTGTTCGAGGAGTTCGGCGGCTGGTGGCGGCCGAGCGCGTACCCGCAGATGGGCGAATCGCTCGATGACGCGGCCCGGCGCGAAGCGGCCCACACACGCCGCAGCGTTTGCCTCTTCGAAGGCTCGCCGCTGGGCAAGATCGAGGTATTCGGGCCCGACGCGGGCGCCTTCCTCGATCTGATGTATGTCGGCACGATGAGCGGCCTGGAGGTCGGCGCGGCGCGCTACGGCCTCTTGCTCGACGAGAACGGCATCGTCGTCGACGACGGCATCGTCGCCCGGCTCGGCGCCGAGCACTTCTGGGTCAATACCACCAGCAGCGGCGCCGAGCGCACGGCTCTGGCCTTCGAAGAGTGGCTGCAATGCGAGTTCGTGCACTTGCGCGTCTTCATCCAGCCGGTGACAAGCGCTTGGGGCAACGTCACCGTCGCCGGACCGAAGGCCTGGTCGCTGCTCGAGGCGACGGGCTTCGATGCCTCGCTCGCACCGTCGTCGATGAAGCACATGACGATTCGCCAGGCGCCGCTCGGCGGGACCACGCTGCGCGTGCTGCGTGCGAGCTACAGCGGCGAGCTCGGCTACGAGATCAACGTTCCTGCCCTGCGCACACAGGCGCTGGTGGAACGGCTGTGGCGGGCCGGGCAGGCCTTCGATGTCGGCACGTACGGCGTCGAGGCACTGATGCTGATGCGACTCGAAAAAGGATTCATCCACATCGGCGCCGACACCGACGGCACGTCGCTGCCGCAGGACATCGGCTTCGCCCGCGGCTTCGAGAAGAAGGCCGCCAACTTCGTCGGCCGCCGCTCGCTGCTGCGCCCCGCGGCAAAGGACGCGGACCGAATGCAGCTCGTCGGGCTGGTGCCGGTCGATCGCGCCACGCCCTTGCCGGTCGGCGCGCACATCGCCAAGGCAGCACCGCCCGGCCGTATCGAGGGCTTTGTCACCAGCAGCGGCACGAGCCCGGCGCTCGGCCATCCGATCGCCCTGGCGATGCTCGCGCGGGGTGCGCAGCGTCACGGCGAGCAACTGCGCGTTTTCCACCTCGGGACGGAAGCCCGCGCCGAGGTCGTTGCGACGCCGTTCTTCGACGCTACGGGAGAGCGCCTTCTTGGTTGACACGCTGGCCATCGGCGCGAACACGTTCGCCCAGGACCGCACCCCATGGTTGCCGCGCGCGGGCGGTTTGCCGGGCTGTCGGCGGGTGGAGGCGATGCACGTCGTGACGGTGCGGCATCGTGCCGGCTCGGAGCTGGCAAGGGACGCTCTGGCAGTGCACGGCCTTGAATGGCCCGAGGCGACCGGCGACGTCGGCAAGGCGCAGCCCGAAGACACGATGCGCGTCGTGCGCCTGCAGCCTGAAGAGCTGGTCGTCGTCGGTGCGCACTCCCCGGCCATCGACGGGCTGCTTGCCGCGCTGTCACCCGGTCGGGCCGCCGATGCAGTCGCGATCGACGTGAGCGATGGCGCGGCCGTCGTCGAGCTCGAGGGCCCGAGCCTCGACCCATGGCTCGCTCACCTCGTCGATGCCCTCGCGATCCCGCGCCATCCCGGTCGCGCGACGCGAGCGCGCATGGCCGACATCGCCGTGATGCTGGTTCGCGTCGACGAGGAGCGGCTTTGGCTCGTCGCTGACAGGTCGCTTGCGTCCTACGTCGCAAACTGGCTGACATTCGCCCATCAGGGCGCGTTCGAATCGCGCCCGTCCCGACCATGACCCAGTCCCATTTCATCCTCACGATCCGCTGCAAGGACGCGGTGGGCATCGTTGCCGCCGTTGCCTCGGCGCTGGCAGACGCCGACGCCTTCATCACCGAGAGCTCCCACTACGGCGACGAAGCGACCGGTTTGTTCTTCATGCGCACCGTGTTTCGACCGACCGGCATGCGCGTTTTTCGTCGCGACGACTTCGCGGGCGCGTTGGCTCCGGTCGTCGGTCGGTTCGAGATGTCGATGGACTTGCGCGACGCAGCCGAACGCATGAAGGTGCTGCTTGCGGTCAGCAAGCACGGCCACTGCCTGAACCACCTGCTGCACCAGTGGCATTCCGGTGAACTGCCGATCGACGTGGTCGGCGTCGTCTCGAACCACGATGACCTGCGCCGGCTCGTGGAGTGGTACGAACTGCCCTTCCATCATTTGCCGATGGACGACGGAAAGGCGGCTCAGGAAGCGCGCTTTCGCGACGCCATCGCCGCGAGCGGCGCCGAGCTGACGGTGCTCGCGCGCTACATGCAGGTCCTCACCGACGACATGTGCCGCCACCTCGAAGGCCGCTGCATCAACATCCACCACTCGTTCCTGCCGAGCTTCAAGGGCGCCCGGCCCTACCACCAGGCACATGCACGCGGCGTCAAGGTGGTGGGCGCGACCGCGCACTACGTGACCGCCGACCTCGACGAAGGGCCGATCATCGAACAGGAGACGCAGCGGGTCGGGCACAACCTCGACCCTGACGCCTTCGTGCGCATCGGCAAAGACATCGAAAGCGTCGTCCTCGCGCGCGCTGTTCGCTGGCATGCCGAGCATCGCGTGATGCTCGACGGGCGGCGGACCGTGGTCTTCGCGTGAGGGTCGCATGTGAGACCGTCCACGTTTCCAAGAGCAAGATGAAGCACCCCGTCTTCATGTCGTCCGAGCACGTGAGCATCATGAATGCACTGCTTGACGCCTCGCCTGAGACACGAGCCGCCTGTGCCCGCATGCCGCGCGACTCGAAACCGGCCTCCCGTTTGCTCGAGGAGCAGACGGCGACCACGATCTGGTGGCAGATACGGTTCTCCCGCGACGGAGGTGTCCGCATCTTTCTCCACGAACCCGAGCCAGCGGCCGACCTCACCCGCAAGAGAAAGGATGCCTTGCAGTTCAGAGTACCGTTTCAGCTCGCGAATCGGCGACCCAGGAGTGTCGCGATAGGCGACGTTGACGTGCCCCGGCACTTTTCTCCCCTCCCGGAAAGAACACCATGAGCAAGACCTACACCAAACGCCTCGGCATCCTGCGCAAGCGCGAAGACATGACGCACGAGCAGTTCGTCGCCCACTGGATGGGCACGCACGCCAAGCTGTGCATGAAGCTGCCGAAGATGCGCCGCTATTCGGTGAACCTCGTCGACCGCGCGCGCTTTCCCAAGTTCGGCTACGACGGCTTCTCGGAATTGTGGTTCGACAGCGAGGACGACATGGTCGCGGCGTTCGCGAGCCCCGAAGGCAAGACGCTGCTCGCCGACCTGCCGAACTTCACCAGCGTCATC
>JANXXS010000389.1 GCA_025350505.1 Burkholderiales bacterium
GGCGATCGTCCACTACACGCAGCAAAAGCATGTCAAGGGCGTGGCGGTCGACGACGTCTACCTCGGCAACGGCGCCTCCGAGCTGATCACGATGAGCATGAACGCGCTGCTCAACGACGGCGACGAGGTCCTGATTCCCGCCCCCGACTACCCGCTCTGGACTGCCTCGGTGGCGCTCTCGGGCGGCACGCCGGTGCACTACCTGTGCGACGAGGCCTCCGACTGGATGCCCGACCCGGCCGACATGGAGGCCAAGGTGACCTCGCGCACGCGCGCCGTGGTCGTGATCAACCCGAACAACCCGACCGGCGCGCTCTATCCCGACGCCGTGCTCGAGAAGATCGTCGAACTGGCGCGGCGGCACAAGCTGATCGTCTTTGCCGACGAGATCTACGACAAGACGCTCTACGACGGCCACACCCACACCTCGATCGCCTCGCTCGCCGACGACCTGCTGTTTCTCACCTTCAACGGCCTGTCGAAGAACTATCGCTCGTGCGGCTACCGCGCCGGCTGGATGGTCGTCTCGGGCGAGAAGCGCCACGCCGCCGACTACATCGAGGGCCTGAACATGCTGGCCTCGATGCGCCTGTGCTCGAACACGCCCGGGCAGCTGGCCATCCAGACCGCCCTCGGCGGCTACCAGAGCATCGACGACCTGGTCGCGCCGGGCGGGCGCCTCTGCCGGCAGCGCGACCTGGCGCATAAGCTGCTGACGGCGATTCCCGGTGTCACCTGCGTCAAGCCGAAGGCGGCGCTCTACATGTTCCCGAGGCTCGATCCGGCGATCTACCCGATCGAGGACGACCAGCAATTCGCCTACGAGCTGCTCGCCGAGCAGAAGGTGCTGATCGTCCAGGGCACCGGCTTCAACTGGCTGCGGCCCGACCACATTCGTGTCGTCTTCCTGCCCAACTCCGACGACCTGACCGACGCGATCGGCCGCATCGCCAGCTTCCTCGACCACTACCGCACGCGGCATTCGAGGTGAGCACGATGAAATCGATCCGGGTCGGCCTGCTCGGCGCCGGCGTCGTCGGCAGCGGCACCTTCGTCGTCCTGCGCCGCAACCAGGAAGAGATTCGCCGACGTGCCGGCCGCGAGATCCGCATCACGCACGTTGCCGACCTCGACACGGCGCGCGCCAGGGCGCTGGTCGGCGACGCCGCCGAGGTGCTGGCCGACGCGCGTGCAGTCATCGCCCGGCCCGAGATCGACGTCATCGTAGAGCTGATCGGCGGCACCGGCATCGCCAAGGCGCTGGTGCTCGAAGCGATCGCTGCCGGCAAGCACGTCGTCACCGCCAACAAGGCGCTGCTGGCGGTGCACGGCACGGAGATATTCGCGGCAGCGCGCGAGCGCGGCGTCGTCGTCGCCTTTGAGGCCGCGGTCGCCGGCGGCATCCCGATCATCAAGGCCTTGCGCGAGGGCCTGACCGCCAACCGCATCGAGTGGATTGCCGGGATCATCAACGGCACGACCAACTTCATCCTCTCGGAGATGCGCGCCAAGGGCATCGACTTCCGGGCGGCGCTGGCCGACGCGCAGCGCCTGGGCTATGCCGAAGCCGACCCGAGCTTCGACATCAACGGCACCGACGCCGCGCACAAGGCGACCATCGTCTCGGCGATCGCCTTCGGCGTGCCGGTGCAGTTCGCCAGGGCGCACGTCGAGGGCATCGCCGACCTGCAGACCGCCGACATCGCCTACGCCGAGCAGCTCGGCTACCGCATCAAGCTGCTCGCGATCACAAAGCGGCGCGAGGCCAAGGGCGGCGCGCCGGCCGGCATCGAGCTGCGCGTCCACCCGACGCTGGTGCCGGCCAAGCGCCTGATCGCCAACGTCGAGGGTGCGATGAACGCGGTGCTGGTGCAGGGCGACGCGGTCGGCACGACGCTCTACTACGGCAAGGGGGCGGGTGCGGAGCCGACCGCTTCGGCCGTCATCGCCGATCTGGTCGACCTGGCGCGCCTCGCCACCGCCGACCCGGATCACCGCGTGCCGCACCTCGCCTTCCAGCCGGCCTCGATGCAGAACCTCGGCGTGCTGCCGATCGACGAGGTCGTGACCTCGTTCTACCTGCGCTTGCAGGTGGCCGACATCGCGGGCGTGCTGGCACGCGTGACTGGCATCCTGGCCGAGCACGACATCTCGATCGACGCCTTGCTGCAGCGACCGGCAGAGATCGGCACACACGAGGGCGCGGCGCGCACCGACGTCATCATCCTCACGCACGACACCGTCGAAGGCCGGATGACGAAGGCGATCGCGGCGATGCAGGCCCTGCCGACGGTGCTGGCGAAGATCGTGCGCATCCGCAAGGAAGACCTCGGTTGAAATACCTCAGCACGCGCGGCGAGGGCTCCGGGCGCGGTTTCAGCGAGATCCTGCTCGAAGGCCTGGCGCCGGATGGCGGCCTGTACCTGCCGGAACGCTATCCGCGTATCGACGCGACCACGCTCGCGCGTTGGCGGGGGCTTTCATACGCAGAGCTGGCGTTCGCGCTGCTCGCGCTCTACATCGACGACATCCCCGCTGGCGATTTGCGTGCGCTCGTCGAAAGAACGTACACCGCGGAAGTGTTCGGCGATCCCCGCGTCGCGCCCTTGCGCCCGCTCGAGCCCGGCGTCTTCGTCCTCGGCCTTTCGAACGGGCCGACGCTGGCGTTCAAGGACCTGGCGATGCAGTTCCTCGGCCACGCCTTCGAGTACGAGCTGGCGCGGCGCGGCCGCACGTTGAACGTGCTCGGCGCGACCTCGGGCGATACCGGCAGCGCCGCCGAATACGCCTTGAAGGGCAAGCGCGGCGTCAGCGTCTTCATGCTCTCGCCGCTCGGCCGCATGAGCCCGTTCCAGCAGGCGCAGATGTTCAGCCTGCAGGACGCGAACATCCACAACATCGCCGTCGAGGGTGTGTTCGACGACTGCCAGGACCTGGTCAAGGCGGTCTCGGCCGATCTTGCATTCAAGCAACGCCATGCGATCGGCACCGTCAACTCGATCAACTGGGCGCGGCTGGTGGCCCAAGTCGTCTACTACTTCGCCGGCTACTTCCAGGCGACGACGTCGAACGACCAGGCGGTCGACTTCGCGGTGCCGACCGGCAACTTCGGCAACATCTGCGCCGGCCACGTCGCGCGGCAGATGGGCCTGCCGATCCACCGGCTCGTGCTGGCGACCAACGAGAACGACGTGCTCGACGAGTTCTTCCGCACCGGCCGCTACCGGGTGCGCTCGGCGGCCGAGACGCACGAGACCTCGAGCCCGTCGATGGACATCTCGAAGGCGTCGAACTTCGAGCGCTTCGTCTTCGACGCGCTCGGCCGCGACCCGGCGCGCACCCGCGTTCTCTTCGCCGAGGTCGAGTCGAAGCGAGCGCTCTCGCTCACCGCTGACGAGCGTGCCCGCATCGCGTCGTTCGGCTTCGCAAGCGGGCGCAGCACCGCCGACGACCGACTGGCGACGATCCGCGCCGTGCACGCCCGCCACGGCGAAGTGATCGATCCGCATACCGCCGATGCGCTGAAGGTCGGCCGCGAGCATGCCGAAGCCGGCACGCCGATGATCGTTCTCGAGACGGCGCTGCCGGCCAAGTTCAACGCCACGGTGCACGAGGCGATCGGCGTCGACGCGCCCCGTCCGGCGCGCTTCGCCGGCATCGAGGACCTGCCGCGACGCTTCACGACAATGACGGTCGACGTCGAGCGCCTGAAGGCCTTCGTCGCCGAAAATGGCTGAGCCGTGAGCACCGACCCGAACGCCCATTTCAAGCCGACGCTTCTCTCGCTCGACGACGCCGTGCAGCGCGTGCTGACACGCGTTCAGGCGCCTCTGCCGGGGCGCCTCGAAGCGGTCTCGACCTTCGACGCCCTGCGCCGCGTCGTCGCTGAGGACGTGCACTCGCTGATCGACGTGCCGCCGGCCGACAACAGCGCCATGGACGGCTACGCCCTGCGCGCCGTCGACGTGGCCGCGGCCGGAACGGTGCTGCCGGTCAGCCAGCGCATCCCGGCCGGCAGCATCGGCGAGCCGCTGCAGCCGGGCACGGCGGCGCGCATCTTTACCGGCGCGCAGATCCCGGCCGGCGCCGACGCCGTCGTCATGCAGGAGCAGTGCGAGGCGGTGGAAGGCGGGGTGCGCATCAACACGACGGTGCAGGCGGGGCTCTCGATCCGTCGTCGCGGCGAAGACGTGCAGCGCGAGTCGGTCGTACTACGGGCCGGCATGCGCCTCTCGCCGCAAGCGCTCGGCATGGCGGCGGCGGTCGGTGCGGCAACAGTCAAGGTCGGGCCGCGGCCGCGCGTGGCGCTGTTCTCCACCGGCGACGAGCTCGCCATGCCGGGCGAAGCGTTGAAGCCCGGCGCCATCTACAACTCGAACCGCTACACGCTGCGCGGCTTGATCGAATCGCTGGGCGGCATCTGCGAGGACTTCGGCATCGTTCCGGACCGGCTCGACGCCACGCGCGAGACGCTGAAGCGCGCCGCCGAGGGCAACGACCTGATCGTCACCTGCGGCGGCGTCTCGGTCGGCGAGGAAGACCATCTGAAGCCAGCGGTCGAACGCGAAGGTCGGCTCGACCTCTGGCAGATCGCCATCAAGCCGGGCAAGCCGCTCGCGTTCGGCGAGGTGTTCCGCGCCGACGGCTCGCCGACCTGGTTCATCGGTCTGCCGGGCAACCCGGTCTCGTCCTTCATCACTTTCCTGTTCGCAGTGCGCCCGGTGCTGCTGAAACTGCAAGGCGGAACCGATCTGACGCCGAAGCCGATCGCCATGCGCGCCGACTTCGCCTGGCCGCGGGCCGACAAGCGGCGCGAGTTCCTGCGCGTGCGCCGCAACGGGCAGGGCGGGCTCGACCTGTTCGCCAACCAGGGATCGGGCGTTCTCACCTCGACGGTCTGGGCCGACGGCCTGGTCGACAACCCGGGTGGCACGACGATCGCCGTGGGCGATACGGTGCGTTACCTGCCGTTTGCCGAGCTGCTCGGATGAAGGTCGAGGTGCGCTATTTCGCGTCGCTGCGCGAGGCGCTCGGCAGCGTCGAGGCGGTCGAGCTGGCCGAGACGACGACTGTCGGCGCGCTGCGCGACGCGCTCGCCGCGCGCGGCGGCCGGCACGCCGAAGCGCTCGGCCGCCAGCGCGCCGTGCGCAGCGCCAGGAACCGCGTCATGTGCGCCGAATCCGCGGCCCTCGGCGACGGCGACGAGGTCGGCTTTTTCCCACCGGTGACGGGCGGCTGAATGACCGGGCCGCGCGTCGCTATCCAGGCCGAGGACTTCGACGTCGGTGCCGAAGTCACGGCGCTGCGTGACGGCGACGGCGCGGTCGGCGCGGTCGCGGTCTTCGTCGGCACGGTGCGCGATCGCAGCGACGGCGCGACGGTGGCATCGATGGAGCTCGAGCACTACCCGGGCATGACCGAGGCGGCGATCGAGTCGATGATCGATCAGGCCTTCGCCCGCTTCGACATTCGGGCCGCGCGCGTCGTGCATCGCGTCGGCCGACTTGCGGCGCGCGAGCAGATCGTCCTCGTCGCGGTCGCCGCCGCGCATCGCGGCCGGGCTTTCCAGGCCTGCGAGTTCCTCATGGACTACCTGAAGACGCACGCCCCGTTCTGGAAGAAGGAATCGACCGACGCCGGTGCACGCTGGGTCGACGCGCGCGCCGCCGACGACGCCGCGCTGGCACGCTGGGGCATCGCCGCCGCCAACGCCGCACCTGCGACGCCGCCGCCACCCGCCCGCTGAGCCTGCCGATGCCCTGGACGCAGATCGCCGTCATTTCGCTCGGCGCCAGCTTCGGCGCCGTGATGCGCTGGCTGGCCGGCGTCTGGCTCAACGACCGCTGGAACGGCTTTCCGCTCGGCACCCTGTTCGTCAACTGCCTGGGCGGTCTTCTCATCGGCATGGCGCTGGTCTGGTTCGAGCGCACGCCGAGCGAGTTGATGCGCCTGCTGCTGGTCACCGGCGTGCTCGGCGGCTTCACCACCTTTTCGGCCTTTTCGGTCGAGTCGCTGATCATGTTGCAGCGGGGCGCCTGGGCGCTGGCGCTGGCGCACACGCTGGCCCACATCATCGGCGCGCTGGCCTTCGCCGCACTGGGCTTCCGCCTCGGTCAGTTGATCTTGATCAAGTAGTTCGATCGGCAGTTCCGGGCGGCGCTTGAAATGCGCCGACGATCGCCTCAATTGGCTTTGATCCGGAGAACCCCGACATGCGACTGGACAAACTCACGACCACCTTTCAGCAGGCGCTCGCCGACGCCCAGAGCCTCGCCGTCGCCCAGGACAACCCCTACATCGAGCCAGCGCACCTGGTTTCGGCCATGCTCGCGCAGGCCGACGGGCCGAAGGCGCTGCTGGCGCGTGCCGGCGTCAACGCCGGCCGGCTGCAGTCGGCGCTCGACGCCGAAATCGCCAAGCTGCCGCAGGTGCAGGGCGGTGAGGTCGTGCAGCCGGGCCGCGACCTGGCGACGCTGCTGCAGGCCGCCGAGAAAGAGGCCGGCAGGCGTGGCGACCAGTTCGTCGCCAGCGAGATGTTCCTGCTTGCCGCCGCCGACGCGAAGAGTTCGATCGGCAAGGTGCTCAAGGACAACGGTGTCACCAAGGCCGGTTTGCAGTCCGCCATCGAGACCGTGCGTGGCGGCCAGAAGGCCGACAGCGCCGAGTCGGAAGGACAGCGCGAGGCGTTGAAGAGGTACACCATGGACCTGACCGAGCGCGCCCGGCTCGGCAAGCTCGATCCGGTGATCGGCCGCGACGACGAGATCCGCCGTGCCATTCAGGTGCTGCAGCGGCGCACCAAGAACAACCCGGTGCTGATCGGCGAGCCGGGCGTCGGCAAGACGGCGATCGTCGAGGGTCTGGCGCAGCGCATCGTCGCCGGCGAGGTGCCCGATTCGCTGAAGAACAAGCGCGTCCTCGTGCTCGACATGGCTTTGCTGCTTGCCGGCGCCAAGTTTCGCGGCGAGTTCGAGGAGCGGCTGAAGAGCGTGCTCAAGGAAGTGGCGATGGACGAAGGTCAGACCATCGTCTTCATCGACGAGCTGCACACCATGGTCGGTGCCGGCAAGGCCGAAGGCGCGATGGACGCCGGCAATATGCTGAAGCCCGCGCTGGCGCGCGGCGAGCTGCACTGCATCGGCGCGACCACGCTCGACGAGTACCGCAAATACATCGAAAAGGACGCGGCGCTCGAGCGCCGCTTCCAGAAGATCCTTGTCGGCGAGCCGACCGTCGAGGCGACCATCGCCATCCTGCGCGGCCTGCAGGAGAAGTACGAGGTGCACCACGGCGTCGAGATCACCGACCCGGCGATCGTCGCCGCGGCCGAGCTCTCGCA
>JANXXS010000397.1 GCA_025350505.1 Burkholderiales bacterium
CGCTCGCCGACGACCGAGCCCATCGAGCCGCCCATGAAGTCGAACTCGAAGCAGACGGCGACCACCGGCAAGGTCATCAGGGCGCCGCCCATGACGACGAGCGCGTCGGTCTCGCCGGTGTTCTCGAGCGCGTCTTTCAGCCGCTCGGGGTACTTCTTGCTGTCCTTGAACTTGAGCGCGTCGACCGGGATGACTTCCTGTCCGATCTCGTAGCGGCCCTCGGCGTCGAGAAAGGCGTCGAGGCGGGCCCGCGCGCCGATCCGGTGGTGGAAGCTGCACTTCGGGCAGACGTACATGTTCTTCTCGAGATCGGTCTTGTAGAGCACCGTCTCACAGGCCGGGCACTTGATCCACAGGCCCTCCGGCACCGTGCGCCGCTCGCTCGGATCGGTCGGCTGGATCTTCGGCGGGAGAAGCTTTTCTAGCCAGCTCATCAGTTCGTTCCTTGTCTTGCCCCCTCTCCCGCGTGCGGGAAAGGGCTGGAGTGAGGGTCGTCGAGCGCCGCACGGATCTCGGCGATGAAGCGCCCGGCGATTGTCGGCGCTTCGCCGGGCGCCGCCGTCTCGAGCCGCTGCACCAGCGCGCTGCCGATGACGACCGCGTCGGCCACGTCGGCAACCGCACGCGCCGTCTTCGCGTCGCGGATGCCGAAGCCGACGCCGATCGGCACCTTCACGTGCGCCTGGATGCGCGGAATCATTTCTGCCACCGCCGCGATGTCGAAGTGCCCCGCGCCGGTCACGCCTTTCAGGGACACATGGTAGACGTATCCGCTGGCCACTTTGCCGACGCTGGCGATGCGTTGCTCGGTCGAGGTCGGCGCGACGAGGAAGATCGGGTCGAGGCCGCGCGACTTCAGCATCGCCGCGAAGTCTTCGCACTCCTCGGGCGGATAGTCGACGACAAGCACGCCGTCGACGCCGGCTGCCTTGGCCGCCTCGGCGAAGGCCTCGCGGCCGTAGCGCTCGATCGGATTGGCGTAGCCCATCAGGACGACCGGCGTCTTCGCGTCGCCGGCGCGAAAATCGCGCACCGCGGCCAGCACTTGCGGCATGCCGATGCCGCGCGCCAGGGCCCGCTCGCTCGCCTTCTGCACCACCGGGCCGTCGGCCATCGGGTCGCTGAAGGGCATGCCGAGCTCGATGATGTCGGCGCCGGCGTCGGCCATCGCCCGCATGATCGCGGCCGTGCCTTCGGCGTCCGGGTCGCCGGCCGTGATGTAGGGAATCAGCGCCTTGCGATGGCGGTCGCGCAGGGCGGCGAAGGTCGCGTCGATGCGGCTCATGCCCGGGTCCCGCGCGCGTCGAATTCGGCGACGGTGGCGATGTCCTTGTCGCCGCGGCCGGAGAGGTTGACGAGCAGGTGCTGGTCGGACCGCATCGTCGGCGCGAGCTGCATCGCGTAGGCGACGGCGTGGCTGGATTCGAGCGCCGGGATGATGCCTTCGGTGCGGCAGAGGCGATGGAAGGCGGCCAGTGCATCCTCGTCGCCGACGGCCACGTATTCGGCACGGCCGATGTCGTGCAGGTACGCATGCTCGGGGCCGACGCCGGGGTAGTCGAGGCCGGCCGAGATCGAGTGCGTCTCGATGAACTGGCCGTCGGCGTTCTGCAGGAGGTAGGTGCGGTTGCCGTGCAGCACGCCCGGGCTGCCGGCGCAGATCGAGGCGGCGTGCCGCCCCGTGGCCAGCCCTTCGCCGGCGGCCTCGACGCCGATCAGCCGCGTCTTCTCGTAGCCGATGTAGGGATAGAAGATGCCCATCGCGTTGCTGCCGCCGCCGACGCAGGCGATCACCGCGTCGGGCTGCCGGCCCGCAGGGCCGTCAAGGGTCTCGATCATCTCGGGCATCTGCCAGAGGCACTCGTCGCCGATGACGCGCTGGAAGTCGCGCACCATCGTCGGGTACGGGTGCGGCCCGGCGACCGTGCCGATGATGTAGAAAGTGTTCTCGACGTTCGTCACCCAGTCGCGCAGCGCCTCGTTGAGCGCGTCTTTGAGCGTCTTCGAGCCGCTTTCGACCGGCACCACCGAGGCGCCGAGCAGGTTCATGCGATAGACGTTCTGCGCCTGGCGCTTGACGTCCTCGCTGCCCATGTAGACGACGCACTCGAGCCCGTAGCGGGCGCAGATCGTCGCC
>JANXXS010000405.1 GCA_025350505.1 Burkholderiales bacterium
GTCATCGATGCGCCGCTCGTAGACCAGGCCGAACTGCGTCTGCTCGACCGTCTTGCGCGTGTCGTAGGCGATCGCCACCGGGTCGACGCCGCGCGGGTTCGCCTGGAATTGCGCGCGCGTCAGGCCGAGCGGGTCCTGCGCTTTCGGCAGGGCGACGCTGTTGGCGAGCAGCGTCAGCTTGCTCGCGTCGTCGGGCGCGACCGTGAGCTTGACGTTGCCGATGCGGCGCTCGGCGGCGCTGTGGTCGCGGTAGCCGTCGGTGCGGAAGTCGCTGGCACTGACGACGTAGCCGAGCCCGCCGCTCGCGCCGCTGGCCTTGGTGGCCAAGCGCAGCGCGCCGTCGCTGCCGCCGGCGACGCTGAAGGCCAGCGCGGGCGGGCCGCGTCCTTCTTCGGTGAAGACCTGGATCACGCCGCCCGACGAGTTGCCGTAGAGCGCCGAGAACGGCCCGCGCAGCACCTCGATGCGATCGGCGGAGCCGAGGTCGACGTTCGAGATCTGGCCCTGGCCGTCGGGCAGCGTCGCCGGGATGCCGTCGACATAGAGGCGCACGCCGCGGATGCCGAAGGTCGAGCGCGCGCCGAAGCCGCGCACCGAGATCTGCACGTCCTGCGCATAGTTCTGCCGGTCGCGCGCGAAGAGGCCGGGCACGCCGCCCAGGCTCTCGGAGATGTTGACCTGCATGCGCGCGTCACGGATGCCCGCGCCTTCGATGCGGTCGATCGAGGCCGGCACGTCGAAGGCCGGCGTCTCGGTGCGGGTGGCGGTGACGACGACGGGGTCGAGCCGCAGCGGTGGCGTGTCGCCCGAGGTGGTCTGCGCCAGCACCGGCAGCGCCATCGCCGCCAGGGCCGCGCCCGCGCCGGCCAGGCGCGCGCCGCTCACGGCGCGAGGGCAGGCAGCCGCTTTTGCGAAAGGGCCGAAGATTCGGCGTCGGTCAGCCATCGCCACCCCCCTGGTGTGAGTCCGTCCGCGCGGACCGGTCCGAATGCGCTGCGCTGCAGCGCCTCGACCCGATTGCCGGCAGCCGCGATCATGCGCTTGACCTGGTGGTACTTGCCTTCGAGAAGCGTCAGGCGCAGCGTCGATTCGCCGGTGGCCTCGCACGCCGCGGCGCGCACCGTCTCGTCGTCGTCGTGCAGAACAACGCCGCCGAGCAGCCGATCGACCTGCCCTGCGTCGACCGGATGCTTGCAAGTCACCTCGTAGACCTTGGGCACATGATGTCTGGGCGAGGTCAGGCGATGGATGAGCGTGCCGTCGTCGGTGAAGAGGAGCACGCCGGTGGTGTCCTCGTCCAGCCGGCCGATCGCCTGCACGCCGCGGTTGCGCAGCGGCGCCGGCAGCAGCGAGTAGACGCTCGGATGGTGCTTGGGCTTTTGCGAGCACTCGTAGCCGGCCGGCTTGTTCATGACGAGCAAGGCCTGCTCGCGATAAGTCCACGATTCGTCGCGCACGGTGAACTGCAGGCCCGCGGGAACGAGCTCGCGGTCGGGGTCGTCGCAGATCGCGCCATCGATTGCCACGAGCTCGGCGGCGATCAGGTCGGCGCATTCGCGGCGCGTGCCGAAGCCTTGCGTGAAAAGCAGTTGCGCGAGCTTCATCGCGCCGCGCTCAGGTCGTCAGCTCGAGGACGACGATGTGGTTGTCGGCCGCCGGCCAGATGCGGCCGACGATGTGCTCGCCATTGAACTCGCCCTCGACGGCGCGGCTGGCCGCACTCGTCAGCTTGAGGCGAGCCTCGGAGATGCCGGCGACGCCGCTCGGAAGGCCGGCCGGCGGGCTGGTGCCGTCGAGCACGATGCGGTCGCGCGGCACGCCGAGGTAGCCGCGCGGCCGGCTCATGACGACGAGCGCCTTGACGTCGCGGTCGGCCGCGGCGATCCGCTCGGCGCGCAGGCTGACGACGCGCGACGAGCGCGGAAACGGCGACCGATAGATGTGCGTCGTCGCGTAGCCGGGCGCAGTGATGACGAATTCGTAGGTCTGCGGCCCGTCGGCCTTGAAAGGGCCCCAGCGGCCGTCGGCGCCGATCGTCTTGCGATGCTTCGCCTCGCCGATGCGCTCGCCCGTCGCGGCGCGCGTCGCGTAGACCTCGACCGTGGCGCCTTCGAGCGGCAGGTTCGTGGTGTAGCTTCCTTCGCGGTTGTTCAGGCCGAGGCCGCTGACCGTGCCGTCGAGCACGACCTCGAACTCGGGCGCGACCGTCATCCGGGTCGGCAGGCGGCCGGTGATGAATCGCCAGCTCTCGGCAAAGGCCTGCGCGCTGAACGAGGTCTCGCGGTGATCGATGCCGGCGATGACGCGGTTGTCGGCGCCTTTCAGCGCCGGGCCCTCGAAGCTGACATTGGTGGGCGTGCCGCGCTGGCCGATCCACACGCCGTCGGGCTGCGCGTACTTGTCGTAGCCGTCGGAGCGGATCGTCAGCCAGCGAATGCCGGCCGGCACTTCGTGGCCGTTCGGCCCCTGCGGCGCGTTCAACCGGGTCAGGAAGGGACCGACGCCGTTGAACTCGCTGCCGGGCAGAAAACCGTTGTGCGCCCAGACGCCATGGTTCGGCACGCCGCCGAGCACCACCTGCGAGACCTGCGCGGCGCCGCCGGTGGCGATGAAGTTGCGGATCGGATAGCCGCCGCGAGAGTTGCCGATCAGGATCACCTTGCTCGCCCCGGTGGCGGCGAGAACCCGCTTCACCTCCGCCGCGAGGTAGGCCGTGTATTCGGCGATCGAGCTGCTGCCCGGCTGCTCCTTGGCGTCGTCGGCGCGCGCGTTCGGATAGGGCATGTCGACCGCATGGAGCCGCTCGCGCGGCCAGCCGTTCGATTCGAAGCGCCAGATCGTCGTCGTCCAGATCGAGGCGCTGTCGCCGTTGCCGTGCACGAAGACGATCGGCGGTCGTGTCTCGGCGTCGACGCCGGCGTCGGAGTTCGGTGCGGTCACGCAGCCGGCGAACGGCGCCGCGCCGGCGGCTGCGGCGCTAAGGAGCAGGCGGCGACGGGTCATCGAGTCGGGCGAGGTCTTGTTCATGGCTTGTCTCGGGAATGGTTGTGGATCGCGGCGGCGAAATCGCCGGCGGCGGGAAGATGCGGAAGGCCGGCCTCGACGAGCGAGCCGGCGGCACGCACAGCGCGCAGCACCGCATCGGCGAGCACGTCGGCGGCCAGGGCGCCGATCAGCGTCGTCGGCGCGTGCTTGCCGCTCGCGCCGGTGGCCAGCGCGAAGACGACGTCGCCGTCGCTCATCGTGTGCACCGGGTGGATGGTTCGGGCCAGGCCGTCGTGCGCCATCTGCGCCACCTTGGTCGCCTCGGCCTTGCCGAGCTGCGCATCGGTGGCGACGATGGCCAGCGTCGTCGCGCCGCCGGCTTCGTCGCGCATGGCGCTTCGCGGCGGCGGCCATTCGCCGCGCCGGAACGACGCCATCGTGTCGCGAAAGGCCGTGCCGTCGTCGCTGCGCGCGCCGGCGACGATAGCGCCGGTCGCCGGATCGACGACGTCGCCCATCGCGTTCACCGCGACCAGCGCCGCAACCGTGATGCCGCCGACGACGATCGACGCCGTGCCGACGCCGCCGCGCATCGCGTGGTCGATGCCGAACAGCTTGCCGAGGCTCGCGCCGCTGCCGGCGCCGACGTTGCCTTCGGCCGGCGTCTCGCGCGACGCTGCTGCGCAAGCCGCGTAGCCGGCCGCGGCGTCGGGACGAATCCGCGCGTCGCCGATCCAGAGGTCGAACAGGATCGCCGCCGGCACGATCGGCACCGTCACCTTGCTGCCGTCGCCACGGGTCGGGCCGACGGCGACGCCGATGCCGCGTTCGTCGAGCCAGCGCATCACGCCGCCGGCGGCGTCGAGGCCGAAGGCACTGCCGCCGGCGAGCAGCACGGCGTGCACTTTCTCGACGGCGTTGATCGGCGCAAGCAGCTCGGTCTCGCGCGTGCCCGGCGCCGCGCCGCGAACGTCGACGCCGCAGACCGCGCCGCCTTCGGCGATGACGACGGTGCAGCCCGTCGGCCGCCGCATATCGGTGAAATGGCCGACCGAAAGCCCGGCGACGGCGGTCAGGCCGAAGGTCACTCGACCGCCACCGTGGCCTGCACGATCAGGCGAAGACGCCGGCCGTGTCCTGCATCCGCGCCGAGACCTCGCCGAGATGGAACATCGTGTCGCCGTAGCTCATCTCGATGACGGTGAGCCGCTTGAAGTAGTGGCTGGCCGCGTACTCGTCGGTGACGCCGATGCCGCCGTGCAGCTGGATGCATTGCTGGCCGACGAAGCGCATCGACTGGCCGAGCTGGACCTTCGCCTGCGACAGCGCACGCCGCCGCGCCGGCGCGGGCTCGTTCAGCTTCAATGCCGCGTAGTAGCTCATCGAGCGGGCCAGCTCGAGCTGCATCTTGACGTCGGCGATGCGGTGGCGCAGCGCCTGGAAGCTGGCGATGGCGACACCGAACTGCTTGCGCGTGTTCATGTACTCGACGGTGAGGGCGACCAGCTTTTCCATCGCGCCGACGGCCTCGGCGCAGACCGCCGCGGTGCCGATGTCGACCGCATGTTCCAGGGCCGGCATCGCCTCGCCCGCGGGCAGCAGCTCGATGCCGCTGGCGCCGTCGAGCACGAGGTCGGCGGCGCAGGCGCCGTCCTGCGTCGGGTAGGGCTTGAGCGAAACGCCGCTCTCGCCTCGCGAGACGAGAAAGAGGGCGACGCCGCCGCGGTCGCCCGCCGCGCCCGAGGTGCACGCCGAGACGATGAAGGCGCCGGCATGGCCGCCGGCCGGCACGACCGTCTTCGTGCCGGTCAGTCGCCAGGTGCCGCTCGCATGTTCGGCGCGGGTCTCGATCTGGCCCAGGCGATAGCGGGAATGCCGTTCCTCGAGCGCCGGCGCGACGATCTCCTTGCCCTGGGCGATGCCCTGGAGCCAGAGCGATGCCGAAGGCGCGTGGCCGGCGCCGAGCAGGCTCGTCGCCACCAGCGACACCGCCGCGAACGGCTCGAGCACGAGGCCGCGGCCGAGCTCTTCCATCACCACCATCGCATCGACCGGGCCGAAGCCCATGCCGCCGTGCGCTTCGGGCACCGCCAGGCCGAGCACGCCGAGATCGGCGAGGCCCTGCCACGACTCGCGCGAGAAGCCGCCCGACTTGACGATGCCGCGCCGGCGCTCGAAGTCGTAGCTCTTCTCGACCCACTTGCGCACCGTGTCGCGCAGCATTTCCTGGTCGTCGCTGAAATCGAAGTCCATGGTCAGCTCCCCAGAACCGTTTGCGCGACGATGTTCCGCTGAACCTCGTTGCTGCCGCCGTAGATCGTGGTCTTGCGCATGTTGAAGTAGGTGGCAGCGAGCGGCGCGACGAAAGCGCCGCCGGCGGCGTGCGCGGCCTGCCAGCCGGCTTCCATCGCCTCCTTGATCAACGGCAACGCGGCCGGGCCGGCGGCGAGCATCATCAGCTCGGCGTAGCGCTGCTGGATCTCGCTGCCGCGAATCTTCAGGAGGCCGGCGACGTCGAGGCTCTGCTTGCCGCTCTTTTCGGCAGAGAGCACGCGCAGCACCATCATCTCGAGGGCGACCACGTCCACCTCGAGGCGTGCGATCTCGTCGCGGAAGCGCAGGTCGTCGTAGACGCCTTCTGCCTTGGCGATGCGTTTGACCCGCTCGAGCTCGCGCTTGGCGCGGTTGACGTCGGCGATGTTGGTGCGCTCGTGCGCGAGCAGGTGCTTGGCGTAGGTCCAGCCCTTGTTCTCTTCGCCGATGAGCTGGTCGGCGGGCACCTCGACGTTATCGAACCAGACCTCGTTGACCTCGTGCTCGCCGTCCATGGTGATGATCGGCCGCACCGTGATGCCGGGGCTCTTCATGTCGATGAGCAGGAAGCTGATCCCGGTCTGTGGCTTGCCGTCGCTCGATGTGCGCACCAGGCAGAAGATCCAGTCACCGTACTGGCCGAGCGTGGTCCAGGTTTTCTGGCCGTTGACGATGTAGAAGTCGCCGCGCCGCTCGGCCTTGGTCTTCAGCGAGGCGAGGTCGGAGCCCGAGCCCGGCTCGCTGTAGCCCTGGCTCCACCAGACCTCGCCGCTGGCGATGCCGGGCAGGAAGCGCTGCTGCTGTGCGGGCGAGCCGAAGGCCATGATCACCGGCGCCACCATCACCGGGCCGAACGGCACGACGCGCGGCGCGCCGGCGAGCGCTGTCTCTTCCTCGAACAGGTGCTTCTGGATCGCGTTCCAGCCCGGGCCGCCGAACTCCTTGGGCCAGCCCCAGCCGAGCCAGCCGTTCTTGCCCAGGATCCTGGCCCAGCGCTGCATGTCGTCGCGCGAAAGGCGGATCGAGTTCCTGACCTTGTCGCTGATTTCCCTGGGCAGGTTGTCCTTGACCCAGGCGTGAATCTTCTCGCGGAAGGCCTGCTCGTCGGGGGTGAAATTGAGGTCCATCGGCGTCTCCGGTCGCGCAGAAATCGGTCGTTGGCGGCTTTTTAGCACGACCGTTCGAAAACGGCTGTCGCCTCGGTGCCAGGCTACTTCTTCTCGAGGGTCAGGCGATCGTTCTCGCGCCGCATCTGGAAGCGGTCGAGGTAGCTGTTGCCGAGCAGGATGAAGGGCATCGGCGCCGGCAGCACCGTGGCGGCGACGTTGTAGACCTGCACGTCGCCGATGCGCACGGCGGCGAGCGAGACGCGGTAGGCCGGCACCGGCCCGTTGGCGGTGCTGGTGTAGCCGCGCTCGCCGGTCTTGTAGTCGAGGCCGATGGCGTCGGCCTCGGCCTGCGACATGGTCACGTTGGTGGCGCCGGTGTCGACGACGAAGCGCACGGTGCGGCCGTTGATCGTGCCGGTGGTCACAAAGTGGCCGCCGCTCGCCGAGGTCAGCACGATCTTGTCGCCCGTGCCCTCGCTGGCCTTGCCGCCCAGATTGGCGGGCGAGCCGCCGAGCTGCAGCGTGACGCGCTGGCCGTTGACCTCGACCACCGCGTCGTTGCCGCTGACGCTGACGAGGCGAACGCCGTCGACGGTGCTGCCGATGGCGAGCTGGCGCGGCTTGCCGTCGATGACGAGGAGGGCGCGGCTGCCCAGGCTGCCCGCCATCGACACCGATTGCGCACCGGCGCCGGCGCTGACCAGCAGTGCCGCCGCGAGGAGAAGAAGTCGAAGCTCAGTCACGGAAGTTCGTGAACGAGAGCGGCTGGTCGGCGATCTCCTTGCGGATCAACGCCATCGCCGTCTGCAGGTCGTCGCGCTTGGCGCCGACGACGCGCACCGTGTCGCCCTGGATCGAGGCCTGCACCTTGAGCTTGCTCTGCTTGACGAAGGTCTGCAGCTTCTTCGCCGTCTCGCTGTCGATGCCGCTCTTGACGACGACGAGCTGCTTGACCTTGTCGCCGCCGATCTTCTCGATCTTCGCCTCCCGGTCGAGAAAGCGCGTGTCGACGTTGCGCTTGGTCAGCTTGCCGAGCAGCACGTCGGTGACCTGGCCGATCTGGAAGTCGCTGTCGGCGTAGAGCGTGATCTCCTTGTCCTTGAGCTCGAGGCGCGCCGACGAGCCCTTGAAATCGAAGCGCGTGCCGATTTCCTTGGCCGTCTGGTCGACCGCATTCTTCACTTCGACCAGGTTGGGGTCGAGCACGGCATCGAAGCTGGGCATGGTTCGCTTTCGGGGAAGGCCCGATGATCGCAGAGCCGCCACGCCGGATCGGTGAAAATTCTCACATGCAAATCGACAGGGGCGTCAGCCTCAAGCCCTACAACACCTTTCGCCTGCCGGCGGTGGCGCAGACGCTCGTGCGCATCGCCGGCGACGCCGACGTGCGCCGCGTCGTCGACGATCCCAAGCTGGGCCGCGCGCCGAAGTTCATCCTCGGCGGCGGCAGCAACATCATCCTGACGCGCGACATGCCGCAGGTCGTGCTCAAGGTCGAGGTGCGCGGCATGCGCATCGTCGAGACCCGCGACGATGCCTGGATTGTCGAGGCCGGCGCCGGCGAGAACTGGAACGAGTTCGTCGAGTTCACGCTCGCGCAGGGCTGCCCCGGCCTCGAGAATCTGGCCCTCATTCCCGGCACGGTCGGCGCCAGCCCGGTACAGAACATCGGCGCCTACGGCGTCGAGCTGCAGGACCGCTTCGAGTCGCTCGACGCGGTCGACCTCGTCACCGGCCGCAGCGTCGTGCTCGGCCCCGGGATCTGCGCCTTCGGCTACCGCGACAGCGTCTTCAAGCATTCGCTCGCCAACCGCAGCCTGATCACGCGGGTGCGATTCCGCCTGCCGCGGCCCTGGCGGCCGGTGCTCGGCTACCTCGAGCTGCAGAAGAAGATCGCCGAGACCGGCCTCGCCTCACCCGAGGCGCGGCAGATCTACGACTGGATCTCGGCGATCCGGCGCAGCAAGCTGCCCGACCCGGCCGCGATCGGCAACGCCGGAAGCTTCTTCAAGAACCCGGTCGTCACTCCCGAGCAGTGCCGCGACATCATCGGCCGCGACCCGGAGATCGTTCACTACCCGATGCCCGACGGCAGCGTCAAGCTTGCCGCCGCCTGGATGATCGATGCCTGCGGCTGGAAGGGAAAGTCGGTCGGCGACGCCGGCGTCTACGAGAAGCAGGCGCTGGTGCTGGTCAATCGCGGCGCCGCCATCGGCTCCGAAGTGATGACGCTGGCGCGCGCCATCCAGGAGAGCGTCTACGGTCGCTTCGGCATCCGGCTCGAGCACGAGCCGGTGGTCGTGTGAGGGCGGCATGCAGGCGAGCGGCGTGAGAGCCCGGTTGCTGCGGGCGCTCGCCCGACGCGCGTGGCTGGTCACGTCGCTGGCTGTGCTCGGCTGGCTCGCCTACGTCGTGGGCGCGATGGTCTCGGGCCGGCCGTTCCGGCCGGGCTGGCTGGGCACGCTCTTTTTCATCTTCGTTGCGTCGGCGCTGCTTCAGGCCTGGGTCGGCTCGCTGCGCCGGATGGCGATCCGCGAGAGCCTGTTGCCGGTGCTGCCCAAGCGCAAGCTTCGCGCGCAGTATCCGAAGCTCGAGGCCAGGGATGCCGATCTGGTCGAGCGCGGCTTTCGCCAGTTTTTCATGGCCTGCGCGCGCAGCCGCGGCCGGTACGTCGCCATGCCGTCGAAGGCGGTCGATGCCTACTGGCACGCCTTCATCCTCGACACCCGTAGCTACGCCGAGTGGTGCGAGCGAACGCTCGGCCGCTTTCTGCATCACGTGCCGGCCGAACGTCTCGGCAGCGACGCCAAGGCCAACGACGGCCTGCGCAGGGCCTGGTTCTTCGCCTGCAAAGAGGAGGCGATCAATCCGCGCAAGCCCACGCGCCTGCCGCTCCTGTTCGCGCTCGACGCGAAGCTCGGCATCGAAGGCGGCGTCGTCTATTCGCCGCGGCCGCGGCCGGTGGGCGGCCCCGGCGATGGCGGCGATGCTTTCGGCATCAGCTACGGAGACGACTTCTGCGACGACGCATTTTCAGGCGACGCAGACGGTATGGGTGGCGTCGACGGCAGCGATGGCGGCGACGGTGGCAGCAGCGGCGGCGACGGCGGAGGCGATGGCGGTGGCTGTCGCGGCACCGACTGAACGGCCGGTGAGCGCGAAGACGTCGAACGACGATCGTCAGGAAGACGGCTTGTCGCCACGGCCGGCGCCGAGTTGCGGCAGCGGGCCTCCCGGCGCTGACGACAGCAGGCCGACCTTGGCATAGGTGGCGAGCTTGTCGCGCGTGTCGGCGATGTCCAGGTTGCGCATCGTCAATTGGCCGATGCGGTCCTGCGGCGAGAAGCTCGATTCGCCGCTCTCCATCGTCAGCCGTTCCGGCTGGTAGGTGAGGTTGGGCGAGACCGTGTTCATGATCGAGTAGTCGTTGCCGCGGCGCAGCTCGATCGTCACCTCGCCGCTGATGGCGCGCGCCACCCAGCGCTCGGCGGTCTCGCGCAGCATGATGGCCTGCGGGTCGAACCAGCGGCCCTGGTAGAGCAGCCGGCCGAGGCGGCGCCCGTTGTCGCGATAGAGCTCGATCGTGTCCTCGTTGTGGATGCCGGTGACGAGGCGTTCGTAGGCGATGAAGAGCAGGGCCAGGCCGGGCGCCTCGTAGATGCCGCGGCTCTTCGCCTCGATGATGCGGTTCTCGATCTGGTCGCTCATGCCGAGGCCGTGCCGGCCGCCGATGCGGTTGGCTTCGAGCAGCAGCTCCACGAGGTTCGGGTACTCGACACCGTTCAGCGCCGTCGGCCGGCCTTCGTCGAAGCGCACCACGACCGATTCGCGCTTCACCTCGACCTCATCGCGCCATGACGCGACGCCCATGATCGGCTGCACGATGGCGATGCCGCTCGACAGCTGCTCGAGGTCCTTGGCCTCGTGCGTCGCGCCGAGCATGTTGGAGTCGGTCGAGTAGGCCTTTTCGGCCGACATCTTGTAGGCGAAGCCGGCTTGGGTCATGAAAGCCGACATCTCGGCGCGGCCGCCGAACTCGTCGATGAAGGCCTGGTCGAGCCAGGGCTTGTAGATGCGCAGGGCGGGGTTGACGAGCAGGCCGTAGCGGTAGAAGCGCTCGATGTCGTTGCCCTTGTAGGTGCTGCCGTCGCCCCAGATGTCGACGCCGTCTTCCTTCATTGCCGCGACCAGCATCGTGCCGGTCACGGCGCGCCCGAGCGGCGTGGTGTTGAAGTAGGTGGCACCGGCGGTCGTGATGTGGAAGGCGCCGCATTGCAGGGCGGCCAGGCCCTCGGCGGCGAGCTGGGCGCGGCAGTCGACGAGGCGTGCCTTCTCGGCGCCGTACAGCATCGCCCGGCGCGGGATGTCGTCGTAGTCGGTCTCGTCGGGCTGGCCCAGGTGCGCGGTGTAGGCAAAGGGGATCGCGCCGCGCAGCTTCATCCAGTGCAGCGCCGCGCTGGTGTCGAGTCCGCCCGAGAACGCGATGCCGACTTTCTGGCCGGCGGGCAGGTGCTGGAGGATGGTGGCCATGGGTTCGGTACGGCTCGGTCGGCGACGAAGGTTCGTATTCTCGTTGCTGTGCCCGGTGAAGTGCCGATCGACCGGTCGTCCCGACACGCCCGCCCGAGGGAGGCGAGGCCCGGTGCGGCTGCGGTAAGCTCTCGATTTGCCCGGGGCCGTATCGGGCGAACGTCTTCGATGAGCACGCTTCCGCCCGACTTCGCCTCCACGCCCGCCCCCTCGGGCACCGACCACGACGCCTTGCCGCCCGGCACGCGCTTCGGCGAGTTCGAGATTCTGCGTGTGCTCGGCGTCGGCGGCTTCGGCATCGTCTACCTCGCCAACGACCATTCGCTCGAGCGCGAGGTCGCCCTCAAGGAATACATGCCGGCCTCGCTGGCGGCGCGCGGCGCCGGGCCGCAGATCACGGTGCGCTCGAGTTCCTTTGCCGAGACCTACGCGATCGGCCTGCGCTCCTTCGTCAACGAGGCGCGCCTGCTCGCCCGCTTCGACCATCCGTCGCTGGTCAAGGTCTACCGGTTCTGGGAAGACAACGCCACCGCCTACATGGTGATGCCGTTCCTGCAAGGCGTTACTTTGCGCGACACGCGGCGGCGCATGGCGCACGCGCCCGACGAAGCGTGGATCCGCAGCGTCATCTCGCCGATTCTTTCGGCGCTCGAACTGCTGCACCGCGAAGGTGTCTACCACCGCGACATCGCGCCCGACAACATCCTGCTGCCGCCCGATGGCCCGCCGGTACTGCTCGACTTCGGAGCGGCGCGGCGCGTCATCAGCGACCGCACGCAGTCGCTCACCGCGATCCTCAAGCCGAGCTACGCGCCGATCGAGCAATACGCCGAGATGACGCAACTGCGCCAGGGCCCGTGGACCGATCTCTACGCGCTCGGCGCCGTCATTCACTACCTGCTGTTCGGCGCGCCGCCGGCGCCGGCCACCGCGCGTGCCGTGCAGGACGACGCGGAGGCGATCGAGAACCGCATCGTCCCCGGCGTCTCGCCGCGCTTTCTCGAAGCCGTGTCGTGGATGCTATCGATCCGGCCCAACCAGCGGCCGCAGAACGGCGAGCAACTGCGCGCCGTGCTCGACGGCAATGCGCAGATCCCGCCGCGCGGCCGGCCGGGCATCACGATCCCGCCAAACGTGGCGATATCTCCGGCGATCAACGCCTATCCCCCGGCGCAGCCGCCCGGCCCGACGCAGCGGCACGAGGTCGAGACCGCCGGCGACGCGACCTTCATCAACACCGCGCACATCCCGACGCACATGCCGACGGCGCACGTCCCGCCGCCCGGCCAGACCCGTGCGCTGCCGACGACGACCTTCAGCCCGACGGCGCAGATGCCGACGGCACGCGCGGCACCGCCCGCCACGACCTTCGACCGAACCCTGGCCGTGCCGCCGGCGCAGACGATGGCGCCATCCGCCGCGCCGCGCACTGCGCCGCCCCGCCAGGAGGGCGCGCCCTCCGAATGGCCGGTGTCGCGTCAGTCGACGCTGCCGCCGCCCAGCCGGCCGGCCCCGCTGTCGGCCTCGCCGCCGGTCACTGCGGCCCAGCGCTCGCGTCAGGCGCCGCTGGCTGCGCCCGCCGCGCTGCCTGCCGCCGCCGCGGCGAGCGCGCCATCGGGCGGCTCCAAGGCCTGGATGGTGCTTGCCGGTGTCATCGGCGTCGTCGTCATCGCCGGCGCGGCGGCCTGGCAATTCGCCGGCAAGCGAGACGCGACGAGCACCGACCCGACGATCGGCGCGGCCAGCGCCGCGGCCACGGTTCCCACGGCCCCGGTCGCCGCCGTTCCGGCACCGACACCGACGGCGCCGACCACCACCGCGGCGCCCGCCACAACGGAGCCGGCTGCGACAACTCCGACGACGACAGCGACGATGCTTCCCGATACCCGCAAGCCCGCGCCGGTGCCCGCACCTGTGCCGACGCGCCCGCCGACCACCGCAGCGCGCACCGATCTCCCGGTCGACACGGGCTTGAAGCCGCCCGCACCGGACCGCACCGCGACCGCCACCAACGCCTTCGGCGATCGCCCGTCGCTGGCCGCGTCGTCGGCAACAGCCAGCACGGCGCGAGCCCGTCCGACCGGCCAGCCCGTGCCACGCCAACGCGACCCGGAAACGGCGGCGACCGGCACGCCGACCTATCCGGCGCGGCCACCCGAAACCTCGACCGGCTACAACGGCAACACCTACAACCCGCCGCCCTCCGGATACAGCAGCGGCAACCCGAACGACCGGCCGCGGCCGCTCGGCCAGTCGAACGTGCGCGATCCGGCGCCGGTCGGCCGTCCGGTGCCACAGCAGCCACAGCCGCCGCAGCAGTCTGCGCAGACCGAGGCGCCGGCCACGTCAGCGCGCGACGCCTGCGGCAAGCGCGTCTTCATCGCCCTGGCGCTATGCATGGAAGAGAAGTGCGAAGAGGCGCGCTATCGGGGCACGGCCGAGTGCGTCTCCATCATGGATCGCAAGAGGGCGCGCGAAAACCGCTGACCGACGCCACGCGGCACGGTCCGGGGCGGTCGCGTCAACCGTCGTCTTCACCGAGAGGCTCTTGGGCCCGAAGATGGCCTGGAAGTGCCTCGCGCCCATGCGGGTAGACGCGGTGGGCAGCCATCGGCGCCTCGGCTATACCTCGGGCCTTTGCAGACTCGTCTCCTGGAGCCGCTCTTGCCGTCGTCGCCAACTCACTTCGAGGTGCCTGCAGATCGGCCCCATTTCCGCATCTGGCCGAAGCGTCTGCCGCATGCCCTGGTCATTCCCGAGACCTCGCTCTGGTTCAACGTCGAGGTGTCGGCGACGCGCTATCCGGACAGGGCGGCCTACGTCTTCTTCGGCCGGACCCTGAGCTTCCGGCAACTGCGCGAGCAGGCGGAAGCGATCGCCGGCTGGCTGCAGAACGAAGGCGTCGGCACCGGCGACCGCGTCGCCGTCTTCATGCAGAACTGTCCGCAGTTCAGCATCGCGCTTTACGGTGTGCTGCGTGCCAACGCCGTGGTCGTGCCGGTCAACCCGATGAACCGGGCCGAGGAGCTGAAGCACTACATCACCGATCCGGACACGCGTGTGATCGTCTGCAGTGCCGACCTGGCGCCGATCGTCGCGGCGGCGCAAGCGGCGCTGCCCGAAGGCGCGCGGGCCAAACGCGTGCTCGTCACGCGCTATACCGACGCGATGCCCGAGGGCGCCATCGCCGAGGGCGACGCGCCGCCGCCGGCGATGGAAGCCTGGCTGCGCAGCGAGCCGCAGTTCCCGGCCGACTACGCGCGCTGGAACGACGCCGTGGGCGCCGGGCTGAAGCCGGGGCCGCACACCGCCGGCCCCGACGACCTGGCGCTGCTTCCCTATACCTCGGGGACCACCGGTCTGCCCAAAGGCTGCATGCACACGCATCGCACCCTGATGGCGAACACGGTCGGCGGCCAGTGGGGCTACGGCACGGCCGAGTCGGTCTCGCTCGGCGTCGTGCCGATGTTCCACATCACCGGAATGATGTACGCCGTGCTCGGCGCGGTCGCCGTCGGCTCGACCGTCCATCTCATGCCGCGCTGGGACCGCGAGCTCGCCGGCCGCCTGATCTCGCGGCACGGCATTACGCACTGGGTCTGCATCCCGACCATGGTCATCGACCTGTTCGGCAGCCCCAACAACAAGAGCTTCGACCTCTCGACCCTGCGCTCGATGAGCGGCGGCGGCGCGGCGATGCCGCAGGCCGTGGCGCAACGCCTGCTCGACGAGTTTGGTCTCAACTTCGCCGAGGGCTACGGCCTCACGGAAACCGCGGCGCCCAGCCACGCCAACCCGCCCGAGCGCGCCAAGCTGCAGTGCCTGGGCATCCCGATCTTCGGTGTCGATTCGCGCGTCGTCGATCCGCTGACGCTCCAGGAGTTGCCGGTCGGCGAGGTCGGCGAAATCATCACGCGCGGGCCGATGGTCTTCAAAGGCTACTGGAAGCATCCGGAGGCGACCGCAGACGCCTTCGTCGAATTTGAAGGCAGACAGTTCTTCCGCACCGGCGACCTCGGCCGCATGGACGAGGAAGGCTACTTCTTCATGACCGACCGGCTGAAGCGAATGATCAACGCGAGCGGCTTTAAGGTCTGGCCGACCGAGGTCGAGATGCTGCTATACAAGCACCCGGCGGTGCAGGAGGCCTGCATCATCGCCGCCAAGGACGCTTATCGCGGCGAGACCGTGAAGGCGGTGGTCGTGCTGCGCGCCGCGGCCAGGGGCCAGACGAGCGCCGAGGACATCATCGCCTGGGCGCGCGAGAACATGGCCGCCTACAAGGTGCCGAAGATCGTGCAGTTCGTCGAGGCACTGCCGAAGTCGGGCTCGGGCAAGGTGATGTGGCGCCTGCTGCAGGATCAGGAGGCGGCGGGCTGATCGTCCGCCGCGCCGAACCAGCGCGACCCCCGCCGCAGGAACGTCTCGGTGCGCCCGATCGCGAAGGCGCCGGCTTCCGGCTGCCAGACCTGCCGCGCCACGGCGATCGTCTCGCGCTGCACATGCAGCACGTTGAAGGCATTCGCTTCGCCGCGGCCACGCGTCGACGTGGCCGTGCCCGCCTGCACGACGAGCGCCGAATAGCCGGGCAAGGGATGGCGGCGCGAGGTCTCCCCCGCATGGCTGGTGTGGAAGTGCCCGGCCAGCAGCAAGTCGACGCCGCACGATGCGAACGCCGCCATCGCCAGCTTCGCCCGGCCGATCAGTTCGGCATCGCCGTTCTGGTCGGGCAGGTCGAAGGGATGGTGCGTGACGACGATCTTCGTCAGCGCCGCCGGCAGGGCATCGAAGTGCGCGTGGATCGAGGCGATCTGCGCCTCGTTGATGCGGCCGTTCTTGAAGGTCAGCGAGCGCGCCGTGTTGACGCCGAGGACCGCGATCTCGTCGTCGACGAAGAGCGGCGCGAGCTCGTCGGTGATGAATCGCCGGTATTTGCCGAGCGGGCTGAGGAAGCGCTCGCCGACGCGGTAGAGCGGAACGTCGTGGTTGCCGGGGACGACAAGCTGCGGCACCGGAAGCCGGTCGAGAAAGGCGCGCGCCGCTTCGAACTCGCGGGCGCGGGCGCGCTGCGTCAGGTCACCGGAAACGACGACGACATCGGGCCGGATCGCCGCGACCCGCGCGATCAGGGGCTCGATGATCCTGGCGTCGGTACGTCCGAAGTGCAGGTCCGAGAGGTGGACGAGGGTGCGCACTGGAGTGGGCTCAGGCGGGCGATGCGGCGTCGTTGCCAGCGTCGGCGCGCATGACGCGAAGGCTCGCCGGTCGTACGCGGTAGCGCAGCGGCGACGCCATCATCGTGATCTCGCCGTCGGTGGCGACGCGAAGCTGGCGGTGCCGGCTTTCGACGACGAGGTCGGCGGTCAGCAGCGCCTCGAAGTCGCGCGCCTGCCTGAGCTTGCCGAAGAGGGCGTACAGCGCGAACTGCAGCAGGCGCAGGCGGCCCGGGCGCTGCGCGAAATAGAGGCTGAGCGTGCCCTGGTCGAGGCGTTCCCGCTCGCCGATGGAGAGGCCCTCCATCCGGTATTCGTTGTTGCCGATGAAGACGAACGGCGTGCGCACCTCTCGCTCGCGGCCCGCCACGCGCAGCGTCATGCGCATGAACGAATACCGGCGCAGCGCCGTCAGCAGGGCCCAGCTCATCGCCGCCCCATTTGCCGCGGCCCAGGCGCTTCTGCTGGCGCTCGCGGTCGCGGACGATGTCCGGATAGAGGCCGAGGCTCGAGTTGTTGACGAAGACGCGGCCGTTCACCTCGCCGACGTCGACGAGCACCGCCCTTCCAGCGACGATGCAACGCACGGCCGCGGCGACATCGAGCGGCACGCCGAGATCCCTGGCGAAATGGTTGAGCGTGCCGAGCGCGAGCACGCCGAGTGCGATCTCGCTGCCGACCAGCGCGGCGACGACGGCGCTGACGGTGCCGTCGCCGCCGCCGGCGACGATGACGTCGGGATGCTCCGCCTTCGCCGCCTCGACCTGCGCGCCCAGTTCCGCGCCATGGCGCACGTGGCGGATGTCGACCGCAGCGTCGGCCGCCACGAAGAGCGTGCGCAACCGGTCCGCCATTGCGTCGTCGTGACCGCTGCCCGAGCCGGCGTTGAGGATGACGACGAGGCGTCGCGTCATGGCGAAGCGGCCTGGGGGGCGTCGGCGGCGCGCCAGCGCTCGGCCAGCGCGCCGAGGCTGAGCGTCAGCCAGGCAATGCCTTCGAGAAAGGCGGCGCCGACGTCGGTGAGGTAATGCACGCCGAGGTAGAGCCGGGTGAAGGCGACGAGCGCGATGGCGACCGCGGCAAGCCCGATCGCCAGCAGGCGCCAGCCGGGCTTCGGCGTGCGCGCGAACACCCAAACGACGATGAGGCCGTACAGGATCGTGCCGCCGAGCACATGGCCGCTCGGAAAGCTGTAGCTCGTCAGCGTCAGCAGGGGTTGGTCGAAGACCGGGCGGGCACGGTGGAAGGCCAGCTTCATGGCGACGTTGAGTGCCAGTCCGCCGGCCATGCAGACGGCCAGGGCGGCCAGCCAGCGCCGCCGGTGCGTCAGGAGGAAGTAGATCCCGGCGACGGCTGAATACACGGACACCGCGACCGTCGAGTGAAGGTCGGTGACGAGCAGCATCCAGCGCGTCAGCCCGGCCGATGCATGGGCGTGCAGCCACTGCGCGAGCGCGACGTCGACCTGGGTAATGCGGTCGCCGGTGACGACGTCTTCGGCGATCGCGCCGAACAGCCAAGCCGCCGCGATCAGCAGCAGCGCCCCGAGCGCGATATGCAGGCCGAGTCGAGTCGCGGGCGGGACGGTCGGCAGCATCGCGAGGCCCGGCAAGCCTCGTTCCCGAGCTCAGTAGGTGGCGCGGCCGCCCGAGAGGTCGACGACCGAGCCGGTCGTGAACGAGCACTCTTCCGAGGCGAGCCAGGCGACCATCGCCGCCGCTTCGCCCACTTCGAGAAAGCGCCCCATCGGGATCTTCGACAGCATGTAGTCGACGTGCGCTTTCGTCATC
>JANXXS010000008.1 GCA_025350505.1 Burkholderiales bacterium
GGCGATCCCAAGCAAGGCACCGCAGTGGCCCAAAAACTGGTTGACGCCAAAGTCAATGGCGTGATCGGTCACCTCAACTCGGGCACATCGATCCCAGCTTCCAAGCTGTACAGCGACGCTGGCATCCCGCAAATCTCGCCCTCGGCGACCAATCCCAAGTACACCCGCCAGGGCTTCAAGACCACCTTTCGCGTCGTCGCCGACGACTCGCATCTCGGCGGCACCCTCGGGCGCTACGCCGTCAACACCCTGAAGGGGAAATCGATTGTCACGATCGACGACCGCACCGCGTACGGGCAAGGTGTGGCCGAAGAATTCTCGAAGGCCGTCAAGGCTTCGGGCGGCGCCATTCAGGACGCGCAGTTCACGACCGACAAGGCCACCGACTTCACCGCCATCCTGACCGCGATCAAGGCCAAGAAGCCCGACATCGTTTTCTATGGCGGCATGGACGCCGTGGCCGGCCCGATGATCCGCCAGATGAAGCAGCTCGGCATGACGCCGAAATTCATGGGCGGCGACGGCATCTGCTCGGGCGAACTGCCCAAGCTGGCCGGTGGCGCGATGGAGGATGGGCAGGTGATTTGTGCCGAAGCGGGTGGCGTCGACAAGTCGGAAGTGGCCGCACTGGACGTCTGGAAGGCCGCCTACAAGAAGAAGTTCGGCATCGACGTGCAGATCTACGCACCGTATGTCTACGACGCGCTCAACCTGATGGTTGCGGCGATGGAGAAGGCCGGCTCGGCCGACCCGGCCAAGTACCTGCCGGTGCTGGCCAAGACGACCGGTTACAAGGGTGTGACCGGCACGATCAGCTTCGACGAGAAGGGCGACATCAAGAACGGCGCCCTGACGATGCACACCTACAAGGGTGGCAAGGAAGAGTCGATGGGCGTCATCCGCTGAAGTCCTTCAGCCTCGACAAAAAGGGCGCCGCAAGGCGCCCTTTTTTATTGTTCTCCCGGTCCGCAGGAGCGGGCCGGGGTAGGGCCTTTACTTCATCGCCTTGTAGTCGGCCTTGGCCTTCTCGTAGGTCGCCTTCGCGTCGGCCATCGTCTTGTCGTGCGCGGCTTCGGCGTCCTTCTTGCACTGCTTCTTGGCGTCACCGCTCATCGTCTTGCATTGGGCTTCGGCCGACTTCTCGTCGGCCTTGGCCTGCTTCTTGGCCATCTTGTAGTTGGCCTCCGCCTGTTCCTTCTGCACCTTGGCCGGGCTGTCGGCGGCCTGAGCGGAAAGGGTGAAGGTGGCGGCGCACACGAGAGCGGCGAGGGTGGCAAGGGTCTTCATGATCTGGACTTTCCTTCTTCAGGTTGTTGAATGGCTTTTGCCCATCGGCGCGGGATTATTGGGGCCGAACGGCACCACTACGCGAGGCGCAAGCGGGTCGCGCGGTCGTCCGACATGGCTTGCGGAATCGTCTGACGCAGACCTCCCGCACCGGCTGACGCGCTAGCCGCGCTGGGCTTGACGCTGAAAGAAATGGGTGCCGGAGCTGGAGCGCACGCTCGGCATCCGACGAGAACAACTGCCCCTGCTGTGGGACTGCGATTTCATGCACGGCGAGCCGGCAGGCGAGGGCGACGAGCGCTACGCGCTTTGCGAGATCAATGTCAGCAGCGTCGCGCCATTTCCGGACTCAGCCATCGAGCCGTTGGTCACGGCAGCCGTGAGCCGGGTCGAAGCGGAACGACGGCGTCGGTCCTGATCCGGGCCCGGGCGCTGACAAGGCAATCGGGCGCACGGCGGGCGTTGACATCCCCTGCCGCCTCTCGGCGTTCATCTGGATGAACCTTGGTGGTTGAATTCGAGGGTGGCTATCGCGGCGCACTGTTTTGGCGACGCGACCGGCCCCGCATTGGATGCATTGCGATGAGGGCGACCGCGCAAAGACCATGAACATCGGTAGCAGGCTGTGCACCATCTCCGATGAAATGTCGGCCAGCATGCTGACGAACCCGAGCATCCAGATTCCCAGCGGGATGCGCCGGAGCGACGTCGATGCGTTTGTCAGGGTGGCCCGAGCGTTGGTCGAGTCGTTCGCCGATCTCATCGGGGCGCGGTCCGCATCGCCTCGACGATTCGCACGGTTTCGACACTGACCGCGGTGACTCACATCAGCGGGTCGACGAGAACAAATGGCGGAGAGGGCGTCGTTCCCATCATTTCGCGAGGGTTCGATCGGGGCTCGAAAACCGGATTTGAACTTGGCGTGTTGCCCCCACTCTTGCCCCGCTGCAGAAATGCCCCCAACCCATCGAATGTGCGATGGGAATCGTTCTTATCTGTGGCCGGTCTCGTGTCGCTTGCGCAACATCGTTCGGCGCGTTTTTTGAGAGCTTAGCGGTTCGGGCGGTTGCGTCAAGAGGTCCAAAACGATCCGCTGCCGTGCCGGGCGCACAGGCACGCAAACGATGGTCTGGATCACATCGATCGCGACGGGTCGACGGCCAGAATCAGCAAAAAATGGGATTCGAATTGGACGGCGTTGCTAACTGTCTCTGGAGGACTCGATGAGCGGCTGTGCGGGCCCTTCCTACCGTCGATGCCAAGAGTGCCTTCTGCATGCTCCGCGTCTCAGCGTCGCCGCTCACGCCGAAGGGATGCCGCATTGCATAGCTCGCCCGCGAACGTACCGAACCACCTCCGCCAGATCCATCGCGTCGAGCTTGTTCTTCCGCAGGAAGGCTTTCCACTGCACTTGCTTGGCGGCATCTGCGGCGAACGCCTCTCCGAGGCCGATGGGCAGCGTCGCAGGCATTGCCGTTTGTCGGCGAGCGAAGGTCGCCTCGATCGCACGGCGAAGTTGCGCATCGTCGAGCGTCGTGTCGTGCAGCAGCACCCAGAGGTCGAAGAAGTCCTTCATGCGGGTGTTGGTCATGCCGAGGATGGACACGGCATGAAGCTTCTCGGC
>JANXXS010000310.1 GCA_025350505.1 Burkholderiales bacterium
GGCTACGACAACAAGGGAGCGCCGGGCGAGTCGCTGAACGCGTTGAAGTTGGCGACCGATGCCGGAGCCCGCTACATCATCCAGGGCAACGGCTCGGGCGTCGCCCTGGCGCTCATCGACGCCATCAACAAATACAACGAGCGCAACCCCGGCAAGGAGCAGGTCTACCTGAACGAGGCGGCCGTCGACCCGGACCTCACGAACAGCAAGTGCAGCTTCTGGCACTTTCGCTTCGACGCAGACACGACGATGAAGATGGAAGCATTGTCGAGCTTCATGAAGGACCAGAAGGACATCCACAAGGTCTACGTCCTCGGCCAGAACTATTCACACGGCGTGCAGGTGGCCAAGTACATCAAGGAAGACCTGAAGAGGAAGCGCCCCGACATCGAGATCGTCGGCGAAGATCTGCATCCGATCGGCCAGGTGCGCGACTTCTCGCCGTACATCGCCAAGATCAAGGCATCCGGCGCCGACGCCGTGGTCACCGGCAACTGGGGCACCGATCTGACACTGCTGATCAAGGCCGCGGTCCAGGCCGGCTACGCGGGCAAGTTCTTCACCTACTACGCTGGAGTCACCGGCACGCCGACTGCAATGGGCACGAGCGGCGCCGGCAAGGTCTACCAAATCGCCTATGGCTACAACAACATGGGCGGCGAGGCCGACAAAGACGTCAACGCGTTCAAGGCCAAGTACAACGATGATTTCTATACCTTGGCCATCCCGCGCATGCTGGAGGCGCTGACGATCGCAATGGCACAGACGAAATCGACCGATCCGGTCAAGGTGGCGTTCGCCATGGAAGGGCTGAAGTGGAAGAGCGTGATCGGGGGCGACGTAGAAATGCGCAAGACCGACCATCAGCTGCAGCAGCCGCTGTACATCAGCGTGTGGGAGAAAACCGATGCCAAGCACCCCTACAGCCCGGAAAACACAGGCATGACCTTCAAACCAGTCGCCGAGTATCCGAACTACGTCTCGAGCACGCCGACGAGCTGCCAGATGAAGCGGCCTAACCCGTCCTGACCTTTCCTCGTCTCTGATTCGAGGCCCGAGCGCGCGCGACTCGGGCCTCTGTTGTTTCGGGCGGCGATACTGCGGGCACCATGGAGTTCTTCACCATTTCGATGCTCAACGGTCTGAGCTACGGGCTGTTGCTCTTCATGCTGAGTTCGGGGCTGACCCTCATCTTCAGCATGATGGGGGTGCTCAACTTCGCGCACGCCAGCTTCTACATGCTGGGCGCCTACATCGCTTACACGATCGCCCGGTTTATCGGCTTCTGGCCCGGCCTCATCCTCGCGCCGTTCGTGGTCGGTGCGCTCGGCGCGTTTTTCGAGCGGGTCTGCCTGCGACGCGTGCACAAGTTCGGCCACGTGCCGGAGTTGCTCATCACCTTCGGCCTGTCGTTCGTCGTCTTCGAGCTCGTCATCCTGACCTGGGGTCGTATCGGCGTCGAGTTCCTGCCGCCCGAATCGTTGCGCGGATCGGCCTTCACGATCGTCAATTCGTCGTTGTCGGGCCTCCATTTCGTGGCCGGGGCCGCGCCGGCGGCGATGTGCGTCGCGACCGACTCCGCCGTTCATATCGCCTGTTCGCAATTCCCGGCGACGCGCGCCTTCATGATGCTGATCGCGCTGGTCATGCTGCTCGCTCTTTGGCTGCTGCTGACACGCACCCGCGTCGGCCTTGTCATCCAGAGCGCCCTCACGCATCCGGAGATGGTCGAGGCCCTCGGCCACAACGTGCCGCGTGTCCTGATGCTCGTGTTCGGCGCCGGCACGGCGCTCGCGGGCCTTGGCGGCATCATCGGCGGCATCACCTTCGTGACCGAGCCGGGAATGGCCGCGGCGGTCGGCTCGGTGATCTTCGTGGTGGTTGTCGTGGGCGGGATGGGATCGCTTGCCGGTGCGTTCGTCGCCTCGCTCCTGATCGGCGTCATCCAGACCTTCGCCGTCGGCTCCGACGCCTCGCTCCTCAGTCTCGCGCGGGGGCTGCACATGACGGTCGCCCCGGGCCTTGTCGATTTCTCGCTCTTCAAGTTGACGATCGCCCAGGTCGCGCCGATCCTGCCCTACCTGTTCCTGGTGCTGATCCTGATCTTCCGCCCGAAGGGGCTGCTCGGCACGCGCGAGGGCTGAATGGACGCAGCACCAGCGCTGGCCGCCGCCCGAACCGTCACGCGTCCGGTCGGGCGAGGTCGACTTCTGGTGTGGGGCGGCTACGCGCTGGTTCTGCTCGTCGCGCCCCTCGTTCTGCGCAGTAGTCTCGAGCAATCGGTGCTGACGCAGGTCGGCATCGGCATCGTCGCCTGCCTTTCGTACAACATGCTGCTTGGCCAGGGCGGCATGCTGAGCTTCGGCCACGCCGTCTATACCGGGCTCGGCACCTTCGTGGCCGTGCATGCCATCCTCGGCATCGCCGATCGCTCGTTTCCGATTCCGATGAGCCTGGTGCCACTGGTCGGCGGATTTGCCGGCATGTTCTTCGCGGCGCTACTCGGCTACGTCACGACCAAAAAGGCCGGGACGCCGTTCGCGATGATCACCCTGGGCATCGGCGAGCTGGTGGCACCGATGGTGCTGATCGTTCCCGAGTTCTTCGGCGGCGAAGGCGGCGTCGCCGTCAATCGCACCGCCGGGCCGCCGTTCCTCGGCATCACCTACGGGCCGCAGATCCAGGTCTACTATCTGATCGCGATCTACACCTTCGCCTGCACGGCGGCGATGTTCGCCTTTACGCGCACGCCGCTCGGACGCATGCTCAATGCCGTGCGAGACAACCCCGAGCGGGTCGAGTTCGTCGGCTACAGCACGCAGCGCGTGCGCTACCTTTCGTTCGTCATCGCCGGGTTCTTCGCCGGCATCGCCGGCGGCATGTACGCCGTGCACTTCGAGATCGCCACGCCCGACGTAGTCGGCGCCGGACGTTCCGGCATCTACCTGCTGTTCACGTTTCTCGGCGGCGCGACCTTCTTTTTCGGGCCGATCATCGGCGCGATCCTGATGGTCGTGGGCTTCGCCCTGTTCTCCGAAGTGACCAAGGCCTGGCAGCTCTACCTCGGCCTGATCTTCATGTTCATGGTGATGTACGCGCCGGGCGGCATCGCCAGCCTGCTCATGATGAATCTGCGCGTCGCGGCGCACAAGAAGCTGCATCGGCTGTGGCGCTGGTACGCGCTGCTGG
>JANXXS010000015.1 GCA_025350505.1 Burkholderiales bacterium
GCGATCATGGGCCGCAGCATCAAGAGCTACGAGCTGCGCGATGCCGATCTGGTGCTGAGCCCCAAGCTCGCCGGCGTTTCGGGCGCCGATTTCAGCAGCCGCAAGCAATCGATTCGCGCCGGCCGCGAGGTGACACTCGCGCACATCGCCGAGCTGCGCGAGCGCATCGCCGCGAAGAGTCATCTCTGAGGACTTGTAGCAAATGTCGCAACATGCGATATTTGCTACATCGTGATCGACTGGCTCGTTCTCACCGCCTCGCTGCCCACCTCGCCGAGCGGCCTGCGCGTGCGCATCTGGCGCGCGCTCAAGGTGATCGGCTGTGCCAGCCTGCGTGAAGGCGTCTACATCCTGCCCGCCGCCGCGCCGTCGGCTGCCGACTTCCGGGCCATCGAACAGGCGATCCAGGCGGGCGGCGCCGAGGCGCACATGCTCGAGCTGCAGGCGCGCGACGCCGCGCAGGAGAAGTCGTTTCGCGCCCTGTTCGACCGGCAAGCCCAATACGCCGACTTCGCCCAGTCGCTGAAGAGCGCGCGCCGGCTCGTCAAGACCTCGGGCGAGCCGGCGCTGCACAAGCGTCTGCGCCAGCTCGGCGAGCAGCTGCAGGCGATCCGGGCGGCCGACTACTTTCCCGGCAAGCCGGGCGCCGCCGCGGCGGCCGGCCTCGAGATGCTGCGCGCCGAAGTCGAGGCACGGCTCTCGCCCGGCGAGCCGGGGCCGGGCCGCGGCAGCGTCGAGCGCCTCGAGAAAGCGTCGTTCCAGGGCAAGACCTGGGCGACGCGCCGCCGGCCCTGGGTCGACCGGTTGGCCACCGCGTGGCTGATCCTGCGCTTCGTCGACGCCAGCCCGCGCTTTGTCTGGCTCGCCGACGCCAGGAAGTGCCCGAAGTCGGCGCTCGGCTTCGACTTCGACGGTGCGCGCTTCACGCACACCGGCGGGCTGGTCAGCTTCGAGGTCGTCGCGCATGCTTTCGGCCTCGATGAAGACGCAGCCCTCGCGCGGCTCGGCGAGCTCGTGCACTACATCGACGTCGGCGGCATCCCGGTCGACGAGGCCGCCGGCGTCGAGGCGGTGATACGCGGTCTGCAGGCGCGCCACGACGACGACGACGCCTTGCTCGCGGCGTCGTGCGCCGTGTTCGACGCGCTCCATGCGGCGCTGGGCCTCGCCGCATGAGCGAGGCCGAGTCGCCCGTCGTTGCCGCCGCGCCGCCGCCGGTGGGCTTCGGCGAGGCCTTCGCCTATTGGTTCAAGCTCGGTTGCATCAGCTTCGGCGGCCCGGCCGGGCAGATCGCCCTCATGCACCAGGAACTGGTCGAGCGGCGCCGCTGGATCTCGGAGCGGCGCTTCCTGCATGCGCTCAACTACTGCATGGTGCTGCCCGGGCCTGAGGCGCAGCAACTCGCCACCTATGTCGGCTGGCTCATGCACCGCACGCGCGGTGGCATCGTCGCCGGTGGCCTGTTCGTCCTGCCCTCGCTGCTGCTGCTGATCGCGCTCTCGTGGATCTACATGGCCTTCGGCAATGTGCCGCTCGTGGCGGGGCTGTTCTACGGCATCAAGCCGGCAGTGACGGCGATCGTCGTATCGGCGGCGCATCGCATCGGCTCGCGCGCGCTCAAGAACGGCTGGCTCTGGGCGATCGCCGTCGCCGCCTTCGCGGCGATCTTCGTGTTCGACGTTCCGTTTCCGCTGATCGTGCTCGCCGCCGGGATCGCGGGCTACGTCGGCGGCCGACTGGCGCCGGAAAAGTTCGCCGTTGGCGGCGCGCATGGCGCCAGCGCCAAGGCATACGGCCCCGCGCTGATCGACGACGACACGCCGACGCCGGCGCATGCGCTCTTCAGCTGGCGTCGCTTCGCGCTGGTTCTTGCTGTCGGGCTCGGCCTGTGGCTGCTCGGCATCGGCGGGCTCGTGCTGGCGTTCGGCGCCGACGCCGTGCTGACGCAGATGGCCTGGTTCTTCACCAAGGCGGCGCTCCTCACCTTCGGTGGTGCCTACGCCGTGCTGCCCTACGTCTACCAGGGCGCTGTCGACCAGTTCCATTGGCTGACCGCGGCGCAAATGATCGACGGCCTGGCGCTCGGCGAGACGACGCCGGGGCCGCTCATCATGATCGTCGCCTTCGTCGGCTTCGTCGGCGGCTGGACGAAGGCCGTGTTCGGCCCCGACTCGCTGGTGCTGGCGGGCGCGATCGCCGCGGCGGTGGTCACCGCGTTCACCTTCCTGCCGTCGTTCGTTTTCATCTTCCTCGGTGGCCCGTTCATCGAGTCGACGCACGGCAACCTGAAGTTCACGGCGCCGCTCACCGGCATCACGGCCGCCGTCGTCGGCGTCATCGTCAACCTCGCGGTGTTCTTCGCGTACCACGTGCTCTGGCCGGGCGGGCTGTCGGGCCACTTCGAGTGGCCGGCGGCGCTCATCGGCCTGGCGGTCGCGATCGCCCTGTTCCGGTTCAAGGTCGGCGTCATTCCGGTCGTCGCCGTCTCACCTGCTCGGCTTGGCCTTCCGGCTGCTGTCATGACCGCGGCCCTTCAGCCCCGGACCTGCCTTCGAGGAGATCGACGATGAACGTCCGCATGCTGGACCTCCCCTTCGATCCGGCCGCGTTGCGCGGCCTGTCCGACAGGCTGATGCAGAGTCACCACCAGAACAACTACGGCGGTGCCGTCAAGCGGCTCGATGCCATCCGCGCCGAGTTGGCCGCGTTGGACTTCGCGACCGCACCCGGCTACCGGGTCAACGGGCTCAAGCGCGAGGAGCTTGTCGCCACCAACTCGATGCTGCTCCATGAGCTGTACTTCGGCTCGCTCGGCGGCGATGGCCAGACGATGGCGCCGGCGATGACGCTGGCGCTCGAGGCCAACTTCGGCAGCGTCGCTCGATGGCGGGCCGAGTTCGTGGCGATGGGCAAGGCCCTGGGCGGCGGCTCGGGCTGGGTGGTGCTGTCCTTTCAACCGCGCGAAGGAACTCTTGTCAACCAATGGGCCGCCGACCACACCTGCGCCTTGGCGGGAGGCGTGCCCATCCTCGCGCTCGACATGTACGAGCACGCCTACCACATCGACTTCGGGGCCGCTGCGGGCGCGTATGTCGATTCGTTCATGGGCAACATCGACTGGGCGCCGGTCTACGAGCGCTACCAGCTCGCGGTGCACGGCGCCAGCGAGCCGTTCGGCGCCACCCAGGACGAACTGGCGGGAGCCATGCTGCTCGATGTCCGACGCGCGGGCATGTTCCAGACGTCGCAAACGCTCATACCCGGCGCACGGTGGCGCGACCCGGCGGCCGTCGCTGCGTGGTCGGGCGAGGTGCCTGCCGACCAGGCGTTCGTCGTCTATTGCGTCTATGGCCACGAGGTCGGGCGGGCGACCGCGATGCGCTTGCGTGCCCAGGGATTGAACGCTCGTTTCCTGCGTGGTGGCATCAACGGCTGGCAAGCGGCCGGCCGCCCGCTCGAACCCAAGGCAGTCGCATCGATCGCCTGAGGTCCATTCGCCCAGAAAAAAGCCCGGACGAATCCGGGCTTGGTCCCGCACCGCCGAGGCGGTGCGATTTCTTCTTGCCTTGGCTCAGGCCTTCTTCGACTTGGTCGCGCGGACGGCGGTGGTCGACAGGGCCTGGAAGTTCGCCTCGGCGACTTCAGCGGCTTGCTTGCCGGCCTTCTGCACGCTTTCGAACGCGTTGCTGGCAGCGGCGACAGCCGACTTCACCAGGGCGACGGCGTTCTCGGTGCCGGCCGGGGCGTTCTTGACGGCGGTGTCGACGACCGACATGAACTTGGCTTGCGCGTCGGCGGCGGTCGTTTCGGCGACACGGTTGACTTCGGCGCCCGTGGAGGCGGCGATTTCATAGACGTGGCGGCTGTAGGCGGCGGCTTTCTCGGCGGCGGGCTGGAGCAGGCCGGCTTGCAGGGCCATCAGCTCTTGCGCGTCCTTGACCGACAGGGCGGCCTGGATCGTCTGCGAAGCTTCGGTCATCGCTGCCTTGGCGACTTGCGTGTTCAGCTCGATCAGCTTTTCGACGCCTTCGAAGGCGAGGCCGGTCAGGCCGAAAAGGGTTTCGATGTTGGCCTTGTGGGCGGTGACGATTTGTTCAGCGGTCATCATGGAGGGTCTCCTGCAATGGATGGGGTAGGGCGTTTGGCGATCAGCAATTTATGTTGCAGTGCAACAAGAACGAAGTATAGAGGTAAACCCGCGCTTTGCAAGCGTTCGATGCTGCGCTGCACCACTTTAGACGGCGGGTTCTATTTCCGGCCGCAGGCCGGTTCTTCCGGGGCCCTGGAGCGGCCGCGTTGAAGGCCTACCACGCCGACCGCCATCTGCTCGTGCTGCCGCTCGGGCACACCTTCCCGGCGAGCAAGTACCGGCGGCTGCGCGGTGTCGTCGAGGGCTGGCCCGATCTCGACGTTGCCGAGGCTGAGCCGGCAGGCGACGACGTGCTCATGCTCGCCCACGACGCGGCTTACGTGCGCGCCGTCGCCGGCAACGGCCTTTCGGCGGCCGAGCAGCGCGCGATCGGCTTTCCGTGGACCGAAGCGATGGTGGCGCGCTCGCGCGGTTCGGTCGGCGCGACCATCGCCGCCGCACGCGCCGCGCTGGTCGAGGGCATCGCCGCCAACCTCGCCGGCGGCACGCATCACGCCAGCGCATCGCACGGCAGCGGCTACTGCGTCTTCAACGACGTCGCCGTCGCGGCACGCCTGCTTCAGTCCGAAGCGGGTCCGGCGACGCCGGGCACCTCGGCGGGTCCGCGCATCGCCGTCATCGACCTCGACGTGCATCAAGGCGACGGCACCGCGTCGATCTTCGCCGGCGACGCAAGCGTGTTCACGCTGTCACTGCACGGCGCGAAGAACTTTCCCTTCCGCAAGGTCGAGAGCAGCCTCGACGTCGCCTTGCCCGACGGCTGCGGTGACGCCGAGTACCTGGCCGCGTTGGCGACGGCGCTGGCCGCGCTCTGGCGCGAGCACGAGGCGCGCCCCTTCGGCTTCGCCTTCTACCTGGCCGGTGCCGACCCGCACGAAGGCGACCGCCTGGGCCGCCTGAAACTGAGCGCCGCCGGCCTGCTCGAGCGCGACCGCACCGTGCTGGCGGCGACGCGCGAGCGGCGGATTCCGGTCGCCCTTTCGATGGCCGGCGGCTATGGCCGCGACCTCGACGTCACGGTCTCGATCCAGGCAGCGACGATCGGTGCGGCGATCGATTCCTGGCGGCAATGGAAGAATGCGGCCATATGACCGACAGCCACGAGCCCGCTTCCAACGAGGCCGCCGCCCGCGACCGGCCGCAGCCGCTGCCGCGCGCCGCCTACCGCCGCTTCGTACCGCTGACGACGCGCTGGCTCGACAACGACGTCTACGGCCACCTCAACAACGTCGTCTACTACGGCTTGTTCGATACCGTCGTCAACGGCGTGCTGATCGAGGCGGGCGCGCTCGACATCGTGCATGGCGAGGTGGTCGGCTTCGTCGTCGAGACACACTGCAACTACTTCTCGCCGCTCGCCTTTCCGCAGCGACTCGAGGGCGGTCTGCGCGTCGCCCACATCGGCGAGACGAGCGTGCGCTACGAGATCGGCATCTTCGCCGCCGGCGCCGAGCAGACGGCGGCGCGCGGCCACTTCGTGCACGTCTACGTCGACCTGGCGACGCAGCGACGCGTGGCCTTGCCGCCCGCCCTGATGACCATCGTGAAGGAGCTCGCTTGACCCCCATACCCGAGAGCGCCCGCGCGGTCGACGAGGCGATGACCTCGCGCCATTCGATCCGCTCCTTCCTGCCGACGCCGGTGCCGCGCGAGCTCATCGAGCATCTGCTGGCGGTTGCGTCGCGCGCGCCGTCGGGCACGAACACGCAGCCCTGGCATGTCTACGTGCTGACCGGCGAGGCCCGGCGCGCTCTGTCGCGTCGCCTCGTCGCCGCCTACGACGATCCGGTCGAGCGCGCCGCGCACACCGAGGAGTACGCCTACTACCCGACCGAGTGGAAGTCGCCCTTCATCGACCGGCGGCGCAAGGTCGGCTGGGACCTGTACGGTCTGCTCGGCATCGCCAAGACCGACAAGGAGCGCATGCACGCCCAGCATTCGCGCAACTACGAGTTCTTCGGTGCGCCGGTCGGCCTCATGTTCACCATCGACCGCATCATGCGACAGGGCAGCTGGCTCGACTTCGGCATGTTTCTACAGAGCCTCATGGTGGCGGCACGCGGACATGGCCTCGACACCTGCCCCCAGGCCGCCTTCACGCCCTTCCATCGATTGATCACGCCTGCGATCGGCGCGCCGGACAGCGAGCAGCTGGTCTGCGGCATGTCGCTCGGCCATCGCGATCTCGATGCGATCGAGAACAGCTTGATCACCGAGCGCGAGCCGGTGGCGTCGTTCGCGCGTTTCCTCGAATAGAAAGGCCGATGTGAAGTCCGCGATCCTCGTTTGCCGGCGCATCCTGCCCGCCACCGTCGAACGCCTGCGCCGCCACTTCGAGGTCGAAACCAACGACGCCGACGACGTCTGGAGCCGCGACGAACTGGCCGAGCGTCTTCAGGGCAAGGACGGTGCCTTGATCACCAGCACGCAGCCGATCGACGGCGTGCTGCTCGACCGCTGCCCGCAGCTGCGCGCCATCTGCAGCCTGTCGACCGGCTACAACAACGTCGACGTGCCGGCCTGCACGGCTCGCGGCGTGCTGTTCGCCAACGCGCCCGACGTGCTGACCGAGACGACGGCCGATTTCGGCTTCGCCTTGATGATGGCGGCGGCGCGCCGCGTCACCGAGAGCGAGCATTTCCTGCGTCGTGGCGAGTGGACCAAGTGGACCGTCGACCTGTTCGCCGGCGCCGACATCCACGGCGCGACGCTCGGCGTGCTCGGCATGGGCCGCATCGGCCGCGCCGTGGCGCGGCGCGGCGCGCGCGGCTTCGACATGCCGGTGCTGTATCACAACCGCTCGCGCCTCGAGCCCTCGGTCGAGGCCGAGTTCGGCGCGCGCTATGTTTCCAGGGACGAGCTGTTCGCCGGCGCGGACCACGTGGTCATCGTCGTGCCGTATTCGGCCGAGTCGCACCACCTGGTCGGCGCTGCCGAGCTGAAGCGGATGAAGCCGACGGCGACGATCACCAACATCGCGCGCGGCGGCGTCGTCGACGACGCGGCGCTGGCACGCGCGCTGCGCGACGGCACGATCGCCGCCGCCGGGCTCGACGTCTTCGAGGACGAGCCCTCGGTCCATCCCGACCTGCTCACCGTGCCCAACGTCGTGCTGACGCCGCATATCGCCAGCGCCAGCCTGCCGACGCGGCTGGCGATGTCGGAGCTGGCCGCCGACAACCTGATCGCCGCGCTCGACGATCGACCGGGCGCGCCGTTGCCGCCGACGGCACTCAACCTGGAGGTCCTCGGGCGCCGACTGTAGGACCGGACCCACAGCTTCCGACGATGCGGGCCGATAGGGTCCGCACGATGCGGTCGCGAGAATCGGGTGTTGCCTTCCATCGGCGCACGGCACATCCAAACCATGAACATCGAATCGCAACCCACGCCCGATCTTGCCCGCCTGGGAACGCTGATCGCCGACATGCCGGTCGCGATGCTCACCTCGGCCGGCGACGACGGCGCGCTCGTCAGCTGTCCGATGGAGGCGCTCGAGTTGGATGGCGACGGCGCGCTCTGGTTCTTCACCGACCTGCGCTCGGACCTCGCCGAACGGGTCCGTTCCGTCAACGTCAGTTTTTCCGACGACGCGCGCAGCACCTACGTGTCGCTGTCGGGCCGTGGCGAGATCGACATGGACACGCAGCGCATCGAGCGGCTCTGGTCGCCGTTCCACCGCGCCTCGTTTCCCGATGGTCCCGGGTCGCGCCACCTTGTCCTGCTCAAGGTCGTGCCCGAGAAGGCCGAGTACTGGGACGCGCCGAACAGCCGCACCGTACGCCTGATCGCGCTCGCTGCGTCGGCCGTGTCCGGCACGCCGATCGGGCAGGCCGAGCACTGCACGCTGACCGACCTCTCGTCCTCGCCGCCGGTCAGCGCCCCGGCGCGTCGATGAGGCGTCCGCTGGCGGCGTGGCGGGCCGGCGTACGCTGGCCCGCGATCACGCTCGCCGCCGTCGCGGCGCTGATCGTCGTTGTCCTCGTTTGCGAAGCGGTCGGCTGGCCGTTTGTCGTCACGCCGATGCAGCACTGGCTCAGCAAGACGCTCGACCGGCGCGTCGAGTTCGGCGACGCTGCGGGCGAGCACGCCGGCGTTCGCGTGCGTCTGCTGGGCGGCATTCGCGTCAGCGCCGCGCGCATCGTGATCGGTGCGCCGGACTGGAGCCAGGCGCCACACATGCTGCTGGCCAACGACGCGCGCCTCCAGCTCGGCTACTTCGACCTCTGGCGCGCCTGGCGCGGCGAGCCGCTGCATATCGAAGGCGTGGTGGCGGCGTCGCTCGACAGCACTCTCGAGCGCCGCGCCGACGGCAAGGCCTCGTGGCAATTCGGCAAGAGGGTGCAGACCGAGGAGAGCGACAAGCCTGCGAACCTGCCCACATTCGGCCAGCTCGAAGTCGGTGACGGGCATCTCGCCTATACCGACGAAATCCTGCCCTTCGTCATCGACGCGCGCTTTGCCCTGAGCGACGGCAGCACGCGGTCGCCCGCTGCCGGCGCCGCGTCGGGAGCAGCCTCGGTCGTGGCAGGCGGCATCGTCGTCCGCGCCGGTGGCGCCGCCTCCGGCGCTTCGGCGGCGGCGCCCGCCGCCGTGCTCGCCCCCGGCGAAAGCGGCCTTCGCCTGAACGCTACTGGCCGGTACCGGAAGCTTCCGCTGCGCATCGACCTTCGCACCGCCGGCGTGCTCGGCCTCTTCTCCCGGGGCAAAGAGGTCGCCGCCCAGCCGCTCAAGCTGATCGCGACGATCGGCCATGCCGATTTGTCCTTTGAAGGCAGCACCACCGATCCCCTGCACTTCGCCGGCCTGCAAGGCCGCTTCGTGCTGGCCGGGCCGTCGCTGGCCGCGGTCGGCGATCCGCTGGGCATCACTTTGCCGACGACGCCCGCGTTCAGGACGCACGGCACACTGGCCAAGGACGGCGGCGTCTGGAAGGCCGTGTTCGAGGACGCGACGATCGGCACCAGCCAGCTCACCGGCGCCTTCACCTACGACCGGCGTCCAAAGGTGCCGCTGCTTTCGGGCAAGATCGGCGGCTCGCGACTCGTCCTCGCCGACCTCGGCCCCGCGGTCGGCGCACCCTTGCCGGGCGAGGCGCCCCAGCCCGGCTCGCGCACCGCGAGCGGCGAGCGCGTCATCCCCGACAAGAAGTTCGACCTGCCGTCGCTGCGCGTCATGGACGCCAACGTCATGATCGAGATCGGCATGTTCGATCCGGGTACGACCCTCATCGAGCCTTTGCGGTCGGTGCGTGGCCATCTTCTCCTCGCCGATGGCGTAATGACGATCGCCGACTTCGAGGGCAGCACGGCGCAAGGCCGCCTCGCCGGCTTCCTGCAGCTCGACGGACGCGGCGAGCAGGCCCTGTGGACGGCAGACCTGCGCGCCCTCGGCATCGACCTCGCGCGCTGGCTGCGCCTCAAGCGCGACGCCGCCGCGCCACCCTACGTGTCCGGCAAGCTCGACGCACTCGTCAAGGTCAAGGGCGCCGGGCGCTCGACGGCCGAGATCCTCGGCAGTCTGGGTGGCGACATCCGTATCCACCTGCGCGACGCCACCATCTCGCACCTCGTCGTCGAAGCCGGCGGCCTCGACATCGCGCAGGCGCTCGGCGTCTTCATCAAGGGCGACGATGCCCTGCCGATCCTCTGCAACGTCGTCGATCTCGATGTCGCCGGCGGCGTCGCCCGACCGAAGGTGTTCGTGCTCGACAACAAGGACTCGACGATCTGGGTCGACGGCACGGTGTCGCTGAAGAGCGAGGCGCTCGACCTGCGCGCGGTCGTGTCGCCCAAGGACTTCAGCCCGCTCACGCTGCGCACGCCGATCCATGTGCGCGGCACCCTGGGCAAGCCCTCGGTGTCGCTCGAACCGAAGAAGCTGGCCGGCAAGGCCGGCGCGGCAGCCTTGCTGTCGCTGCTCAATCCTTTGGCGGCGATCATTCCCTTCGTCGATCCGGGCGCGCGTCAGGCCGCGAATGAGGCCGCGGCGCAATGCGCCGCACTGCTGCCGAGCAGCGGCACGATCTCGTCGGCAACACGCACGCCGACAAACCTGCACGTGCCGCCGCTTCCAGCCCCGCCCTCGAAATCGGCCGGCGCATCGCGCTGAGAGAGTTGCCGCCGGCAGGCCTTAGGCCTTGCGCTTGTCGCTGACGAGCTTGCCCTCGCCCTTCGAGTGAGACTTGCCGGCCTCTTCGGCGCGCTTCATCTCTTCGGCCTGCGCCGCCGGCTCGACCTGGCCGGACTCGATGGCTGGACGCGGCTTCAGACCGCTTGGGCGGCGTGTTCGACGATCTCGTCGGTGACGACTTCGAAGCGGGTCAGCGAGTTCGGGCCGAAGCACATCGTGATCGGCACGTCGCCGGCGTCGCGACCGCGCGCCATGACGATGCGGCCGATGCGGCGCCGATTGTGGCGCGCGTCGAAGGTGTACCAGCGGTCGCCGAGGAAGACCTCGAACCAGGCGCTGAAATCCATCGGCCCGGGCACCGGCTGCACGCCGATATCGCCGAGGTAGCCGGTGCAATAGCGGGCCGGGATGTTCATGCAACGGCAAAGCGTGATCGCCAGGTGCGTGAAGTCGCGGCAGACGCCCTCGCGCTCGCGGTAGCCGTCGAGCGCGGTGCGGGTCGGCCGCGCCGTCTTGTAGTTGAAGCTGAGGTGCTTGTGCACGAACGCGCAGATCGCCTCGACGCGAGCCCAGCCGGGCGCGACGTCGCCGAAGCGGTTCCAGGCGAAGGCGAGCAACTCGCTGTCGACCTCGCAATAGCGGCTCGGCAGCAGGAACTGCAGGGTAGAGAAGGGCAACTCGGTCGGGTCGTGCTGGCGCGCCTGGACGTCGATCTCGTCGAGCTCGCCGGAGTCGCGGATCAGCGTGTCGCTGCTCAGCCGCACCGTCGGCATGCCGACCGGCACGTTGACCCGGCCGCAGTGGTTGCCGAAGCTGTCGAGGTATTCCTCGGCCTGCAGGCCGCCGCTGATGCGCAGGTTCTCCGGGGCGACGAGATCGTCGCGCCGCGACGGATGGACGTGCAGCAGGTAGATGAGGGCCATCGGCGTGGCGACCGACAGCTCGATATCGAATCCGATTCTGATCAACATGAAAGAGGCTCCGCGCGGACTCCCTGCCGCAGCAGAAATTTGCCACGCGCTCGCCCCCGCTTCCATGCGACGGCGGCGAAGCGGAGTGTAGGAAAGCAACCCGCGCCTGAGCCGCCGGCGACGCGAGGCGGCCGGAGTAGGCGGCGTCCGACGCGCGGGAGCGGGCTCGGCTGCTTCAGCAGCGGTCGTTCACCGCATAAGGTGCCGCCAAGGAGTCCCCGATGTCCACGCTGTCCGACCGTCTCGACCGTTTCGTTCGCTGGTTCTTCAACTGCTCGCCGACGACGACGCTGATCGAGGTGGATGAGGCCGGCCCCGCGCGGCCGGTCGGGCGGGCGCGACGCCACCACGCCGACAAGGCACCGGCACCGCGCGACCGGCACAACGTCCGTCGTTCCAGATCGAATCATCAGGAGAGGGCCAGGGCATGAACATCTCGATCTCGCGCGACGCGCTGCTCCGAAGGGGTGCCATGGGCACCGCGGCGATGGTCGCCATCGTGCTCCTCTGCGTCTTCCATTCGGTCGTTGCTGGCGCCGTGGATCGTGCCGCCCAACGGCGCGCCACCCCGGTCGGCGATGCCACCGCGCCGGCGCTGCTGCCGGAGCGCCGGGCGACGCGCGGCACTGCGGCGACGAAGAACAACGTGTCGGCGCATTCGTCGCACGCGTTCGGCGCACGCAACGTGGCCTACGTCCGGTCCGTCAATTGACCCCGGCGCGGGCGGCCGGGCGGCGCGCCGCGAAGGCGCCGTGATAATCGCCGCCAATCGCGCCCGGTGGCGCGCGCGGAGCCAGGATGAGCCGTGAACAAGACTCGCTGGTCGTGTGCGAACAATGCGGCAGTGCGCACCGCTGGCTCCCGCTCGCGCACGGCACGATTGCCAGATGCACGCGCTGCGATGCCGTGCTCGGGCGTGGCCACCGCCTGGCGCTGCGCAGCATCCTCGCCCTGACCATCACCGCGGCGATCGCCTTCCTGATCGGCATCAGCAGCGACGTGCTGTCGCTCGACATGCGCGGCGTTGCCAAGGCAACGACCTTGCCGGGGGCGATCTCCGCGAGCTGGAGCGGGGGCCAGGAAATCGTCGCCGTCGTCGCCGCGATCACGGCGCTCATTGCGCCGGCGCTCTTCATCGCCCTGCGCCTCTACGTGCTGGTGCCGTTGGCGGCGGGCCGGACGCCGCGCGGCTTCGCGTTCTGCGTGCGCACCCTGCATCACGTCGGCCGCTGGAACATGGTCGAGGTCTTCACGATCGGCGTACTGCTCTCGCTGGTGCGCCTGGCCGGCCTCGCCGACGCCGTGCCCGGACCGGGCCTGTTCGCGCTCGGCGCCGTGACGATGCTGTTCGCGGCCATCGAATCGGCGGGCCTGAAGCACCTCTGGTGGCAACTGCGATGAGCGCCGATGGACTCGGCCCGCCCTGGCTCGGCTGCGAAAGCTGCGGCCTGGTCTCTGCCAACCTGCTGCGCGGGCCGGACGACGACGACCTGCGGGTCCAGCACTGCCCACGCTGCGGCCACGTGCTGCGCGCGAGAAAGCCGATGAGCGTGCAGCGCACCTGGGCCTGCGTCATCGCCGCCGCGGTGCTCTACGTGCCGGCGAACGCGCTGCCGGTCATGACCACCGTCTCGGCGCTGCAGCGCGAGGAGCACACCCTGCTCGGCGGCATTCTCGAGCTCTGGACCGACGGCTCGTGGGGACTGTCGGTGATCGTCTTCATCGCCAGCATCGCCGTGCCGGTGCTGAAGATCGCCGTGCTGGCGCTGCTCGCCTGGACGGTGCGCCGCGCGCCGGGCTGGCGCCGGCTCGAGCGGGCCCGGCTGTTTCGCCTCATCGAGGCGGTCGGCCACTGGTCGATGCTCGACGTCTACGTCGTCGTCCTGCTTGCGGCGACGATCCACTTCGGTTCGTTCGCCAGCGTGCGCGCCGGGCCGGGCCTGCTCTCGTTCGCCGCGGTGGTCGTGCTGACGATGCTGGCCACTCATGCCTTCGATCCCAAGTTGATCTGGGACGGCGAGCCCGCCATCGCCGATGCCGCGACGCTGGATGCCGCGACCCTGGATGCCGCTCATGCCCGACGATCCGCCTGACCCGTCGCAGCCGCCGGCCGCCCCGGATACGCCCTCCGCAGCGGCGCCCGGCGCGCCGCCGCCGGCGCACGCCGACGAGCTGCCGCAGCCGCGCATCGCCACGGCGCGGCGCTGGAACGTCTCGCTGGTCTGGCTGCTGCCGGCAGTGGCGGTAGCGGTCGGCGCCTCGCTGCTCGTGCGCACCGTGTTCCTGGTCGGCCCGCGCATCGACATCGAGTTCGCCTCGGCCGACGGCGTCGAAGCCGGCAAGACCGAGGTCCGCTACAAGGAAGTGGTGATCGGCAAGGTGCAGTCGGTGTCGCTGCGCGACGATCGCAAGCGCGTCGTCGTCGGCATCCAGCTCGACCGCTCGGCGGCCGGCATCGCCGTCGAGGACACGACCTTCTGGGTGGTGCGGCCGCGCATCGGCGTCGGCGGCGTGACCGGGCTCGGCACCCTGCTCTCGGGCGCCTACATCGGTGCCGACGCGGGCATCTCGACGCGCGCCCGCACCGAGTTCGTCGGCCTGGAGGCGCCGCCCTTCGTGCTGCGCGGCGAGCCCGGCTCGATCTTCGTGCTGCGCTCCGACGACCTCGGCTCGCTCGACGTCGGCTCGCCCGTCTTCTATCGCCGCACGCGCGTCGGCCGCGTCGTCGGCTACACGCTCGACGCCGACCGCGACGAGTTGTCGGTGCGCATCTTCGTCGAGGCGCCCTACCAGAAGCTGGTGACCCGGGCGACCCGTTTCTGGAACGCCAGCGGCATCGACCTCACCGTCAACGCCAGCGGCCTCACGCTCAACACGCAGACCCTGGCGTCGGTGCTCGCAGGCGGCCTGGCCTTCGAGACGCCGCCTGCTGCCGCCAAGGCGCCGACGGCGCCGGAGAACACGGTGTTCCGGCTCTTCAACGACCGGCGTGCCGCGCTCGCCCTGCCCGACGGCCCGCCGGTGCCGGTGCGCATGGTGTTCGACGGCTCGGTGCGCGGCCTGGCCGAGGGAGCGGCGATCGATCTGCTCGGCATCGAGATCGGCCGCGTCACCTCGATCGCGTTGCAGTACGACCCGACCAGAAAGCGCTTTCCGGTCGAGGTTTTCGCGGATATCTATCCCTATCGGCTCGGCTCGGTGCGCACTGCCTTGCTGCAGAGCGCGACGACCCCCGGCGCCGGCGATGCGGTGGCGCTGCAACAGCTCGTCGCCAGCGGCGTGCGGGCGCAACTGCGCACCGGCAACCTGCTTACCGGGCAGCTCTATGTCGCGCTCGACTTCATCGGCAAGCAGCCGGCGCGTGCCGTGATCGGCAGCGACGGCATGCTGACCCTGCCGACGGCGCCTGGCACGCTGAGCGAGATCCAGCCGCAGATCGCCGAGATCGTCGAGAAGCTGAGCAAGATTCCGTTCGACGAGATCGGCAAGGACCTGCGCTCGACCCTGGCCGGCGCCACTGCCGCCATCACCCGCCTGACGCCGGAGGCGCAGAAGGCGCTCGCCGAAGCGCAGAAGACGCTGGCCCGCGCGCAGGCCTCGCTCGACAGCCTCGACCGCAACGTCACCGACCCGAACGCGCCCGTGCAGCACAACCTCGAGCAGACCTTGCTCGAACTGCAGCGCACCTCGCGCTCGCTGCGCGTGCTGTCCGACTACCTGCAACAGCACCCCGAGTCGATCCTGCGCGGCAAGCCGGCCGACGCGCCGATCCCGAACCGCTGAGCCGCAAGGAACCCGTCCCATGCGATTTCGCACCCTCAGGTTGTCGCCCGTCGTCGCGGTGGTGGCGCTGGTCGCATGCGCGGCATCTGCGCCGCCGGTTCACCTGCATTCGCTGATGCCGGCCGAACCGGCGCCGCGCGATGCGAGCCGGTTGCCGATGGCCATCGCGCTCGAGCCGATCCGCGTGCCGGCACAGGTCGATCAGGCGCAATGGCTGGTCCGCCTGCCCGACGACAGCCTGGCGGTGCTCGAGCAGGAACGCTGGGCCAGTCCGCTGAGCGACGAGTTGCGCCAGGCTCTGCTCGAGGAGTTGGGCGCGCGCTATGGCGCGGTCGAAGGGCGTGCTCCGGCGGAAGTTCCGGTGCTGCGCGTCGGTGTCGCCCTGCGCCGTTTCGATTCGATCCCGGGCCGGGAGGCACGCATCGAAGCGGCCTGGACGGTGGCGGCCGGAGGCGCGGCGCCGACGCTGCGCTGCGAGGCGCTGCTGCGCGAGCCGGCGGCCGCCGGCATGCCCGCGCTGGCGGCTTCGCATCGACGCGCCGTGGTGCGCCTGGCCGATGCCCTCGGCGAAAGCCTCCTGGCCATGCGCGGGCCGGCGCCGGCCTGCCCTTCGTTCGGTCGACCCTGATCGCGGGGCGAGCCCACGAAGCGATGCCGCCCGGAGTCTTGCGACGGCCGGGCGGCTGGAGCGATCAACCGGCGATGGTCGCCGGCCGTCGGTCGATCACGGACGAACCGCGATCTCGTTCTTGACCGCCTTCACGCCCTTGACCTTCATGGCGATGCTCTCGGCGGTGTTCTTCTCGAGCGAACTCTTGGCGAAGCCGGACAGCATCACCTCGCCGTTCAGCGTCTGCACCTTGATGGCGGCGGCGTCGACGTTCTTGTCCTCGATCATGCGCGCCTTGACGGAGGTCGTGATCGCGGCGTCGTCGACATAGGCGCCGACCGTTTCCTGGCCGCGCGATACGGCGCAACCGGAGGTGATGACGAGCGCGGCGGCAGCGACGAGAGTCGCGAAGGGGGTACGAAGGTTCATGGTGTGCTCCAGTGAAGGTTGAATCGAGTTATGGATCGAAGTGACGGTGCATCAGGGGGCCGCACCGCCCTGGGCCCGGAATTTCAGTCGGCGAGCCAGTCGCTCAACTCGTCGGCGTGCTCCTGCTCCTGGCTGAGGATCTGTTCGAGCATGCGACGCGTCGTCGAATCCTTGTCGCCGATGAGCGCGATCATCTGGCTGTAGGCCTCGATGGCGACGCGCTCGGCGATCAGGTTGGCGCGGATCATGGCCTGCAGGTCGGCCGAGTCGTCGTACTCGGCGTGGCTGCGCTCGAGCAGCGTCGCCGGCGAGAAATCGGGCTCA
>JANXXS010000050.1 GCA_025350505.1 Burkholderiales bacterium
TGTTCAAGAGCGAAGGAGCGGCGGCATGAAGTCGGTGACCGCCGATTCGCGTCCCGCACCGCCGGTGCGGCGCCTGCGCCCCGAGCGGCTGATCCCGCTCGAGCCGCTGCCGCCCGGCCCGCGGCCGCACAAGCCCCTGCCCGACCCGAGCGACTGGACCTTCGAGCTCATCGAGCAGTACCACGAGAAGATCCGCGCCGTCGCCGCCCGCTACGCGCTCGACACCTATGCGAACCAGCTCGAGGTCATCACCGCCGAGCAGAAGATGGACGCCTATGCGTCGGTCGGCATGCCGGTGAACTATCGGCACTGGAGCTACGGCAAGGAGTTCATCGCCAACGAGCGCCGCTACCGGCGCGGCCAGATGGGCCTGGCCTACGAGATCGTCATCAACTCCGACCCCTGCATCAGCTACCTGATGGAGGAAAACACGACAGCGATGCAGGCCCTCGTCATCGCCCACGCCGCCTACGGGCACAACAGCTTCTTCAAGGGCAACTACCTGTTTCGCCTCTGGACCGACGCGTCGTCGATCATCGACTACCTGGTCTACGCGCGGAACTACATCGGCGAGTGCGAGGAAAAGTACGGTGTGGAAGCGGTCGAAGACATGCTCGACAGCTGCCACGCGCTGCAGAGCTACGGCGTCGACCGCTACCACCGGCCGAGCAAGCTTTCGCTGGCCGACGAGCTGGCGCGGCGCGCCGAGCGGCTGGCCTATGCGCAGACGCAGGTCAACGACATCTGGCGCACGCTGCCGCGCCGACCCGATCGCAGCGAGGATGCCGTCGACGCCAAGCGCTTCCCGGTCGAGCCGCAGGAGAACATCCTCTACTTCATCGAGAAGAACGCGCCGCTGCTCGAGCCCTGGCAGCGCGAGGTCGTGCGCATCGTGCGCAAGATTGCGCAGTACTTCTATCCGCAGCGCCAGACGCAGGTCATGAACGAGGGCTGGGCCACGTTCTGGCACCACCTGCTGCTCAACACGCTCTACGACGAAGGCCACCTCACCGACGGCGTGATGATCGAGTGGCTGAAGTCGCACACCAACGTTATCTTCCAGCCTCCAGTCGGACATCCGGCCTACGGCGGCATGCTCAATCCCTACGCGCTCGGCTTCGCGATGTACACCGACCTGCGCCGCATCTGCGAGCACCCGACCGACGAGGATCGCGAGTGGTTCCCGCAATTCGCCGGCACGCCCTGGCTGCCGGTGCTGCACCACGCGATGCGCAACTTCAAGGACGAGAGCTTCATCGGCCAGTATCTGTCGCCCAAGGTGATCCGCGATCTGCGCCTGTTCTCGATTCTCGACGACGAGCACGACGAGCACCTGCGGGTCTCGGCGATCCACGACACCGCCGGCTATCGGCACGTGCGCGAGGCCCTCTCGCGCCAGTACGACCTCGGCTCGCGCGAGCCGGATATCCAGGTCTGGAGCGTCGACCTGCGCGGCGACCGCTCGCTGACCCTGCGCCACACCCGGCACAACAACCGACCGCTGCACGACGGTGCCCAGGAAGTGCTGAAGCACGTCGCCCGGCTCTGGGGCTTCGGTGTCAACCTCGAAAGCGTTGATTCCTACGGCGACGTGACGACGCACTGGTCGATCACCGCCTCGGAGCTCGAACGGATGTGAGCGGGTCGCCGGGGCGATCGCGCTACGACCGCCCCGAAGCGCGCGCCGGGCTGCTCTGGCGCCACCTGGTCGGCGACTACTCGCTGGGCCGCTCGTACTGGCTGCATACCGTCCTCGTCGGCTGGGGCTTGGCGTTCGCCGGCGCATGGCTTTTTCGCGAGCTCGGCAACCGAGGCAGCATGCGTTCGGTCTCGATCGCCGTGCTGTGCTTCGAGCCCTTGCTTCTCGTCGTCTGGATGTGGTCGGTGTTCGGCAGGACGATGTCGGCGATGCGCCGGCTGCTGTCCGGCACGCAGATGCTCTGGTCGCTGCTCGCCCTGCTGTCGCTCGGGTTCGGCAGCCTCGCCACGGTGCATGAGCTCGGCAAGCTCGGCCCCTACCTCAGGGAGCATTGGGCGGTCGCCCGAGGCAAGCAGCCGACCGAACGGTTCGAGGTGAGCTTGCGCGACGAGGGTCGCGTCGTCGCCTTTTCGGGCGGCATCAACGACGGCGCCGCCGCGGCGATCGACAAGGCGATCGGCGACGGCCCGAAGGTCGGCACGCTGTTGCTCGACTCGCCCGGCGGCTGGTTGCGCGAGGGCACCCGCATGGCCGACGTCGTTCGCCGCTACCGGATCAACACGCGCGTCGAGGGCGAATGCTTTTCCGCCTGCTCGCTGGTGCTGCTCGCTGGCGCCAATCGCTCGGCGGGAAACAACGCACGGATCGGCTTTCATCGCGGCCGCGCCGTCGGTGAGTCGGCCGAGGATCGTGCCTTGCCGGCCGACAGCGAAGAGTCCGAGCTCTACCGTCGTGCCGGGCTGAAGCCCGACTTCGTGCGGCGCATCGTCGCGACGCCGAACGACAGCATCTGGATCCCCTCGCGTTACGAGCTGCTGCACGAGGACGTGCTGACGCGCTGACTGCGCGGCGGCGGCCGCTCAGAGCGCGAAGATCTTGCCCGGGTTCATGATGTTCTTCGGGTCGAGCGCGCGCTTGACGGTGCGCATCATCTCGATCGCGCCGGTGCCCGCCTCGCTGACCAGAAATCCCATCTTGTGCAGGCCGATGCCGTGCTCGCCGGTGCAGGTGCCGTTCATCGCCAGGGCGCGCATGACGAGCGCCTCGTTGAGCCGCTCGGCCGTCTCGCGCTCATCGGGCTTGGTCGGATCGACGAGGTAGGCGATGTGGAAATTGCCGTCGCCGACGTGGCCGACGATGTAGTGCTGCAGGCCCGCGGCCACCGCCTCTTCCGACGCGCTCACCACCGACTCGGCGAGCCGCGAGATCGGCACGCAGGTGTCGGTCGTCACGGTGCGGCAGCCCGGTTTCATCTGCAGGCCGGCGAAATAGGCGTGATGTCGCGCCGTCCACAGCTTTTTGCGCTCTTCCGGTGTCGTTGCCCACTGGAATCCTTCGCCGCCATGCTCGCTGGCGATCTCCTGCACCGTCGCTGCCTGCTCGGCCACGCTCGCCTCGCTGCCGTGGAACTCCATCAACAGCATCGGCGCTTCGGTCAGCGAGAGCTTGGCGTGGCGGTTCACCGCCTGCACGGCAAAGCCGTCGAGCAGCTCGCAGCGGGCGATCGGGATGCCCATCTGGATGATCTGGATGGTCGTGCGCACCGCGGCGTCGATCGACGGGAAGGTACAGGTCGCCGCCGACACCGCCTCGGGCTGCGGATAGACGCGCAAGGTGATCTCGGTCATGACGCCGAGCGTTCCCTCGCTGCCGATCATGAGTCGCGTCAGGTCGTAGCCGGCCGAGGACTTGCGCGCCCGCGTGCCGGTGTGGATCACCTCGCCCTGCGCCGTGACGACGGTCAGGCCGAGCACGTTCTCGCGCATCGTCCCGTAGCGGACCGCGTTGGTGCCGCTGGCGCGCGTCGCGCACATGCCGCCGATCGAGGCGTCGGCGCCGGGGTCGATCGGGAAGAAGAGGCCGGTGTGGCGGATCTCGTCGTTGACCTGCATCCGCGTCACGCCGGCCTGCACAGTGACGGTGAGGTCCTCGGCGTTGACGGCGATGACCTTGTTCATGCGCGACAGGTCGATGCTGACGCCGCCCTGCACCGCAAGCAGATGGCCTTCGAGCGAGGAGCCGACGCCGAACGGAATCACCGGCACGGCGTAGTGGTCGGCGAGCTTGACGACCGCGGCGACGTCCTCGGTGCTCTCGCAGAAGACGACGGCTTCTGGCGGCGGTGCATCGATCGGCGACTCGTCGCGGCCGTGTTGTTCGCGCACTGCCTGCGCGGTCGAGCAGCGGTCGCCGAACTGCGCCTTCAGCGCGTCGAGCATCGCTGCGGGAACGGCGCGCGGCGCAAGCGCGGGAAGCAGATGGGCGGGCAGCGGTGCGTTCATGGGGCGTCTCCTCGGTGGCTGGGCACCGTCGCCGCATTGTAGGAACCGCCGCTTGCCCTCGGTCGCGGGGTAGCATGTGGCGAACCATGTCGAACCGGCTGACCCAGATCGCGACCCGCACCGGCGACGACGGCACGACCGGTCTCGGCGACGGCAGCCGTGTCGGCAAGAACCACCTGCGCATCGCCGCGATGGGCGACGTCGACGAGTTGAATTCGAATCTCGGCGTGCTGCTCGCCGAGCCGCTGCCCGACGACGTGCGCGAGCTGCTGGTCGTCGTCCAGCACGAGCTGTTCAATCTGGGCGGCGAGCTGTCGATCCCGGGCTACGAGTTGCTGAAAGCCGATGCCGTCGCCCGCCTCGATGCGGCACTCGCGCACTACAACGCCGCCCTGCCGCGGCTCAAGGAGTTCATCCTGCCGGCGGGAACGCGGAGCGCGGCGCTTGCCCATGTCGGCCGGACAGTGGCGCGGCGTGCCGAGCGGGCGGTCGTTGCCCTCGCGGCCAGCGAGTCAGTACGCGCCGAGCCGCGCCAGTTTCTCAATCGCCTGAGCGATCTCCTGTTCGTGCTTGCCCGCGTGCTCAACCGCGCCAACCTCGACGGCTTGGGCGGCGACGACGTCTACTGGAACAGCGAGCGTCTCGCGCGAGACCCGGACTGAGCCGGACGGCGCTCGTGCGCCGCTAGGCGCCGACGATCAGGTCGCGATCCACCAGCCAGACCACCGGCGAGCCCGGCGGCGCCCGCAGCAGGCGAAGCTCCGTCGCGGAACGGTCGGCCTCGGAAAGGTCCAGGTACAGGATGTCGCCGGCGTTGCCCGGCTCGCCGGTGACGAAGAGCTGCGACGTCACCTCGCCGAACGACGCATGGCGCAGCTTGACGTGGATGTGCGGCGCGCGGCCTGGATAGGGCACCGGCCGGATGGTGCGGAATCGATAGCCGCCGCGCGCGTCGCTGACCGTGCTGCCGAATCCCTGAAAGCCTTCGTCGACGCGCCGACCGGCACCGCGCGGATGCCGATAGCTGCCGTAGGCGTCGCATTGCCAGATCTCGATGGTGGCGGCGTCGACGGGCCGACCGTTCACGTCCTCGACCCGGCCGTGGAGGTCGAGGTGCTCCCCGACGGCGCGTTCCCGCGGCTGGCCGTCGGGTGCGCGCCCGCGCACGACCGTCAGGTCGGCGTCCCAGTCGATGCCTCGGGCGCGGTAGTCGAGCGGCGGATAAAAAGGCCCGTCGGTCATGCGCGGCAGGCCATCGCGGGAGCCGGCCAGCGCCGGGAACGCGATGACCGCGACGGCCGCGCCGAGGCCTTGAAGAACGCGACGGCGATGGGGTCGATGCGGCATGGCTCGGGTCTTTCGCGCGCCAAGGGAGGCTCGACGGCGGCCGCGCATTATTGGCGCCGCGCCCGCACGGCGTCGCTCAGCGTCTCGAGAACGCCGACCGAATCGTCCCAACCCAGGCAGGCGTCGGTGATGCTCTGGCCGTGCACGAGCCTGGCCGGATCGTCCTTGCCGGCGCTGAACTTCTGCGCGCCCGCGACGAGGTGGCTTTCGACCATGACGCCGAAGATGCAGCGACTGCCGGCGCGCAGCTGGCCGGCGACGTCGCGCGCCACCTCGATCTGGCGCGTGTGGTCCTTGCTGCTGTTGGCGTGGCTGCAGTCGATCATGAGCGTGCACGGCAACTTGGCCGCCTCGATCTCTTTGCAAGCCGCCGCGATCGATGCGGCGTCGTAGTTGGGCGCCTTGCCGCCACGCAGGATGACGTGGCAGTCCTTGTTGCCGCGGGTCTCGACGATTGCCACCTGGCCGTTCTTGTGCACCGACAGGAAGTGATGTGGACGCGCCGCCGCCTGGATGGCGTCGATGGCGATCTTGATGTTGCCGTCGGTGCCGTTCTTGAAGCCGATCGGCGCCGACAGGCCCGACGCCAGCTCGCGGTGCACCTGGCTTTCGGTGGTGCGCGCGCCGATCGCGCCCCAGGAGATCAGGTCGCCCAGGTACTGTGGAGAGATGACGTCGAGAAACTCGCTGCCGGCCGGCATGCCGAGCCGGTTGATCTCGAGCAGCAGCTGCCGGCCGATGCGCAAACCCTCGTCGATGCGGTAGCTCTCGTCGAGGTAGGGATCGTTGATGAGGCCCTTCCAGCCGACCGTGGTGCGGGGCTTCTCGAAATAGACGCGCATGACGATCTCGAGCGTGCCGGCGAAGCGGTCGCGTTCGGTCTTCAGCATTCTCGCGTACTCGACCGCGGCGAGCGGGTCGTGGATCGAGCACGGGCCCATGATCACGAGCAACCGATCGTCCTCGCGCTGCATGATGCGGCGGATCGCGCCGCGGGTGGCACCGATCTGCTGCTCGACCGGCGTGCCGGCGATCGGGAAAAAGCGGATCAGATGCTCCGGCGGCGGCAAGGGCGTCACGTCCTCGATGCGCAGATCGTCGGTCTTGCTGGTGCGCTCGCCGTGCGCATAGGCACTCTCGGCGGTCGGGTTGCTGTGCTTCACCATGGCGTCGGTGCTCCCTCGTTGGGTGTCGTCGTGCAGGCAAAAAAAACCGCCGGGGGTTGCCCGGCGGTTTGGATTCGGTTTGCGCTGGTTCTGCCTGGCGTCAATCCTCTCCATCCGCCGAGCGGTGCGAGAACGCAAAATACGCAAAGAACCAAGCGCGCGAAATCATGGGCGCCAATGTAGCACGGCGATTTCGCGCCGCGAACGAACATCGAGGAGACAGATGATGGATCGAAGGAAAGTGTTGTCCACGGGCGCCGTTACGGGCCTTGCCGCGCTGGCCGGTTGCGCGAGCGGAACGCCGTCGTCGGCTGCGCCGGGAAGCTCGCGAACGGTCTTCAACGTCGCCGCGCCGATGCTGCCGATCGTCGGCACCAGCGATATGTTCCCGGTGCGGCGCATCTACTGCATCGGCCGCAACTACGCGGCGCATGCGCGCGAGATGGGCTCGGATCCGAACCGCGAGCTGCCCTTCTTTTTTCAAAAGCCGAGCGACGCGATCCAGTTCGTCGCCATCGGCACGACGGCCGACCATCCGTATCCGCCGCTGACGAAGAACTACCACTACGAGATCGAGTTGGTCGCGGCGCTCGGCAAGGGCGGCAAGAACGTACCCGTCGACCAGGCCTTGTCGCTGGTCTACGGCTACACGATCGGCCTCGACATGACGCGCCGGGACCTGCAGCGCGCCATGGGCGACGAGAAGAAGCCCTGGGAGATCGGCAAGAGCTTCGACCGTTCGGCGCCGATGGGCCCGCTGCACCGCGTCGCCGATGTCGGCCACTTCACCCAGGGAGCGATCGCGCTCAAGGTCAACGGCGTGACCAAGCAGAGCGCCGACCTGAACATGATGACCTGGAGCGTCGCCGAGCAGATCTCGAAGTTGTCGCAGGCCTTCGAGTTGATGCCCGGCGATCTGATCTACAGCGGCACGCCGGAAAATGTCGGTCCGGTTGTGCCCGGCGACGTCATGCAGGGGTCGATCACCGGCTTGCCGACGCTCGACGTGAGAGTCGTCTAGAACGCGGGCGGCCTAAGCGGTTCCGCCGACCGTCAGCCGATCGATGCGCAACGTCGGCTGGCCGACGCCGACCGGCACGCTCTGCCCTTCCTTGCCGCAGACGCCGACGCCGGTATCCAGGCGCATGTCGTTGCCGATGGCGCTGACCCGCGTCAGCGCATCGGGTCCGTTGCCGATGAGCGTCGCGCCCTTGACCGGGTACTGGATCTTGCCGTTCTCGACCCAGAACGCCTCGCTCGCCGAGAACACGAACTTGCCGCTCGTGATGTCGACCTGGCCGCCGCCGAAGTTGGTGGCGTAGAGGCCGCGCTTGAGTCCGGCGAGAATCTCTTCCTTGGTCTGCTCGCCGCCGAGCATGTAGGTGTTGGTCATGCGCGGCATCGGTACCGCGGCGTAACTCTCGCGGCGGCCGTTGCCGGTCGGCGCGACCTTCATCAGCCGCGCATTCATCGAGTCCTGGATGTAGCCCTTGAGGATGCCGTCCTCGATGAGCACGTTCCTTTGCGACGCGTTGCCTTCGTCGTCGACGTTGAGCGAGCCGCGCCGGTCGGGAAGGGTGCCGTCGTCGAGCACGGTGACGCCCTTCGCCGCGACGCGCTGGCCGACCCGTCCGGTGAAGGCGCTGGCGCCCTTGCGATTGAAGTCGCCTTCGAGGCCGTGGCCGATCGCTTCGTGCAGCAGCACGCCGGGCCAACCCGGGCCCAGCACGACGCTCATCTCGCCCGCCTTGGCCGGACGTGAATCCAGGTTGGTGAGCGCCGCATTGACGGCATGGTCGACGTACGACTCGATCACGTCCTGCTGGAAGTAGCCGAAGCCGAAGCGGCCGCCGCCGCCGCCGTTGCCCGACTCACGGCGCACCACACCGTCCTTGGCCTGCTCGGCGATCACCGTGACCGAGAGGCGCACCAACGGACGCACGTCGGCGGCGATCGTGCCGTCGGCACGCGCCACGAGCACGACGTCGTATTCGCCGGCGAGGCCTGCCATCACCTGGACGATGCGCGGGTCCTTAGAACGCGCGAGCCGCTCGACCTTCTCGAGCAGCGCCACCTTCTGCGCGCTGTCGAGTGTGGCGATCGGATCCATCGGCGCATAGAGGACGCGGCTTCGCGCCATCGACGGGCGCCGCGGCACCTTGACCTTGCCGGCCTGGCCCGCGGCGGCGATCGTGCGTACGGTGCGCGCGGCATCCATCAGGGCCGCCTCGGAGATGTCGTCGGAATACGCGAACGCGGTCTTCTCGCCGGCGACGGCGCGTACACCCACGCCCTGGTCGATGCCGAAGCTGCCGCTCTTGACGATGCCTTCCTCGAGACTCCAGCCTTCGCTGCGCGTGTACTGGAAGTAGAGATCTGCGTCGTCGATACGATGCGTGGCGATCGTCGCCAGCGCCTGGGCCAGGGTCGCTTCGCTGAGGTCGAAGGGCGCAAGCAATAGCGAGCGCGCGATGGCCAGGCGCTCGATCGTGGGTTCGCGGGAAATCATGTCGCGGCGCTCTCGGAAGTCGGATCCGAATTGTAGGAGCGGACCTTTCACACATCTTTACGGCCATTCGCGTCGTCGCCGCGGCCGGCACTTCGTTGAAGACAGGCGGGAATGAAAACCCGTCGTCCTGCGACGAACGCCCTACCAACCTACGGAGAAGATCATCATGTTGAACCTCAAGAACGTCGCCATCGGCGCGACTCTCGCCATCGCCTCGATCGGCGCCTTCGCCCAAGCCTCGGCCCCGGCCACGCCCAAGGTCGATGCCCGCGAAGCCAAGCAGCAAGCCCGCATCGACGCCGGCGTCGCCTCGGGCCAGCTCACCGCCAAGGAGACCAATCGTCTCGACAAGCAGCAAGCGCGCATCGCCGGCGCCGAAGCCAAGGCCAAGTCGGATGGTGTCGTGACGAAGCACGAGCGCCGTCACCTCGCCCGCATGCAGGACCGTGCGAGCGCCAACATCCACAAGCAGAAGCACGACGCGCAAACCGCGCCGGTCGCGCCGAAGTCCTGATCGTTTCGGCGGTCCTCAGTCCGCGTCGCCTTCGGGCGACGCGGCTGTTTTGAGGGCCAGCGCGCGCGCGTAGAGAAGATTGCGCGGCGCGCCGCCGATCTCCGCAGCCAGCGCCACCGCCTGCTTGAGCGGCAAGGCCGCGATCAGGGGCACAAGGACGGTGTCATGCGCGCTGTCGCTCTCGACCGCTTCGTCGCGAGGCAAGCCGTGCAGGACCAGAACGAATTCCCCACGCGTCCGATTCGCGTCGGCCTCGAGCCACGCGACGAGTTCGCGCGAGCGCATCGTCGCCACGGTTTCGAACTGCTTGGTCAGCTCGCGGCAGACGGTGAGTTTTCGATCGGGGCAAGTCTTGGCCAACGCGGCAGCGAGCGACTCGATGCGATGCGGGGCTTCGAACAGCACCTGCGTGGCCGACGCAGCGGCGCATTGCGCCAGCGCGCGCCCGCGATCGTTGCCACGCGCCGGAAGAAAGCCGACGACCGCGAAGCCGTCCGTGCTGGCGTCGCCCGCGACGGCGAGCGCCGCCAGCGCGCTGCTCGCGCCAGGAATCGGCACGACGCGATGGCCCGCGTGGCGAACCGCGGCGACGAGCGTGGCGCCCGGGTCGCTCACCGCCGGCGTGCCGGCATCGCTGATGTAGGCGACGCGCTCGCCGCGCGCCAGCCGCGCGAGGATCGGCGCCGCCGCCTGGCGCTCGTTGTGCTCGTGCGCGGCGATCAGCGGCTTGGCAATGCCGAAGTGCTCGAGCAATCGCGCGCTGTGCCGCGTGTCCTCGCAGGCGATCGCGTCGACCAGCGCCAGCACATGCAAGCCGCGCAGCGTCAGGTCGGCGAGGTTGCCGATCGGCGTGGCGACGACATAGAGCGCCGGCGCGGGATACTGCTGGTCGCCGGCAGCCAGGGCGGCGGCCTGCACGAGCATCGTTCGATCCGCGACCACCCATGACCTCCGATGCAAGACGCGCTGCCGCGCCGACGACCAAGGCGCGCGGCGATGCCGCCGAGGCGCTGGCGCTCGCCCATCTGGTGGCGCGCGGCCTGGTCCCGGTCGAGCGCAATTATCGGGTCGCGCGGGGCCCAAGCGCCCGCGGCGGCGAGGTCGACTTGATCCTGCGCGACGCCGACGGCACGCTCGTCTTCGTCGAAGTGCGGGCGCGGCGCGATGCGCGCCACGGCGGCGCGGCGGCCAGCGTCGGCGCCGTCAAGCAGCGGCGGCTCGTCTTCGCGGCCGCGCATTTTCTGCGCCGCTTCGCCGCGCCGCCGCCTTGCCGGTTCGACGTGGTGACGGTCGAAGGCGACCGCATCGAGTGGCTGCGCGCCGCCTTCGACGCGTCTCGATGAATTCCCGCATGAACCGATGCGCGAAACGCGTGTCATATCATCGGTGACCATGCTCGAGCAACGAATCCAGCAGCAGTTTTTCGACAGCGCCGACCTCAAGTACGCCGCTGCCGAAGTCCTCAGCAAGCCGATCGCCGATGGCGTCAGCGCCCTCGTCGGCTGCATCACCGGCGGCGGCAAGGTGCTGGCCTGCGGCAACGGCGGCTCGGCCGCCGACGCACAGCATTTCGCCGCCGAGTTCGTCGGCCGCTTCGAGCGCGAGCGGCCCGGCCTGGCGGCGATCGCCCTCACCGTCGATACCTCTATCCTCACCGCGGTCGGCAACGACTACGGCTATGACTTCGTCTTTTCGAAGCAGGTCGCCGCGCTCGGCTCGCCGGGCGATGTGCTGCTGGCCATGTCAACGAGCGGCAACTCGGCCAACGTCCTCGCCGCCGTCGAGGCCGCGCACGCCAAGGACATGACCGTGATCGCACTCACCGGCAATACCGGCGGGCGCATGCGCGAGCGGCTGCTCGAGACCGACGTCCACATCTGCGTCCCGCACGAGCGGACGGCGCGCATCCAGGAAGTGCACCTGCTGGTGCTGCACTGCCTTTGCGATGCGGTCGACCTGCAACTGCTGGGCGACCAGGAAAACACATGAGTCCTTGTTCCCTTCGCGGCAAGCGCCGCAACCTGGCGTGCGCCGTCGGCGGCCTGGCCGTTGCGGCCGCGCTCCTGTCCGGATGCGCGCCGCTGCTCGTCGGCGGCGCGGTGGTCGGCGGCGCCATGGTCGCCACCGACCGACGTACCGCCGGCTCGCAGATCGACGACGAGGCGATCGAGCTGAAGGCCAACAACCGCATGAACGATGCCTTCGGCGAGCGGGCCCGCATCAGCACGACCAGCTACAACCGCATGGTGCTGCTCACCGGCGAGGTGCCGAACGAGGGCGACAAGACCACCGCCGAGCAGACCGTGGCCCGCGTCGACAACGTCCAGTCAGTGGTCAACGAGTTGTCGATCGGGCCGATCAACACCTTCGGCGAGAAGGCCAGGGACGCCATTACCACCGCCAAGGTGAAAGCCAGCCTGATCGATGCGAAGGACGTCTTCGCCAACTCGATCAAGGTCGTCACGCACCGTGGCACGGTCTACCTGATGGGCCGCGTCACCGAACGCGAAGCGACGCGCGCTTCGGAGATCGCGCGCGGCGTCGGCGGCGTCGTCAAGGTGGTTCGCGTCTTCGAGGTGCTGACCGAGGCCGAGCTCGCCAACACGCAGCCCAAGAGCCTGGCTCGCCCCGACAGCGCGGCAAGCGAAGCGGTTGCCAAGCCCTGAGCCCGACGCCGGGCCTAGCCCAGGCGCTTGATCAGGCTCGAGGTGTCGAAGCGGTTGCCGCCCTGCGCCTGCAGGTCGGCGTAGAACTGGTCGACGAGCGCCGTCACCGGCAACCGGGCGCCGTTGTGGCGCGCTTCCTCGAGGGCGATGCCGAGGTCCTTCCTCATCCAGTCGACGGCGAAGCCGAAGTCGAACTTGCCCTGGATCATGGTCGGGCCCCGGTTGTCCATCTGCCAGCTCTGCGCCGCGCCCTTGCCGATGACCTCGAGCACGGCCTTCATGTCGAGGCCGGCGCGCTGGCCGAAGGAGATCGCCTCCGACAGGCCCTGCACCAGGCCGGCGATGGCGATCTGGTTCACCATCTTGGCGAGCTGGCCCGAGCCGCTGGTACCGAGCAGCGTCATCGCCTTGGCGAAGGCCATCGCCACCGGCCGAGCCGTATCGAAGGCCTCGGCGTCGCCGCCGCACATGACGGTGAGCGCGCCGTTGATGGCGCCGAGATTGCCGCCCGAGACCGGCGCATCGACGAAGGCGATGCCACGCCGCTGCGCGTCTTCCGCCAGCTCGCGTGCGACCGCCGCCGAGGCGGTCGTGTGGTCGACGAAGATCGCGCCCGGCTTCATGCCGGCGAAGGCGCCGCCCTCGCCGACGGTGATCGAGCGGAGGTCGTCGTCGTTGCCGACGCAGGCGAAGACGATCTCGGCGCCGGCGGCCGCCGCGGCCGGCGTCGCGGCGCTGGCGCCGCCGTAGGTCGCGACCCACGCCGCGGCCTTGGCCGGCGTTCGGTTGTAGACCGTCACCTTGTGCCCGGCGCGCGCCAGGTGGCCGGCCATGGGATCGCCCATCACGCCGAGGCCGAGGAAGGCGACATTGCGCGACGGAATCTGCTCGTAGGTTTTTGTGCTCATGGAAAATGATAACGGCCTCGGAGAGGCCGTTTGTGTTCAGCGAAGCGTTCTGTTCATGGAGGCGCCGGTTACCGAAGCGCCGTTTCGCCGAATCCTCCCTACACGATGTGCAGGTGCTCGGTGCCGGCCGTCAGGTCGCCGCTGCGTGCACGGTGGCTGTGCAGCTTGATCTGCAGGCGCAGGTCGTTGACCGAGTCGGCGTTGCGCAGCGCGTCTTCGTAGGTCACGACCTGGCTCTCGTAGAGGTCGAACAGGCTCTGGTCGAAGGTCTGCATGCCGAGCTCGCGCGAGCGCTTCATGATCTCCTTGATCTCGGCGACCTCGCCCTTGAAGATCAGGTCGGAGATGAGCGGCGTGTTGAGCATGATCTCGACCGCGGCGACCCGGCCCTTGCCCTCCTGGCGCGGCAAGAGCCGCTGCGAGATCAGGCCCTTCAGGTTGAGCGAAAGGTCCATCAGCAGCTGGGCGCGCCGCTCTTCGGGGAAGAAGTTGATGATCCGGTCGAGCGCCTGGTTGGCGCTGTTCGCATGCAGGGTGGCCAGGCAGAGGTGGCCGGTCTCGGCGAAGGCGACGGCGTGCTCCATCGTCTCGCGGTCGCGGATCTCGCCCATCAGGATGACGTCAGGCGCCTGGCGCAGCGAGTTCTTCAGGGCGATGCCCCAGTCGTCGGTGTCGATGCCGACCTCGCGCTGCGTGATGATGCAGTTCTTGTGCGGGTGCACGAACTCGACCGGGTCCTCGATCGTGATGATGTGCCCGAACGAGTTCTCGTTGCGGTGATCGACCATCGCCGCCAGCGACGTGCTCTTGCCCGAACCGGTGGCGCCGACGAAGATGACCAAGCCGCGCTTGGTCAGCGCCACGTCCTTGAGGACGTGCGGCAGGTTCATGGCGTCGATCGTCGGCACGATCTGCGGGATCGTCCGCATCACCAG
>JANXXS010000073.1 GCA_025350505.1 Burkholderiales bacterium
CAGGTTCTCTATGACGATCTCTTGCGTGTGCGGAGAATGATACAGCCGCCACCCACGGAAGGAACAAGCTGATGGCTAGACCAAAAGACACCACGACTGTGGAAATAGATGGTTTCCGATGCGTTTTCACCTATGCCAATCGCTACGTATTCGACTGCGATGTGTATCAGGGCGAAACGCTCGTCGCCGAACTCGGCTGCCCGAGGAAGGGCAACATAAATGCATTTCATACAGCGCAGGCGTTTGCTAAAGAGGCGGTCATGATTGCTAAAGAGGAGCTGGCTCCAATGAAGGAGACACCCAGTGCTTATGTGGACTGAAACGACAGACGCGCTCGACAGAACGCGTGAAGACGAAATCGAGGCGCAGATCGAAACGGCGACGAACCGGGAGATGCTGCGAAACGCGGCAAGTGCAGAACGCTGGCGGCGTGAACGAGACGCGCAGTCGAGCAGGACGACGAAGCCGAGCCCCTGGTCCGCGGAACGTGCGATCGCATGGACGATCCTCGGAGTGTGCGCTTTGTACTTTGCAGGGCTGGCGTTTGAATATATCTGGCGGCTGACACGATGATGGATGATACCAAAGACTATGATGCACTCGATAACGAGGATCGGAAATTCATGCTTGACTGCTCGGAGTTCCTTGCCCTGCTCAGTGTACGGGAGTGGGGGTTTCTCATTGCAGTGATGACAGATCGTGCGCCAACGTCGCTGCTTCACAACTGCCTTGCGGACGCGGTTATATCTTATGCACAGGCGATAAAAGAATGCGAGGAAATGCCGAATTGAGGGAGGCTGACACGATGAGTCAAACGGAGGATGCGCTTTGGCACGCAAAGCTAGTCGAGGCGTTTGAGGGAGCCGCAGAGTCGCTCCGCGCCCGCGAGGAGAGCAGAAGGGCGGCATTGCTGGAAAGTTTTGCAGTACGCAGGAAGTTCCTGAAAGAGCTACACGTACTGCTCCTCTCCCTGCATTGGACATACGATCTGCGTTGGGACTCCTACCAAAAACCAGAAGACCCGCATTGGCACACGATCGATGAGGCGTTCGCAGAACTGAATAAAGAATAGCACTTGAGTATATCTGGAGATTAACACGATGAGTGATTACACATTGGTTTGGCAGGTTTTGTATCAAACCTCAACAGGTTGCATTAGCCTGCGCGTTTATCGCACAGAGGAGGGGGCGAAGAAATACATCCGAGATCAAAAGGAAGCCAGAACTGATTTCACAGCCTCCTATTTGATTGACCCGATCGTTGTGTTTGACGAATAAAAAGCACTAAACGGAGCGGGCGGCGCGTGTCGCCTCTCGAATGGAGTTTGGTAATGACAGACATTGAATTTGATAGTTTTACTAAAATTGCCCGACTATCGCGCCCCTGTACAATCACTGAAAAAATCGACGGCACAAACGGGCAAATCTGTATCACCGAAGACGGGCGATTTCTGACAGGCAGTCGTTCTCGGTGGATTACCCCGGCAGACGACAATCACGGATTTTCTCGATGGGCACACGAGCACCAGCAGGAACTGATGACCCTCGGGGTCGGTCGGCACTTCGGGGAATGGTGGGGAACGGGCATACAGCGCAGATACGACCAGAGCAGGAAGCGGTTCTCGCTATTCAATACCTCGCGCTGGAGTGATGACACTGTGCGCCCTGCGTGTTGCGATGTAGTGCCAGTGTTGTACGAGGGCATATTTAACAACTACGAGGCTGAACGCGCATTGGGACAATTGAAACTGACGGGAAGCGTGGCGGCTCCAGGGTTTTTTCGGGCGGAAGGCGTCGTGATCTACCACCATGCTGCGAATCTGTATTTCAAGAAAACCATCGACCGTGACGAAGAATGCAAAGGCAAACAGAAGGACTAAGCGAGGCAGGAGCGGTGACGTGTGTCGCCTCTTCCTCAGGCAGTCTGCCCGATCAACCCGATGAGACGAGTTGTGCTTCAGCGGACGGGCTGCCTGCGGAGGGAATACCTCCAGAAAGCAGGTGATTACAATAGAAAATCCAGACGAACAGGCTCAGACGCAATCGACTACGCAGGCAACTCCACATTCTGAGAAGTGGAGTACGCGAGAGGATTTACCGTCCCGGATTCGCAGGGCAAAAAAGAAAGCCTGCAATTTTGCGCTGGCTTGCGGTGCGCCTTCCGATTTGTATTGGCACGAGACGCTTTACGGCGGATGGGAACTCATATGGAGTGCGTCAAGTTGCTATATCAAATGCACTGTTGATGCTGATGCAAACTACGCAGTAGTCACACAGGATCGCAGGGGCAACACAACGCACACTCTCGTGGCAGGCTCGTTTGACTAGGCATAGCGACAGGAGCACACCAGTGGATAAAAAAGCGGTCTTGGCGCGGACGTACAGCGCAGGCTACGGCGACGGCGACGGCTCCGGCGCAGGCAACGGATTGGGATAATTTGCAGAGTGCAAACGGGAAGCGCCCCGCCGAACCGGGGCGCACGACAGGAGCAAAACCATGCTCATCCTCATAATCCTGCTGGCTCTCTGGTCAGCCTATCTCACACACAGGAGTTTCAACATGTCCGTAGACGTTACGACCCTCGCAAACGATCTGGCGACCGCTAAAATCGACTTCGACACCTACAAAGCGCAGCAGCAGGCAAAGGATGCCGCGAACGCGGCAACGGTTGCTGCGCTGCAGGCGCAGGTGACTGCAGGCGCTCCCGACCTCTCGTCTCTCGCAACCGGGCTTGCCGCACTCAAAGCCGACATCGAGGCGGAAATCGTACCGGTGACGCCTCCGGTCGTCTAGTCCGCTTGCTGTACCGTGTGACGATCGAAACCCGACTCCATTCAACGGATAGGCGCGACGGCTGCCGCGCAAGGTAACAAATAGCAGCCCCCTTTTACCTCTCTTATCCAATCCTGTTTTTGAGGTCAGCCTATGTGGTTACTCCATATCAACGATGAACCGTGCGGGATTTACGAAACACTGACAGCCGCTCTTCGTGCGCTCGACTGCATGGAGGAGTACCAGATACAGCATTTGACGATTCGCTACCGAGAGCGCATGAGGACAAAACGTTGAAAAAAGAACACACGATCGAACGCCAGGGCAAGACCATCATCCTTTATCCGGGGCTGCTCAATGCCGCGCATGAGAAGGGGCTTCACTCCATTCGCACCGAACTCTATCAGGTTCCCAAAGAGGAAAACAACTACGTCGCCATTGTTTTCGCCACCGTGACGTTCCGGTCGCCGGGAAAAGGCGCGGGAGAAGACCGCATATTCACGGGAATCGGAGACGCATCGTCGAAAAACGTTTCGGCTGCAATTGCCACCGCGCTGATCCGCATGGCGGAAACGAGGGCGAAGGCGCGGGCGATGCGAGACGGCTGCAACATCGATCTGTCGCTCGAGGACGACGACGAGAGACGCGAGGAGGAGCCGGTTCGCACCGTCTCACCCCAACAGAACAACGACTCCGCGCCGGGCGGCGACAGAAATCTTATGAATACGAGCGGTGCGTCCTGCCCTGAGTGTCATGCGCCTGACGGTAAAAACCATACGCCCCGCTGTAAGCAGGTCTAAATCAGGAGATCGAACGTGCAGACACAGGACATTACCACTTTTTTTGCCGCACTCTTCGGCGGCTATCCCGAAAATGACGCGCTGCGTCTTGAAATACGCTGCTTGAAACAGGGATCGAAATACGTGCTGCGCGAGTGGTTCGCGCTCAGTCGGCTGGCGGCAGCGGCAGATTACTGCCGGATGCGTGCTGATGAGTATGACGTCTATTTCGGCGTCCTCCCACGGATAGGTCGTAGTGGCTCACAGACAGACGTACAGCACGCCGCCGTGCTGTTTGCTGATATAGACGGGGGAGATGACGGCGCAGCGTTTGCATCGGGAATGTTGACTTCCTCTATGCCATTACGTCCCGACGTGTCGGGTCTCCCGAGACCGCATATCGCCGTGTGCAGCGGCGGCGGCGTTCATGCTTACTGGCTGCTCGTAGCCCCCGTCGCGCTTCCCGCCGACGAAGACCGGCTGTATTACAAAAAGACGCTCAAACGCTTTGTACGCGTTATTGGCGGTGCGGCTCCCGGCGCACACGCCGATCCTTCCTGCTGCGATCCTGCGCGTATCCTGCGCGTTCCCGGCACTTACAATTACAAAAACGGGGGTAAGCGACCCGTCGAAATCCTCTGGCACGAACCAACGCGCGTAAAACACACATTCGGCACGTGGGGGAGCGCGATACTTCCTCCCGAAGAGCGCAGCGCCATTGTCTCCGCCCCGGTCCGCGCAACGACCTATAACGCGCTCGGCGTGATCAATTCTGGTCTCAGGCGATGGGCAGAGAAGGGCTTTCCCGAAGGCAAGCGTCACCACGACCTTACGGCGGCAGCGGCGTGGCTGGTGCGCGACCTCAAGCTCAACAAAGCCGACGCGCTCGACCTGATACGCACCAAAGCCAGCGCAAGCCGCGGCGCACGACCGATCACCGAAGACGAAATGGAGACGATGGTCGGATGGACATAGAGCGAGACGACTCGGCGCAATAGCGCATTTAATTCTACCTAAAACATACGCTGATGATGGCGACGACGGCGAAAACACGGCACAGTAACCATTCGTCGCCATCATCATGCACACATCGACGGGAACGCTACTACCAATGGATGACCTATTCTGGGCGCGTGCGCTCGACATGACCCCCACGCAATATTTTGATTTTGTCAGTCGGTTTATGAAGGAACGTTTTCTCGACGCCGAGGTGCGACGCGCGGCATACGACCTCATTCTGAAAGCAGCGGCGGAACTCCTCACGGAAGAGAACGGCGAAGACGAACTGCCGCAACTTCTCTCGTTGAAAGATTTTCTCGATTCGGTGGGTGAACCGCCGCCGTCGATTGCCGAAGGGTTTCTCCCTGCCAATAAGCTGATCTGCTTTTCAGGCGCGGCAAAAGAAGGCAAAAGTCTTGTATCGCTGCAGATACTCGAGGACGTCGCTTCCAATCCGTTAATGATGGGGCGTTTCCCGATCCATGAAAACGGATGCGTCGCGTATTTTGGGCTGGAGGACGGCGGTCACGAAATCAAAGCGCGACTCACGCAGCGCGGAAAACTCGACATGGAGAACTACTTTGTCTGCTGTACGCCGTTTGATATGCATACCCCCGTCGGCTGGCAGATGTTTCTCTCGATGGTCGAGTCTATGCCGTCCGCTCCAAAACTCGTCGTGATCGATACAGCAAGAGAAGCGTATGCATCCCTGCGCGATTGGAACGACGCCGCCATTGTTGGACCCGCTTTCAAGAAACTGAGGCGGTGGGCGCAAAAAAACTGTACCGTGCTCCTGATCAGCCATACCAATAAAGACAAGTTTGCCACCGGCGTGAACCGCGTCTCAGGGAGCAGCGCGTTCGTCTCCTCCTGTGATATTGTCGCTGTACTGTCTGGGCAGAAATACATAAACGCAGGGGATATGGTCTGGGATTATGAAATCAGCGGGCGCGGCGTCAAGAAGTCGAAATATCAGCTTATGATGCAGTCCGAAACGATGTTCGTCAAATGTCTGGACGAAGAGGAATCCGAAACCGCCGAAGCCGCCAAAAAACTGAATGCCAACAAAATCAACAAGAAACTGATTCTTGACGCCGTTGAAGACATGGACTATTTCAACGCGCACACGCTCAGCGCCGTCATTGAATTAGACAAACGCTACATTCGCGATCTGATCGTCGAGCTGCGCACCGAAGGGCGCGTTCGCGAACTGGATAAAAAAGTCAAGTTTGACGGCATGAGAAATCCTCTGTCTGTGTTTGTATTGACTAGTGTACAAACAGACACTAGTCTTAGTAATAATGATGATGACGAATCATATACTGTGCCGGGAAATCGTCCGTCGTCATCATCGTTGGCTACTCCAAACAGCGGCGTCGAGGAGTTTTTCGGGGATGCGGACGGTGACGAATGACCGCCCCAACGACAGAGTTTGCGGAGATCGATGCAGAGATACACGCCATATTTTTCTGCTCCCGCTACGACAACCAGATCGCCATTATTGCTATGTTGCGCGAACAGGGCGCAACCCTCGAGCTCGGAGAGAACGGCAAAATGTGGGCACGTGTACCCGCAGGCTCTCTGACGGCAGAACAGATAATCGGGCTAAAGATGTGCCGATCCGGTCTAACCCACGCGCTGCGGCTGTCTGAGGGCTACTGCGGGGTATGCGGTGTGGTTCCCGCTACCCGCCCGCGCCCCCGGTGGGCATCGGAGAAATGTCTGTTTTGCGAGGTGTGCTACTGGAGCACGGTAAACCCGATCCTCTACCGATTAGGGTTGACCGACACGCAGCGTAAACGCCTGCTAAAAGCCGAGGCGTATGCCAACGACTTAACCATGACAGTGATCGAAGGAGGGCTTTTTTGACAACGGTACTGCATCACGGCGATTCACGCGAACTGCTCAGGGCGATCGAATCAGACAGCATCGACTGTGTTGTGACCGATCTTGCTGTTGGTATTGCGGCTGAACATCTAGTATGTGCTGATCTGCTGCTCAGTGGTTGGCGAGCTTTCATGGCTGACCAGAACTGTCCCTACGATGTTGCAGTAGAGATTGGAAGTCGACTAATTCGAGTCCAGGTCAAGTCGACCCGCACGCAGCGCTCAGTTCCCCAACGATCCACTCACATTCCCGCCTACATGTTTCATGTCCGTCGCGCAGGCAAAGGAGGGCGGCGAGTCTATGAGGAAGGCGAATGGGATGTACTCGCCCTCGTCGGTCTCGACATAAGGCGGATTGCCTATATGCTGCCTACTCACAGCAAA
>JANXXS010000143.1 GCA_025350505.1 Burkholderiales bacterium
TGACCGACGCGCACGAACCGAACGAGATCGACGGCCCGCACGAAGGCCCCATCAAGACACCCAAGCAGCTGATCCTCGCGGTTCTCTATGCCTTCGTGGTGCCGATCTTCGGCATCGTCCTGCTCGTCATGTACGTCACCAGCCAGGATCGACCTGCGGCCGGTAGCGACGCGCTGACGCCCAAGGCGGTGGCCGAGCGGATCCAGCCGGTCGGTCACGTCGAGATCAAGGACGTCTCGGACGTCGCCTCGATGAAGTCAGGCGAGCAGGTGTTCGGCGCGCAATGCACCGCCTGCCACACCGCCGGCGCGCTCGGCGCACCCAAGCTCGGCGACGCCGCGGCCTGGGCGCCGCGCATCAAGACCGGCTACGAGGCGCTGCTCCACTCCGCGCTGGGCGGCAAGAACCAGATGCCGGCGCAAGGCGGCGGCGACTTCAGCGACTTCGAGATCGGCCGCGCGGTCGTCTACATGGCGAACAAGGCAGGTGCCAGCTTTGCCGAGCCGGCAGCGCCCGCGCCCGCCGCGTCGGGTACCGCAGTGGCTGCTGCGACGCCTGCCGCCGAGGCCAAGCCGGCCGCGTCGGCCGCCGCTCCCGCTGCCTCGGCGCCGACGCCGACGGCCGCTCCCACGACCACGACCACGACCACGATCGCTGCCGCACCCGCCGCCGCGAAGGCCGACGCGGGTGCACCGCCGGCCCTCTTCGGCCAGATCTGCGGGGCCTGCCATCTTGCCGGCGTCGCTGGTGCGCCCAAGGTCGGCGACAAGGCGGCCTGGGCGCCACGTATCGCGCAGGGCATCGACGCCCTGACCGCGAGCGCCATCAAGGGCAAGGGCGCGATGCCGCCCAAGGGCGGATCGACGGCGAGCGACGCCGAGATCAAGGCCGTCGTCACCTACATGGTCAACGCGGCCAAGTGAGCGTCGGCGCGGCCACCGGCCGCGCCGCTCAGGCGCCTGCGACCGGCGCCGGTTTCAGGCGATAGCCGAAGCGCTCGACCAGCGCCGCGAAGCTCTGCTCGTGCGGCTGCCAGTCGCCGCGCTCGATGGCATCGGCGGCGAGTTCGATGTCGAGCGTGTGCACGAGGCCGAGGCCGATGTCGGAAGCGATGAACAAGCGCCCGGCTTCGTCGACCATCGCTTCGCCCGGCACGGCGGGGCGACCGGTGTGGCTCGTCATGGCGAGCTTGCCCGCTTCCTCCGTTTGCAGCCGCCAGACCCAGGGCGCCGCCTCGAGCTCGACGTAGACGCGCTGCGGCCCGTTCTGGAAGAACCACGCGCCCTCGGCGTCGCTGGCGTAGTTGCGGGCGATGAATTCGCGCAGCTTCTCGTGCTCGATGCGGCTGCCCTTGACGCGCGGAAAGGGCCCGGCGGCCTGGATGCGGTCGTCGCGCATGTACCAGTCGCCGCGCGCGTCGAGCGCCAGCCAGCCGTAGCAGTGCGGCACATTCGGCCACTTCTTCAGCGCCGCTTCGACGATCGGATCCATCGGCGGATTGTGGTCCGCCGACACGCCCGCTACAGGTGCGCGGCCAGCCACCCCGCGACGCGCGCGGGCAAGTCCTGCACATGGCCCGGCCAGCGACCCGCGGCAAAGCCGACGTGGCCGCCCTGCACCGGTTGCCAGAGCGTGACATGGCGACCGACCTCGGCCGCGCCGGGCAAGGCGGCCGCAGGAAGGAAGGGATCGTTCTTCGCGTTCAGCACCAGCGCCGGCACGCCGATCTGCGCCAGGCGCGGCTTGGCCGAGCCGCGTGCGTAGTAGTCGGCGGCGTCGCGAAAGCCGTGCAGCGGCGCCGTGAAGACATCGTCGAACTCGCGCAGATCATGTGCCCGGCGCAGGCGTGCGCCGTCGAAGAGGCCCGGATGCTGCGCCAGCTTGACGAGCGCCTTCGGCTTCATCGAGCGCAGGAACATGCGCGTGTAGACCTGCCGCCCGAAGCCGCGGCCGATCGCGTTGGCGCCGGCGTCGAGGTCGAGCGGCGCCGAGACGGCGGCGAGAGCACGAACGTTGTTCGCCGCGCTCGTGCCGGCTTCCTCTGCGTAGCGAAGCAAGGCGTTGCCGCCGAGCGAGACGCCGGCCGCGACGATGGGACCGCGATGCAAGGCGCGAAAGCGGCCGAGCAGCCAGCCCACTTCCTCCCAGTCGCCGGAGTGATAGGCGCGCGGCGCAAGATTGATCTCGCCGGAGCAGCCGCGAAAGTGCGGGATCGCGAAGCGCCAGCCGCGCCGCTGTGTCTCGGCCGCGAAGGCTTGCGCGTAGTGGCTGGACGACGAGCCTTCGAGGCCGTGGAAGAGCACGAGCAGCGTCGCGTCGGCGTCGTCGCCGAGCCAGTCGACGTCGACGAAGTCGTGGTCCGGCGTGGTCCAGCGCTCGCGCCGGAACGTCGGCGCCTTGCCGTCGTAGCGGCGGCTGAACAGCGCCGGCCAGATCGTTTGCGCGTGGCCGCCGGGCAGCCAGCGCGGCGCGGCGAAATCCGGGGCCGACGCCATCAGTGCAGGGTAGACGCCGTCTCGGTGCTGTCCTGCACTTCGCTCGCCGTGCCGGGGCTGGCGTGGTGTGCGACCAGCCGCCAGCCTTGCGCTGCCTTGAGATAGACGTTGGTCGCGACGACCCACGCAAAGCGCTCGCCATCGGGCGACATGACGCGGACCCGCTCGAGCACGCTGTGCACGGCGGTGGAATGGGTGTCGAGACGGCGCACCTTTTCCGGCCGTGCATCGATCGCGCCGACCGCGAACATGGCGTCGAAGGCGGCGCGGATCGCGACCGCACCGATCAGGCGTGGACCGCCGGGATGGACGCAGCTGATCTCCTCCTCGTCGGACCAGAGCGCCATCAGCCGATCGATGTCGCCGCGTCGCATCGCCTCGTAGAACTCGACTTCGACGTCGTCGGCGGAGCCGATCGAGGGTGCGGGGGGCTTCGGACGGCGCATCGAGTTCTTCGGTTAGTCTCCAGCGCTGAATTGTAGGAAGGCCCGTAGGCCCGCCGTCCCGAACCCGCTTCATGGTCAAACCCGCTGCCGACTGGACCGAGCGCAGCCTCGATCTGTCTCGCTTGCTCGCCCGCGCCGGCCTCGGCGACCGTGCGGCTTTTGCCACGCTTTACGAGCGAACCAGCTCGCATCTGTTCGCCGTGGTGCTGCGTATCAACCGCGATCGCGCCCAGGCCGAGGACATCCTGCAGGAGGTCTACGTCAACGTCTGGCGCGCTGCACAGAGCTTCGACGCTGCGCAGAGCCAGCCCCTCACATGGCTGACCAGCATCGCCCGCAACCGTGCGATCGACAGCCTGCGGCGCGTGCAGACGCAGCCGCAAATGCAGACCCTGGGTTCCGCCGCCGGCGGCGCCGATGCCGAGGACGAAGACGTGTACGACACCGTGGCTGATGCAGCGCCCGGCCCGCTCGATCTCCTGAGCCGGGCCACGGATGCGCGCGCGGTCACCCAGTGCATGGACAAGCTCACGGCCCTGCAACGGCAGAGCGTCGCGCTCGCCTTCTACCAGGGCCTCAGCCACGCCGAGGTGGCGCAGCAGATGCGCCAGCCGCTCGGCACGGTCAAGTCTTGGGTGCGGCGCGCCCTGATGACCTTGAAGGGCTGCTTGCAAGGCGCTGTCGTGCGCGACGGAAAGGACGACTGATGGACTACGGTCGCCCCGATCTCGCCGACCGCCTGGCCGCGGAATACGTCGCCGGCACCTTGCGCGGCGGTGCGCGCCGTCGCTTCGAAAGCCTGCTGCCGGCGCACGCATTGCTGCGCCAGGCGACACGCGCCTGGCAGGAGCGGCTGATGCCGCTGACCGCGCCGATCGCGCCGGTGCAGCCTTCGGGCGAGGTCTGGCGCCGCGTCTCCGAGCGGATCGGCGGCGGCCAAACGAAGGCCGCGCCCGGCGCCTGGCAACGACTCTCGTTCTGGCGGGGCCTCACCGCCTTTGCCAGCATCGCCGCGATCGGCCTCGCCGTGATCCTGGCCAACCCGCGGGCGCTGCCGCCGCCGGTGGTGGTCGTGCTCGCCGCCACCAATGCCGTGCCGGGCGCCGCGCAGCCGGCGTCGCTCGTCGCCAGCATCAGCGGCGACGGCTCGACGCTGGTGACGCGCCCCATCGTTCCGGTTTCGGTGCAGGCGGATCGCTCGCTCGAGCTTTGGGCGGTGCCGAAGGACGGCGCGCCGCGCTCGCTCGGCGTGCTGCCCGGCGGCAGCGGCACGGTCGCGTTGCGCGGCAGCGTGCTGGCCGGCGTCGACACGCTGGCCGTGACGATCGAGCCGCTCGGCGGCTCACCCACCGGCAAGGCGACCGGGCCGATCGTCTACGCCGGCAAGTTCTCGCTCTGAGCTTGCGTCGCGTCGCGTAGCGCGGCTTCGACGCGATCGGGCGAGACGCCGACCAGGCAGGCGTAGTGACCGAAGCGGCAGGTGCGATCGAAGCAGGGCATGCAGTCGAGCTTCAGCTCGTCCTTGAGCCAGAGCACGCGGGCGTCGGCATTGAGCGGCGGCGTGTGCTCGGGACTGGTCGAGCCGAATACCGCGACCTGGGCCACGCCGAAGCCTGCCGCGACGTGCATCAGGCCCGAGTCGTTGCTGGCGAGGCCGCGCGACGCGGCGATCAGCGCCATCGCGTCGAACAGCGAGGTCTTGCCGGCGAGCACGCGGCAGGCGCCGGGCGCGTCGGCGGCGATCGATTCGCAAAGAGCCGCCTCGCCCTTCGAGCCGAGCAGCACGATGGGCGCGCCATCGGCCGCGTGCAGCGAGCGAGCGAGGGCCGCATAGTGGTCCGCCGGCCATCGCTTGGCCGGCCCGTACTCGGCGCCGGGCGCGAAGACCCAGAAGCCGCGCCGGGGCAGTCCTGACGCGCTCAGCACCGCGTCGATCGCGGCGCCGTCGAGATGCAGGCTCGGTCGCGACGAGGCGTCGAAGTCGGCGCCCGCGAGTGCACCATAGAAGGCCACCATGGGCGGCCGTCCCTCGGGATTCGGCAGCCGCCGATTGAGCAGCAGCATGCGGCCCTCACCCTGGTAGCCGATGCGCAAGGGCACTCTTGCGAGCCAAGGCACGAGCGCCGACTTGATCGAGTTCGGCAGCACGTAGGCAGCGTCGAAGCGGCCGCGCAAGCTCGATGCGACACGTCGGCGCGCCGCCCAGTCGAGGCGACCATGCGCGAACGGCAGCTCGACGCTCTCGCCCACCTGCGGCATCGCCCGGAACACCGGCGCGACCCAGGGCAGGGCGGCGACGCTGAGCGTTTCGCCGCGCGCGGCGAGCGCGGCGAGCAGCGGCTCGGCCATCACCGCATCGCCGATCCATTGTGGCGCGACGACGAGGGTGTTTGTCATCCTGAACGAAGTGAAGGATCTCGCCGCCGATGAGATCCTTCGCCTGCGCTCAGGATGACGGCGGCCCGATCAGTGCGACGAGTGGACCTTCTCGCCGGCCTTGAGCCTGTATTCCGTGCCGCAGTACGGGCACTTGCCCGAGCCGGTGCTGGCGACATCGATGAAGACGCGCGGATGGGTGCTCCACAGGTGCATCTTCGGGTTGGGGCAGAAGATCACGCCCGGGCCCTGCAGCTCGGCGGCGGTGAGCTCCACGACGGCGCTCTTGGTCGGATCGCTGGTCGCCATCGCCATCACACCTTGGTCAGCCATTCGGCGTACTTGGGATTGCGGCCGTTGACGATGTCGAAGAACGCACTCTGGATCTTCTCCGTGATCGGGCCGCGACTGCCTGCGCCGAGCTCGATGCGGTCGAGCTCGCGGATCGGCGTCACTTCGGCGGCGGTGCCGGTGAAGAAAGCCTCGTCGCAGATGTAGACCTCGTCGCGGGTGATCCGCTTTTCGACCAGCTTCAGGCCCAGGTCGTTGCAGATCGCGAGGATGGTGTTGCGCGTGATGCCGTTGAGCGCGCCGGCCGAAAGATCGGGCGTGTAGACGACGCCCTTCTTGATGATGAAGATGTTCTCGCCGGCGCCTTCGCTGACGAAGCCGCTCGCGTCGAGCAGCAGCGCCTCGTCGTAGCCGTCGTCGAGCGCCTCCATGTTGGCGAGGATCGAGTTGGTGTAGTTCGAGACCGCCTTGGCCTGCGTCATCGTGATGTTGACGTGGTGCCGCGTGTAGCTCGAGGTCTTGACGCGGATGCCGCGCTTCATGCCGTCTTCGCCGAGGTAGGCACCCCAGGGCCAGGCGGCGATCATCAGGTGCACGGTGTTGCCCTTCGGCGAGACGCCGAGCTTCTCGGAGCCGATCCAGGTCAGTGGGCGGAGGTAGCAGGACTCGAGCTTGTTCTCGCGCACCACGGTGCGCTGAGCCTCGGCGACCTCGGCGAAGGAGATGGATCTTCATGCGCAGGATCTTGGCGCTGTTGAAGAGTCGTTCGGTGTGCTCCTGGAGACGAAAGATCGCCGTGCCGTGGACGGTGTTGTAGGCGCGCACGCCCTCGAACGCGCCGCAGCCGTAGTGCAAGGTGTGCGTGAGGACGTGGATCTTGGCGTCGCGCCACTCGACGAGCGTGCCGTCCATCCAGATCTTTCCGTCGCGATCGGCCATCGACATGGCGCTCTCCGTCTTGTCCTTCGGGGGGCTGATTCTAGGTGGCCGACCGGATCACCGAGATGTGCTCGGTGCCGCTTTCGGGCAGCCACACCTCGCCGGGGCGACCGAGGATCTGGCGAACGCTGCCGCCTCGCGCGGAAAGCCGAATCGCTCGAAGCGTTCAGCGTCGGGATCGAAGCGGAAGATCGCGTTGCCGCTAAAGTCGCTGACCCAGACCTTGTCGCGCTCGTCGACCCAGACCGCGTAGGGACGCGGGTTGTCGCCGGGCAACTTCCAGTGCCGCCAGGTCTTCGCCGCCGGGTCGTGCAGCGACAGGTTGCCGCTCATCGTCATGGCGAGCTCCCGGTGGCGTGCTAACCGCCTATTTTACTCCGGTCGCTCGATCTGCCAGCTTTTCAGTTTGCCGCGCTCGAAGTGCAGGCTGACGCTGCTGCCGCCCGGGTCGCTCCAGCGCCAGTCGTCGTCGCCGCCTTCGACCTTGCGGCCGATGCTGTTCGTCCGGGCGACGATCTGCAGCATCGTCATGCCCTCGTGCAACCCGGCGTGGAACATGACGGCGCTGGGCACTTCGGCGAGCGGCGAATCGGCGGCTTTCTTCATGACGCGAAGCGCGCGGTTGAACTGCAGCAGCAGCCAGAACACGATCGCGCTCGTCGCCATCGCCAGTCCCGGCCACGAGTAGACATGCCACGACACATAGGCGAAGACGGCAGCGAGCGCCCAGCCCAGGAACGGATTCACGCCGAGCCTTCCCTCACAGCGAGCGGACGCGCTCGATCGCCTCTTCGATGCGCTCGACGGCGTGGATCGTCAGGCCTTCGAAGCCCTTCGCCGCGGCGCCTTTCGGTGCGTTGGCCTTCGGCACGATGGCGACGGAAAAGCCCAGCTTGGCCGCCTCGCGCAGGCGCTCCTGGCCGCGCGGCGCCGGCCGGATCTCGCCGGCCAGGCCGACCTCGCCGAAGGCGATGAAGCCGCGCGGCAAGGGCTTGCCGCGCAGGCTCGACTGGATCGCCAGCATCACGGCGAGGTCGGCGGCCGGCTCGCTGTTGCGCACGCGGCCGACGGCGTTGACGAACACGTCCTGATCGAGCGCGGCGATGCCGGCGTGGCGGTGCAGCACGGCCAGCATCATGGCCAGGCGATCGCGGTCGAGGCCGACCGAGAGGCGCCGCGGGCTCGGGCCGCCCGAGTCGACCAGCGCCTGCACTTCGACGAGCAGCGGCCGCGTGCCTTCGAGCGTGACCAGCACGCAGGAGCCGGCGACCGGATCGCCGTGCGTCGAGAGAAAGATCGCGCTCGGGTTGGCGACGCCCTTCAAGCCCTTTTCGGTCATCGCGAAGACGCCGATCTCGTTGACCGCGCCGAAGCGGTTCTTGATCGCCCGCACCAGGCGAAAGCTCGAGTGCGTGTCGCCTTCGAAATAGAGCACGGTGTCGACGATGTGCTCCATGACGCGCGGCCCGGCCAGCGCGCCGTCCTTGGTGACGTGGCCGACCAGGATGAT